>JABAAC010000100.1 GCA_014238965.1 Phycisphaerales bacterium | reverse complement strand
TGCTACGACGGCGCCGCCAAAGCTCACTCCACCTTCAAAAAAGATCGCTGAGGTTGGCAAGACAGCCCCGGCCTTTACGCTCACCGACATCGATGGCAAATCACATTCACTTGCTGATTACAAAGGCAAGGTCGTTGTGCTCGAGTGGTTCAACGCGGGCTGCCCTTGGAGTGGACAAAGCTCGCCTCGATCCGTGCATACCACTGGCCGCATCAAGCAACTTGTTGCTTCGGCAAAGCAGGCGCAGCCTGATGTGGTGTACTTGTTGATTGATTCAAGTGCCAATCGCGAAAAGGAGACTGTGATTGCCCAAGACAAGGCGGCACGCACCGAACATGGCATCAAACAGCCGATTCTCATTGATTACGACGGCAAAGTCGGCAAGTCATATGGCGCTAAGACGACGCCACACATGTACGTGATCGGAGCCGATGGTGTGCTGCGGTACAGCGGTGCATTGGGCGCAAGGCAAGTGAAGGAGGGCGAGCCCGACGGAACCTTTGTATTGAATGCCATCAAGAAGATGAAGTCTGGTGAAGCTGTTGAGCCTGCCAGTACGCGGCCATGGGGCTGTGGCGTGAAGTACAACTGACGAACGTTTTCAAACTGTAAGCGTGCAAGGGATCGGATTTGTCCGATCCCTTGTTCATTGATGGGCGGATGGTTTGTCAGGACTGTTGCGTGCCGAAGTCTGCTGTGATTTTCGAGCGAATTCCCCCGCGGCCTCTCCAGTCCGTGACGACTTCGAGCCAGCGAGGGGACATGCATGTCACAAGATCATCGCGAATCTGATTCGTGACAGCCTCGTAGAAAATGCCCTCGTTTCGGAACGAATGCAGATACAACTTCAAACTCTTGAGCTCAACACAAGTTGCTCCAGGTTGGAAGCGAATGGTCACAGTTCCGAAGTCAGGATGACCCGTCTTAGGACACACCGATGTAAATTCCTCGGCGATGTGCTCAATGAGGAATGGTGATGCAGAGGGCGATGGGAAAACATCAAGCAATGTGGAATCAGGCATGGGTGTGTACTCGAGAATCAAAGACCATATTGGCTGACAAGGTTGACCACTTTGGTCTGGTTGGAGTTCAATCGAAGCGACATGCGAAGCGCTGCTGCCGCTTCTCCTCGGGCATCGACATCGGTCTTGCCTGATAGCAACCACCGATTCAATGCTGTCACACCGAGTCCATTCCATGCTCGCCACCACTGCGGATTAATGTCAGTCGCTCGACGATACGCTTCCGCACTGCGGCCATACTCACCAAGCTTGAACCACGCCCATCCGGTGCGTTCCATGCCATCGGCGCTTGGTCCCTCAAGTGATTCAAGGCTTCTGGCAGTACCAATGACTTCGCGATATCGCTTTAACCGGACATAGCTATAGAGAATGTTCCGCATCAGTTGCGGAGAGGGTGACATCCGTTCGCTTGCTGCTAGATATGCATTCAACGCAGCCTCTTGATCGCCGGTGCCTTCTAACGCGGCACCTCTGGCAACCCAACTGCGGCCATCGCCATTGTTCAGCGTGATGGCACGTTCCGTAAAGGGCAATGCCAAACTCGGTTGGCCAAGTTGCAGGTACGTCGTTCCTAGGCCCAGTGAAGCTGTTTCGCTGTCGGGGCGAATGACTAATGCGCGATGGAAGGCGCCTACTGCTTCGGCAAACCGATTCAATATCTGCAGTGATGTTCCGTGCCCGAGTTGGGCGTCGTAGCTCGCAGGCTCCAATTGTGCAGCTGTTGCATACGAGGGTTCTGCCTGTCGCCAAGCCTCCATGCCAGCATGCGCATCGCCTAGGCCAATCCATGCCGGAACAGATTCGGGGGCTTCATCGATGACGGCTTGAAATAAAACAACCGCATCGGCATAGTTGCCTCGGTTGAGCAAGCCGCTTGCAGAATTCATACGAGCCGTTCGGGCCTGCAGTTCCTCGGGCGTTGGCCCCGTTGGTGTGGCATCATGATGCCACGTACAGCCAGCAAGCAAGAGCACGATGCACGCAGCGAGGCGCTGTCCTGGCCGCAAGAGTCTTTGGCGCAGGGGTGCCCAACGCCGTGTCATTGAACGCTGCGGTACGACACATTCAACGGCCGCTGACGCGTCAGTGGGCATGAGCCGGAAGACCCATCATGGTCGCGGCTTTCGTGGTGATGGACCCATGATCCATGCCACACTGTTCAAGCACCGATTGTTCATTGCGAGATGATTTAGGGATGCAAGTGACGTGCATGGGCTCAATGGTGAACGCATCGCCGGCCTTGACACAAGCTTCTGCAACAGCGGAGAACAGGCCGCCGCCGTAGTTGTCTTCAACGACAAGCACGTTGCCACCGTTTGAGTTTGCCAAGTCAAGCAATCGGTCCTCATCAAAGGGCAGCGAATACAAGTCAAGCAGCGACGCATCAATGCCCATGCGATCCAAACTATCAATGGCCTTGTTGCATTCGTGCAGCATGTAGCCTGCTGAAACGATCAGAAGATCACGACCTTCAGTGAGCACTTCCATGCCACCAAGATCGAAGACCGTACTCTCGTCGTACAGGAATTCAACCTCCGGACGGAAGACACGCATGTAACACATGCCTTCGTAGTCGCCCATTGCTGCGGTGAGCCCATAGGCCGCCCAGGCATCAGCTGGTTGGAGTACATAGCACCCTGGGTTGCCGCTGTGATCACGTGTCGATGAGAGGCTTCGGAACCACGCAACGTCCGGTAGTGACATTTGACTCGGGCCGTCAGCGGCTAACGAAATACCACAGTGTGAACCAACAATTTTCATGTTGGCGCCGGAGTTCATCGCCATTTCAATCTGGTCATAGCCACGAGTAATGAACTTGCCAAAGGATGCGGCGAACACGTTCTTTCCTGCTGCAGACAAACCTGCGGCCATTGACATCATGTTCTGTTCTGCAATTTTGCATTCAACAAATCGATCCTTCGTCGCTTCATCCGCTGCAAATCCATCGGTGAACGTCGAATTTTGTACATCAGCATCAAGCGTCCACGTGCGTTGGTCGCTTCGGCCAAGCATGCGCAATGCAACGCCAAATGCCTTGCGGGTTGCCAAGCGGCCAACCTGCAGCACTGTCGACTGGTCGATGTCCGCCATCGCCTGCCTGAATGTTGGCATTTCAGTGGCAGCGGGCATTGGCCGTTCAGTTGTGGACGGTGGGTAGATCGCCAATTCGCTTCCAGCGAGCGACGAAGTCAACCCAGCACCCGTAGCAGTGAGTTCTTGCAGCGCAGCATTGAGCTTCTCACCTGTAGCAGGCTTGCCGTGCCAACCGAGTCCCTGCATGGAGGTCACGCCCCAGCCCTTGACGGTGTTTGCAACAATCGCCATAGGCTTGTTGGCTCCGTCAGTAAAGGTCTTGAATGCTTCAGCAATCGCCGCTGGATCGTGGCCATCGATGGTCAGTACATGCACGCCATATGCTTCGAGCTTTGCGGCAATGCGTTCGGGCGATTGTTGGTTACTAACCTCTCCAGCCTGCCCAAGACCATTGCAGTTAAAGATCGGCAAGACATTGCAGACATTCAATTCAACAAGGCTGTCAATGGCTTCCCAAATCTGGCCCTCACGCGATTCGCCGTCGCCGATGACACAGTAGATGCGCTGGTCGAGGTCGTCGCCACGCGCGGCGATTCCTAAACCAACTGCTACAGAAAGGCCTTGGCCAAGCGATCCTGTCGCCGCGTCAAAGAACGTGAATCCTTCTCGCGGGTTGGGGTGACCATCGAATGGTGAATCGGTGGCTCTAAATCCGTCCAAGTCATCAAGCGTTGCTGGGCGGTAGGCGTTGGGTTGGCCGACCATTGCACCAAGGTCGATGAAGGCCGAGTAGATAATGGGTACTGCGTGTCCTTCGGACAACACAAGTCGATCTGCGGTGGACAGTCCGGGATCTTCTGGCACCCACCGCATGGTGTGATACATGAGCACCGTTGTCAGGTGCCCCAGACTCATCGCAGTTGTTGGGTGGCCCGTGCCGGCATTTGCCGTCATTTGCAGGGCAAGCGTGTCCAGGCGAATGGCCTTGGCGTGAACGGCGGCTTCAAAGGACATGGAACGGCATTCTCCGGGTCGCCAGGCCCTCTCTCAATGAGGTCGGGCGGGGTCTGCGTTGGGATGGCGTGCGGGCATGAGCCCGATCGTGTGCACAAGACGTCGATGGTACACTCCAGAGGGCTCGTTGAGATGGAGGTTTATGTCAATGGCGATGAAGGTAATTTGCGATCAGGCTGCACTGGCCGATGCTCTCAACACGGTTGGCAGCGTTGTTGCCAGCCGCACACCCTCGCCCGTGCTTACCTGCGTCAAATTGACGGCTGCTGATGGCCGACTAAGGCTCGCAGCCACCGATGGCGAGACATCGCTCGTGCTCGATTTGGATCGTGTTGAAGTGGAAAACGCGGGCGAAGTGCTTGTTCCGGGCGACAAATTGACACAAATTATTCGGGAATGTGCCGATCCGACCATCGCCCTTGAGGCAGACGGTCACGCGCTGCACATTCGAGGCGATGACGCACGCTTCAAGGTCTTTGGATTCGATCCCAAGGAAGCCCCTCCAGAAGCCACCTTCGACGACACAAACGTGGATTGCACAATCGATTCAGGCATTCTTGCCTCGGCGGTCGCACGGAGTTTGTTCGCTGCAGCTTCGGAGCACACCCGATACGCCATCAATGGGGTGCTGTACCACCGTGAAGGCAAGCGTCTTCGAATGGTCGCAACGGATGGCCGTCGGTTGGCTATGGCGATCGCGGATTGCGATGGGGCCGACGGTGAAGTGAGTTGCATCATTCCAGCTAAGGCGCTTGGCTTGCTTCGCAGAATGACCAAGGATCCTGACGCATCGGTTCGTATTACCGTTGGCGAAAGTAGAATCGCGTTCCATGTGGATAGTGCAACTGCACCGGCCACACTTGTGAGCAGTTTGGTTGAAGGTCGATTCCCGCCATTTGAAGATGTCATTCCCAAAGATCAAGACAAGAAGCTTGTGTGCAACCGAGAACTGCTCCGCAGTGCCATTCGACGGGCATCACTGCTCACTACCGAAGAGTCACGCAGTGTTCGCATGCACTTCGAATCGGACAAACTCACGCTGTCCAGCCACGCGCCAGAAATGGGTGAGTCTGAAGTGATCATTGAGGTCAAGGGCTATGAAGGCGATGCCATGGAAATCGGGTTCAACCCGGCCTACATCGCTGACGCGTTGAAAGTGGTCGATGAAGATGACGTGACATTTGAACTGAAGGCTTCAAATAAGCCTGGGCTCATTCGCGTTGGCCGCGACTTCACGTACGTCCTCATGCCAGTGACGGTGTAGTTGGCACATTGAGATCTTGGAGGCGAGCGTTGGCTGCTTAGCTGGCGAACTCGTTTTCGTACTCGTCGGGCACGCCATCGAGGCCATCTGGATCTTCTTCATAAGTCAATTCCGAAGTTCCATCGCCAGTATTCGCCTGCATGGCCTTCATCTCTTCCCACTCCTCAGCGCTGATCAGCACTTCGCGAGCAACGGAACCCTTGTGGTCACTCAAAATGCCCGCGGTGCCCATTTGATCCACCAAGCGTGACGCCCGGCTATAGCCAATGCTCATGCGACGTTGCAGCAATGACACACTGCCACGGCCAGTCTCGATCAAGATCTCTACAGCCTGGTCAAACAACGGGTCGTGCTCGACGGGCCGCCCGCCGAGTTCCCCATCACCACCTTGCTTGATACGAATGAGTGACTGTTCAAAGTTTGGCTTGGCAACTTCTTTAAGGAACTTCACGACGGAACGTGCTTCACGATCGTCCACAAGCGTGCCTTGAGCGCGTCGAACATCGGGCTTCTGTGGCGTGACAATCATCATGTCGCCATGACCGAGCAACAATTCGGCGCCCTTGGCGTCCAGCACGATGCGACTGTCCATGCCACTAGACACCTTAAAGCTCATTCGACAAGGCATGTTCGATTTAATCAGGCCGGTGACGACCTGCGCTGAGGGCCGCTGTGTCGCCAGAATGAGGTGAATGCCAACCGCTCGAGCCTTCTGTGCGATGCGGACAATTGACTGCTCCACTTCTTTGTTGGTCATCATCAAGTCGGCGAGTTCGTCGATGATAAAGACGATGTACGGCAGCTTGGCGAGGATCTTGGCTTCCTCGATCTCATTGTCAGGCTCGAATATGTCAAGCCGTTCATCCGAGGTCAATTCATTGAACGTCTTGATGTCACGAACGCCCGCTTCTGCAAGCAACGCGTACCGTTCCTCCATCTTTCGAATCGCCCATTCAAGAATTGCTGCAGCGCGATTCATTTCGGTGACGACGGGGCATGCTAGATGCGGAATATCCGCAAACATTTTTAACTCGACCATCTTTGGATCGACCAAGATGAGCTTTACCTCGTCAGGTCGCTTCAGGAACAGCCACGACATGATGATCGTGTTGATGCACACGCTTTTTCCCGAGCCTGTTGTGCCCGACACGAGCATATGTGGCATGCGCGTCAAGTCTTCGACCAACGGCTCGCCACTGGCGTCCTTGCCAAGGAACATTGGCAGCACCATATCTTTTGCTGCCCCGGAGTTGATGAGTTCTTTTAGTCGCACCTTTTCGCGTGTTGGATTAGGCACTTCAATGCCAACGCTTGTTCGCCCGACGGTGTTAGGCACAATGCGAATATTCTGTGCGCCAAGTTCGCGGGCGATGTCCTGATCAATTTGTTTGATACGTGAGACACGTGTGCCAGGGGCAAGTCGAACTGAATACAAGGTGACTGTCGGTCCAGATTCAATACCAGTGACTTCAGCTTCGACGTCGAATGTGTTGAGTGTCTCTTCGAGAATCTCAGCTTGCTTTCGAACCATCGACTCAACTTTTTCAGAGAAGTCACCTTCGGGAGATTCCAGCAACTGGACGCTGGGGAATTCATAGCCCTCATACGTTTCGCGATGCAGATCTTCATCTTTGGCAACCTCGGTTGCGCCGCCGAAGAATTTGCTTGGGATGGCGGCAATCTTCTCTCGCAACTGGGCTTTGGTGAGGCGTCGACGAGGCTGCTTGGCCTCCTCCTCCTCTTCTTCTTCTTCTTCTTCCCACTCATCTTCGTACTCGTCTTCTTCTTCCCACTCTTCTTCTTCTTCTTCTTCTTCCTCTTCGCTTGGGGCCTCGTCCTCCCACGCGTCCTCGATCTCTTCTTCGTCGTCTTCAAACGCTACTGCTCGTTCGGGGCGAAGGGAGAGTCGTTTGAACAAATCCCGACGAGGTCGCGGGGCATTGGCTGCGACGCTTCGCGTGCCGCGAAGGATGGCCCCGGGCAACGCGAGCATGAGTTCATCGGCGGCGACCACTAAACCAGCAATCAGTAGCACGAGCACGATCATGATCGACCCAAGCATGCCCATTGCAGGCACAAGTGACGCTGCCAGTGCGTGCCCCACAACACCGCCAGCTGCCCCAGCTAGTCCAAAGCTTGTAGGCAGCACCAGTGCGTGAAGGGTGGAGAAAGATACGGCGGCCAGGAGCACGCCAACCATGCGAAGCGCTGGGTGGCTTGGACCTCGCTGCATCAGTTCAAGCGACAGCCACGCTCCTAGGGCGAGCAACACAATCCACGATGCCAATCCAATGAGGTGATATGACCCATACGCCAGCAACGCGCCCATGGCACCGCCTAAATTGGCCGATGGGGTGTTGTAGACCGCTACAGCGTGTGAGGGCCAATCTGCCGTGTCAAAGGAGGCAAGGGCCAAAGCGGCGAAAACCCAACCGCCAATGAGCAGCAGACGACCAGCCCATTTCAAGGGGCGGCGAATGCCGGGTGTGGCAGGCGTTCGAGCAGCGGAAGAAACGGCCATGGCGGGATTTACATCGGTCACAATGGGCTTGGAAGGCCAGCAACAGGCTCCAAATGCCCAGTTACGTAGACTCTCACCCCAATGCCTGACTTCAATACATGGACAGCGCTTCTGGCGCATTGGACGGATATGGCCCGACTCGCGAGGGCTATTGACCAAGTTGACGATGGACCAATGTCATTGGCGCTGCCTCACATCATCACGTGCCAGGCGCTGATGCATGCCTTGCCAGACGTACTGGAGTTGCCCGAGGGGGAGCGGAGCCATGCATTTGACCTCGCCGCTGTAGCACTGACACGGCTCGATGAAGCGTGCGAATCGACGTTCACCACGATGCCTCAAGTTCTGCTGGAGGCCAGGGGCGATGCTGAACTCGCTTTAGAAGAGACTCGCTTGCAGTGTTGTTGGATGCTCATTTGGGATGGGGACGTGCCCTTGGTTGTGCCTCAGCGGCCCCAAGGCGTACCTGCGCATGGTGACGAAGGCACCCTTCTCCTGGCGCTGCCTGGCACCATCTTGCTGCCGGGCACGCCTGTGGGCTGGTGGACAAACCGAATTGAGCCCATGCTTGGTCACTTTGTGCCCGGGCTGCGTGCGCGACCTTTGCTGGAGGGCGTGCAACTTTGGCGGGTTGCAGATGAACGTGGCCAGTGGTGCCGCGATGTGATTCTGGACCTTGAACAGGACGCGCCTGAAAATGCAACGCCGCTATTGGCCCCTTGTATTGTCGGAGGACTCCGGCTTGATATGCCTCCGCCAGTAGAGGGGTGGATTGGGGGCTTGCAGCCTCCACCGGGCGGTATTGCCGTCAACTGGCCCTAGCAGGCGAAAAAGAGGTGCCAGGCACCGTTTGAGCACAAATGTAGTTTGGCCCGTTTCAGAAGGCCGCCTCTAGCGAGGCCCCCCACTACAAGAACGGGTGAAAAAGTCCAGATATAGGCCTTGATCGTTTGATTGGGGCCACTATTCTGCATTGATCAGTGGCAAGGAGAGAGGCCACTGGGAAGAGGTAGAGGAAGTTTTCCATGTACATGATGTTCCGTGTAACGCCGTTGGCTGCAGTCATGGTTGGCACCGCGATGATGGCAGCGTCCTCATCGCTTGGGGCCGTTGTCTATGACGATTCAACAGGTGACATCGCAACAGGTAACCCCAACCTCGACATCACGTCTGTCACAGTCTGGGATAACGGCAGCGACCTCGGGTTCACAATTACCGTCGACAATCTCGATGCCGATTGGGGCAAGTACATGCTCTTTATCGACTACCAGGACGGTGGTTCTGGCGACAACGACAACCCTTGGGCTCGAAATGTCAGCGGTCTTGGGGGAATGGACTTCTTCTCTGGAATGTGGCTGGATAATGGCTATAACGCCACTGCGTACAGTTACTCAGGTGGCTGGCACGAAAGCTACACCACTGGTATCGATGTTGATTGGGCGTCAAACTCAATCACCTTTGTCATGATGGACGTTGTCACCTCGTGGATGGATCAAGGCATTACGGGGTTTGACTTTGAAGTGGGCACAACAGGCGGTGGTGCTGGCGATCCCGCGATCGATCTGATCGGTGCCGAAGGCGTACAGCCTGGCTGGGGCAACGGCTCACATTCCGTCGATCGCCTGCGATACGACTTCTCCACCGTTCCCGCGCCAGGTGCACTGGCTTTGCTGGCCCTCGCGGGCTTTGCATCGCGACGTCGCCGCCGCTGATCCTGCACTACAAAACGATGTAACACAAACGCTTCAGCATCTTGCTGGAGCGTTTGTTCATGCCTCAGGCGAGTGCTTTCACTGGCCAAATACTGACACGTTCGTGTTGAGAGGTAATCACAAGTCGATCCACCAAGTGGGGCGCGTGCGCTGTCCACAAGTCCACAATGCGATTAGGACAATTGCACTGACGTGACAGGTGCAACAAAACAACCTGTTGGAGTGGAGCGGTCTGGGCAATTGCACACACGGCCTCAAGTGTTTCACGATTGGACAGGTGCCCGCCGCCGCCCATGATGCGTGTCTTGAGAAACACCGGCCGGTCACTTGTTTCTTGCATGATGCGGTCGTAGTTACTTTCGATTGCCAGAATGTCTACATCGGCAAGTGCGCCGACAAGTTCGGGCGTGACTCGACCGAGGTCTGTCGCCCAGCCGATTCGTTCGCCCTTGACATGCAAGATGAATGCGCAGGTGCCATGATCGTCGTGGGACATCAAATGAGCGTCGATTCGCACAGTGCCAACGTGGCACGAATCGGTAAACGTCTCCATGCCAACAGAGGTAAAACCCGCAGCATGTGCGTAGCGCATATGGCCTTCATGCAAATGCAGTGTGACTTCACCACGATTCACCCATGTAGCCCATGTGCGGTACAGGTGATCGCTGTCTGGGTGGGTCAATACAATGCGTGAAGGTCTTGGCAGATCAAGTTCTGCGCAGGCTCGGTGTACGCGCCGCGGGGACAGCCCTGCGTCAATCAGTACGGTTTCGCCATCAACATGCAGTAATGCGGCGTTTCCTGCCGAGCCCGATCCAAGCACAATGAGTTGCATATCAGCGACCAGACCGTCGAGCGGCTGTTCGCCCCGGTCCAGGGCACAGTGGCCGCGTACATGCCTGAAGAAACGTCACATACTGCGCTGCGACATGATCCCCACCATCGGCCATCGTTTGCAACTGTGCCTTGATTGTCGGGGCGGTTGAGCCACTGCGATACATCACGCGGAATACGGCGCGATGCGCGGCAATGTCATCATCTGACATACCGCTGCGTCGAAGCCCCACTACATTCTGTGTGGCAATACGGTTGATACCAGACACGGTGCACCATGGTGGGATGTCGCATGATCCACCCGCGTGGCCCGCAATCATCGCACCTGTTCCGATACGCACGAATTGATGAATAGCCGCGGTACCACCAAGGATTGCCTTGTCTTCAATAGTCACGTGCCCCCCGAGCATTGAACCAGTGGCCATGATGATGCCGTTGGAGATTTGGCTGTCATGACCGACATGTGACGATGACATGAACATGTTCTGGTTGCCGATGCGCGTGGGCTCATCAGTCTTGCCCCGGTGCACCGTTGCAAGTTCGCGAAAGGTGTTGTTGTCACCGATGACCAAACCAGCACCACCACTAAAGGGATCGAAGCCCACATCCTGTGGCGGTGTGCCAATTGATGCGCCTGGCCAGATGGTATTGCCGGAACCAAGGGTGGTTGGCCCAGTCACATAGCACTGAGCCACCAAGCGACACCCACTGCCAATGCGGATAGAACCAACCGTGCCGTCAAGGACGCAATATGGCCCCACTACGACATCCCCGGCGAGATCAACGTCGCCTGTGAGCACTGCAGTGGGGTGAATGTCGGCCATAGGCACAGGATCCTATCATCGTCGTTCTTGTCACCTTCACACGAGCCTATCGATGTCCGCGACCTTGGCCGCATGTCCTATGCCGAGGCGCTTTCGCTGCAACGGATTGAGCAACAGGCGGTCATTGCCGATCGCGGGGCCCGTGGACGTCAGGTCCTGTTGCTTGTGGAGCACGACCCACCCGTTGTGTCTGTGACGCGTCGCCCCGAGGCCTCTGGCCATGTACTCGTTGACGAATCAACGCTCGCCAGTCGTGGTATTGAGCTGCATCAGACCGATCGCGGCGGGGATGTCACCTGGCATGGCCCAGGGCAATTGGTGGCGTACCCCATTCTGGATCTCAATAGGCTTGGCTTTCGTCTCCATGCGTACATGCGCTTCCTTGAAGGATGCGTTATCGAAGTACTCAGAGACTTTGGGATTGAGGGCCACCGAGACCCAGATGCAACGGGTGTTTGGGTTGATCATCCTCAGGGGAGTCAAAAAATCGCGGCAATGGGCGTTCGGGTCTCTCGGTGGGTGTCGATGCATGGCCTTGCCCTCAACGTAGACCCCGACCTATCGCAATTCGATGTCATCGTGCCCTGTGGTTTACATGGCCGCAGTGTCACGAGCATGGCCCGTCAGTTGAAGCAGCCCGTGGAGATGGAATCCGTCAAATCATTGCTCGTGACCGTCCTACGAGCTCGCGCGGCTGCGGCGATGGGGTCTGTAGAATCGTCCACATGAGCGATCTGCACACTGCAACCGCCGAGTTTGTCGAGCAAGCCACATTAATCCGCGCAGGCGGAGGTGAGCGTGGAATCGATCGCCAGCATCGCCACGGTCGGCTGACAGCGCGTGAACGAATAGACCTTCTCAAAGATGCCGACACATGGCTGTTTGAATTGGGCCTCTTTGCGGCTTATGGGATGTACAGCGAGTACGGCGGCGCACCTGCCGCTGGCGTTGTGACAGCCATTACGGTCGTGCAGGGGCGCGTGTGCATGGTCGTCGCCAACGACGCCACGGTGAAAGCAGGCGCGTTTTTTCCGATGACCTGCAAGAAGATCATCCGAGCGCAGGAGATTGCGCGACGGGCCAGACTTCCACTGCTGTATTTGGTTGACTCAGCTGGTGTGTTCTTGCCGCTTCAAGAGGATGTCTTTCCCGACACCGATGACTTCGGTCGCATCTTTCGCAACAACGCGGTTATCAGCGCCCAAGGGATTGGGCAGATTGCGGCCATCATGGGCAACTGCGTAGCTGGCGGGGGGTACCTACCTGTCCTATGCGACACCGTGTTGATGACTGAGGGCAGCGGTCTGTATCTCGCGGGACCTGCATTGGTAAAGGCCGCCATCGGACAAGAAGTAGACAGCGAGGAACTCGGCGGCGCTGAGATGCACGCATCAATATCCGGCACAGTCGACTTTCACGAGCCAGACGACGAAGCATGTTTGAAGCGAGTGCGCAATCTAGTGCTTTCGGATATGGGTACCGAGACAGTGCAAGGCCCGCCAATCGAAGCGGCGCCATCTAGTCGAGCATCCAGCGACGTGTACGACATTTTTACACACGACGCGGCAAAACAATATGACGTCAATGAACTGTTGTCATGCGTTATCGATGAAGGATCATGGAACGAGTACCGCGCTGCGTTCGGCGCGTCAATTGTCTGTGGCTTTGCGAGGATTGGGGGTTGGCCTTGTGGCATTGTCGCCAATCAACGTCAACTCACAGAGCGTGTGATGCCTGGGGGTAAGACTGGGCCGTCTAAGGGTGCCAACATGCCCGCCGTGATCTATGTTGACAGCGCCGACAAAGCCGCCCGGTTCATCATGGACTGCAATCAGAAGCGTATTCCAATTGTATTTATGCACGACACCACGGGCTTTATGGTGGGGCGCGATAGCGAACAAGAGGGCATCATTCGCAGCGGCGCCAAAATGGTCAATGCTATGAGCAACTGTATTGTGCCCAAGATTTCGCTTATCACGGGCGGATCGTACGGCGCTGGGAACTATGCGATGTGTGGCCGAGCGTTCGACCCGTTTCTGACGCTGGCATGGCCAGGTAGTCAATGCGCCGTAATGGGCGCTGGGTCGGCGGCAAGCGTGTTGTTGCAAATCGATCTCGCGGCGCGCAAGCGTCGCGGCGAAGAGGTGGACGAGGACGAGCGATCAGCCATGCTCAAGGCAATCACAGATTCATACAGCGAACAGCAGGACATTCGGTATGGCGCAGCCCGTGGCTGGGTTGATCGGATTATTGAACCGCATCGAACCCGCGAAGAGTTGACCGATGCGTTGCAGATTGCTTCGACATTTCCTATCGAAGGCGAATTTCGAACCGGCGTGCTGCAGACTTGACGCTTCACTAAATTTCTGGACACGACCGCGCAATCTGTCCGATGCAATGCAACAGTGGTGGGGTCGAGCGGCGCTTGCCCGCAACAGGCCCTGTGGCATACGCCGCCCCCCGCCACCGTCTGGCCCCAATGGTCGGCGATCGATCCTTCGGGACGCCGAAGGGAAAGTATTCGGCGACTGCCCACGAGCAGTGACGGCTGAATGGGAATGGGCCTGATGCCAAGGAGGTGATTCGTGATCTTAAGTCGTGAAACTATGCAGGACGTACACCACTGACTCGTCCACCGACGGGAGCGGACGACTGGTCGTATCGCCCTGTGTTTGAACTAACGCGACGGCCGGCTTCATGCCGGCCGTCGTCTTTTTTGTTGATGAGCGCAGGCCTGAGCCTCGGTGATTGGGCTCGGACAGGTACTGTGCGAACATGAGTCCAACACGTATTCCATCGCATGGTGGCGGGTGGCCCGCCATCCTCTATACGCTTCGAAAAGCGCGAGCCGTAGGCGGTTTTCGTCGTATGTGGAAGGCACTTCGCACACGAAATGCTTGCAAGACATGTGCATTGGGCATGGGAGGTCAGCGCGGCGGGATGGTTGACGAGGCGGGTCACTTTCCAGAAGTTTGTAAAAAATCAGTACAGGCGATGGCTGCCGACATGCAGAAAGCTGTTTCCGCCGACGTGATTGCGGGGCTCACGTTTGATCGTATGAAGCAAATGACGCCGCGGGCGTTGGAACATCTTGGCCGCATTACCACACCGTTGTACGCGGGCCCCATGGATGATCGTTTCAAGGAGTTACCTTGGGACGATGCGATGGACAAGGCATCCGCCGCGTTGAAGCGCACGAAGCCCGAGCGGAGCTTTTATTACTTAAGCGGTCGATCGTCAAATGAGGCCGGCTTTGTGTTGCAACTTCTTGCGCGAATGCGCGGCACCAACAACGTCAACAACTGTTCGTATTACTGTCACCAAGCCTCGGGTGTTGGTTTGGCAAGTGTGACAGGGTCTGGCACCGCAACTGTGCAATTGTCGGATCTTGAGCAGTGCGACCTTGTTGTGTTGATCGGCGCTAACCCAGCGTCCAATCATCCACGATTCATGAAACACCTCTTGCAAGTCAAGCGCAACGGGGGCCGCGTTGTCGTGATCAATCCATTGCGAGAAGTTGGTCTCGAGCGATTCAAGGTGCCAAGTGATGTGCGAAGCATGTTGCGGGCCTCGAGGATTGCCGATATGTACATCCAACCATCGCTTGGGGGCGATGCATTGCTCTTGACGGGATTGGTAAAGGCGGTGCTCGAGCGAGGCGCAGAAAATCGCGCATTCATTGATGCATCGACAGATGGGTGGGAGGCCTTTGAGAAGGTTGTTCAGGAAACGTCATGGGAGCACATTGTTTCGTGTGGCGTAGCACGTGAAACAATTGAGCAGCTTGCCGAGCTGTATGCGGCAAGTACTGGGACTATTTTTGCATGGGCGATGGGTGTGACACATCAATCGCATGGTGTGGAAACTGTTCAGATGATCGCTAACACGGCAATCGTTCGTGGCATGCTTGGACGTACCGGCGCAGGGTTGCTTCCTCTTCGCGGCCACAGCAATGTTCAGGGCATAGGCAGCATGGGTGTTGTCCCTGCGTTGAAGCAAGCATTCTTCGATGCGGTTGAAGCAAAGCTTGACGTACACCTTCCAACAGCACAGGGCATGGACACCATGGCATGCATGGAAGCTTCTCATCAAGGTGAGATTGACGCAGCGGTGTTGCTCGGCGGCAATTTGTATGGATCAAATCCCGATGCAGCATGGTGTGCCCAGGCTATGCAGCGCATCGGCACGATTGTGCAGTTGTCAACGACGCTCAATACAGGCCACGCTTGGGGCCGAGGGCGTGAAATGCTGGTGCTTCCAGTCCTTGCTCGCGATGAAGAGCCACAGTCCACGACGCAAGAGAGCATGTTCAACTTTGTGCGCAGGAGCGACGGCGGCGCACGTCGACATGACGGGCCTCGAGCTGAATCAGAGATCATTGCCGCATTAGGCGATGCGTTGCTGGGCAGCGATGGCGCGATTGCATGGAACACACTTGGCGATCATGACGTGATTCGCGCCCTCTTGGCCGAGGTCGTGCCCGGGTATGCACCATTAAAGGACATAGGCGACACCGGCGGAGAATTTCACATTGAGGGCAGAACGTTCCATGACGCAACGTTTGGAACTCCAACGGGCAAGTGCACCGTGCACGCTGTTCGAGCACCGGCACCCCCAACTCTCGGGGAACGGCAGGTACGTATTGCGACAATTCGCAGTGAAGGTCAATTCAACACCGTGGTGTACGAGATGCACGACTTCTATCGAGGGCAAGATCGTCGAGATGTCATCCTGCTCAATGTTGACGACATGAAACGCATGGGCATTGACGTGGATGAACGTGTTACGGTCCGTACGGAGGCTGGGTCGATGTCCGTTGTGGCACGGCCATATGACATTGCACTGGGCAATGCCGCCATGTACTACCCAGAGGCGAACATCATTGTGCCAAGAGGCTTGGATGCACAGAGCAGAACACCTGCGTTCAAATGCGTTGTTGCCTCAATCGATTGATGATATCAACACAAGTCTCTGGGTCGATCCACATCTTGAATGAGTGCCGTGTCCTCTACCCGCACTTGGGCAGCGGTGCGCACGCATTCCAAGTCACGTACTGCCAGCGCATCGGAGTCAAGGGCTGCGGTGACCATCGAGAGCAGTGCGGAATCAATACGAAGCGGCAGTGGGCCGGAACCTTGCAACACAACAGCACCATTGGTCGGGTGCTCGCGAAGGTTCAACAGTAACGCAGTCGTGAGGAGCGGCATGTCACAGGGCAATACGAGCCATCGCTTTGCTACTCCAGATGTCAGCGCAGCTTCGATGCCCGCTAGCGGGCCAAGTCCTACGTGCCCTTGCAGGTCCGGCACAACCTCCACGTCACCCATGGTGCTGTGATCTACGGAATCAACAGGCCCTGCGACAACGACCACGTCTGCGACAGATTGTCCAAGTGCAACCATGTGTGCCCCCATGGTGATGCCCGATGAAAGGACGCAATTGTGTTTAGGTGACCCCATGCGTCGGGATCGGCCGCCAACAAGAATGACTGCACCAAATGGTGTTGTAGACATGCACTGACGGTAGCAGCACTGCGGTATGCCTAACTGGCTACGTTGGCGTGCGTCGATCAGGCAGCGCGGGGGCCAGGCTGTTCGCTGAAGTAGCCCAGGCAGTTGAATCGGCGAGCAAGCGCTTCAATTCGGCGATTACCTTCGATTCGCTTGCCTGTCATGTGGCACCATTGCTCAGATTCAGCGCGGCTTCGCTGTACTGGAAAGGCCAGTGCAGCGCGTCGCATGGGGCTTGAATTATCGTGGTGGTGGTTCATTGGGGTTCACTTAGGACGATCGGTTCATTTGCTGCTTGCATTCGGCCAAAGAGGAAGATCGGCTAGTCAGGCACCCGAACATGCTGCATGATCCGAACCTGTCCGATAAGAGCCGCCGGCCCTACAATTGAAATTCATGATTCGTACAGAACAGGCACAGCAAGCCGCTGCCCTTGGCGATGCAGCGTTGGATCAGATTCGCGAGAAAGTTGAAGCGGGTATTCGGCTGACGCGTGAGGATGGGGAACTGTTGTTTTCGACCAACGATATTTGGTCGGTATGCGCACTGGCTGACGGCGCTAGACGACGGTTGCATGGGGACACAGCGTGGTACAACGTCAACAGGCATCTGAATTACTCAAACATTTGTGCTTTATCGTGCAGCTTCTGCGCCTTCTACCGCAAGCGCGATGAGGACGGTGCCTACGAACGAACGATCGAGGAGATTCGCGAAGAAGCGCAGCGCGCCGTTGCTTCTGGGGCAACGGAGATGCACATTGTCGGTGGGCTACATCCGTGGCTGACGTTTGACTACTACACGGACATGCTCCGCGCCATTCATGAGGAAGCGCCGCGGCTTCACCTCAAGGCGTTCACAGCGGTCGAAATTGTGCATCTGGCAAAGATCTCAAAGCGCGGCCGCGATGGGATTGACGGTATTCGCGCCGTCTTGCGAGAACTTCGTGATGCAGGCCTTGGTTCATTGCCTGGCGGAGGCGCGGAAGTCTTTGATGATCGAGTGCATGACGAGGCCTTCAAGGGCAAGATTCGGCATCGTGCATGGATGGATGTGCACCAAGCTGCGCATGAGTTAGGGCTGCATACCAATGCAACCATGTTGTATGGGCATGTGGAATCGCCAAGCGAGCGTGTTGGGCACTTCATGTTGCTTCGTGAACAGCAGGATGCAACCTTGTTGCAGTGGGCACAGTCAAAGGGGATCACGACACCTAATGCGATGTGCCAAGACGGTGTGGAACGGCCTGCAGTCGTGCTGACTGGCCCGGATTCGATGTACGGCACGGATCGTCAGCCGACTCAACCGGCATGTGAAACGGGCTGGTACCAGTGTGCCATTCCATTGCCATTTGTTCCAGATGACTCACAACTTGAGGCGCTGTATGGCCCCTCTGGGCTGGAGAATCTCCGCACGATGGCTGTGACAAGGCTGATGTTCGACAACGTGCCCCATGTCAAGGCATTTTGGATCATGCAGACGCTGCCTATGGCGCAACTCATGTTGCAAGGTGCTGGCGCTGACGACATTGACGGAACCGTGGTTTGGTATGACATCACGAAAGTGGATGGTGCCGGGACGCATCAGGAGACGACCGTGGCCGATCTGCATCGGGCCATTCGCGAAGCCGGGCTGAAACCAGTTGAACGCGACACGTTGTATCGAAGGGTGACGCGCGACGGGGCTGCGTGGCAGGTGTAGGGTGGGGTTCAGAATCAAAAGTTCATCCTTGGTGGTGCCGCACCTAGGCATCCACTGACACGCCGGCGCATCCGCTGTATGCGAATCCGCCGGCGTGTTTGCCAGTTGTATGACCCGTGTTGCCCGCACGAGCCATTCCAGGAGCCAGTGACATGCGTTCCCACGTGCCACCACTGGTAAAGAGCCTTCGCTGTGGACTGCGCGCGCGATGACACAAAAATATGTGCTTCACTGGCGAGAAAGGCACCACAGGTCAGTTCAACGGGGATTACCTCGTCGATGAGGTGTCACGATCAGTGTTATCGCTAATGGAGCGGCCCAACGCCCACCGCAGTTCCGGCATGCCTAGCACTCTTGCGATACCCGCGTAGGACACGCCCCCCACAGCCACGAGCACGCCCAGCCGCCAAGCCCACCCAAGCGTGTCGGAGCCCACGCCCATGGCCCACAGTGATCCACCCACCGCAGCGGCCATGCAGGCGGTTGCAATAATGCTTCCGGTGATCGACCGTCCAACGCCACGTTGGAATAAGCCACCCGTTCGGCGTTGCAAGAAGATCCAAAGCAGCAAGGACTGAATAGTTGCGGATACAGCAGTACTCCATGCGAGCCCGGCTTCTTGCAATGGCGTCCAGATCAAGATCAGATTGAGTACGAGATTCAGAGCAACCATGGCAACAGCAAGTCGAACTGGCGTTCGCAGATCATCCAATGCATAGAACCCACGAGTGAGCACTTGCACAGCCGAGTACGCCCAAATGCTTGTCGCGTAGCCCGCAAGCACGTAGGCAACGCGATGGGTATCCCCGCTGCTGAAGTTGCCACCTTCCAACAGCAACGCAGTCAAAGGTGTGCGCACCAGTAGCAGGCCAATTCCTGCAGGCAGGCCGATGAAGATGACAAGTCGAAGGCCTCGGCGAATCGTGTCGGCGAAGTGATCGTGGTCTGTGGCACGGGCAGTGAGCAGTGGATAGATGGCGGTTGCAACCGCAATGCCAAACACGCCTAGCGGGAATTGATACAAACGTTGCGCAAATGTAATTGTGCTCATCGCGTGTGTATCAAGCGGGTAGGCGACACCGAAAATGGTGTCGCTTGATGAAAGCACAGGCCAACTGGCAATCAGGCCATCGAGCAGTGTGTTGACTTGAAGCACGCCCAGCCCCAGCAACATAGGCATCATTCGCCTCAGTACGCGCCTCACGCCATCTATGCCGCTTCGATCAAGTGACATGCGAGCGTGCCCACGTAATGCGAACATGGACCAAGTGGCTTGGAGCAGCCCTGCGACGACTACTGAACCGGCCATGATTGCCGCGACGATCATCCTGCCGCGGTCATCGTCTGTTGCATCTGGCGCAATGAGGCACCAGCCAACACCCGCTGCAGTTGCAAGGCAGACATTAAGAATAATGGGCGCCGCTGCAGTTGGACCGAATCGTCCGTGCACTTGCAACATCGCGCCAAGCAGAGCAACGCTGCAAATCAAAGGCGCAAATGGCAGCATGATCATGGTGAGCCACAGAGCCGGCCCAGGCGTGCCAGGCAAGGCAGTCACCAACAGCAAAATGCACTCTGCCACAACAACCACGGCACCCAGCCCAGCAAGCAAACCACCAGCGGTGAGCCCTGCAAGTGCTTGAGCCCGGCGGGGATCATCTGCAAGTAGCCTTTGATATTCGGGCAGGAACGCAGCTGCCAGTGCGCCTTCGCCAAAGAGCCGTCGGAAGAGATTCGGAATCAGAAATGCAAAGTAGAACGCGCCAAGTGTTGCATCGGTGCCAAACAATCGACTCAATACACCTTCACGCACCAGGCCAGAGATCCGACTGACGAATGTCAGGGACATCACTGTGCGGGTGTTTCGCTCAAGTGCATCAGCCATTGGTCAGCTCGTTATTCGTACTCGCTGCTGCGCATGCGCGCAGCATGGCCGGCCGCATTGGGAAGCTGATGAAGGCGATGCCAATGAAAAATGCTAGTGGAGCAGATTGACCTGGAAGGTTCAGGCTTGCAAGTTGCCTACCGACAATCCATCCCACAGTCATGGGCAACAATGCAATCAGCCACCAGTACGACGCAACCTGGGGGAGTGTCGGGCTTGCACGACGAGCCCATGCGCGTTGCACCATGGCCCATGACACCGAGGTCCCTGCAGTGAGCCCAACGACCATTGCAATGGTGCCTTCAGAACGTTCAAGGCCAATCCAAAACACCATGTACGTTGAAAGTAGTGTTGCCAAGAACACCGTTGCGCCGGTGAGGCACGGCAAAACTCCCCCATCGAGAGAATGTGTAACGGAGTCGAATGTCGTGTTGAGCTGTGTCCAACCAACACGTTCTGCGGCGGTTTTGGGTTGGCGCAATGCTTGCCACAAGGCCGCGATAGTGGCAACGCCGAGCCATCCGCCAGCAATGTCCGCCCATTCGAATTGACGTGAGGGGCTAATCATGCTCTGTGTCCACTCGTCAAATGGGATCCAACATGCAAGCAACCCCAACGCAACAGCCACAGGCATCCATCGGCACCGCGAGAATAAAAAAGCAAGTACACCGAAAGCTGCGAAGTGAATGAGTTTGTCTGGAGGCACATGTGCCTTGTCGAGCACTTCCGTGCGAGGCAAGTGTGTGAGGATTGTCACGACTATGAAGGTCGCGACGAAGGCCCATCGCCAGTGCTTCACGTCAATGGTCATCGCCAGCTACGTTGGCGGCGGCATCGTCTTCAAGCCTGCCTTCGTTCATCGCAGGCGTGTTGTTCGGTTGAAGGGCCCACATGGCTAGCACAGACATGGCTAAGCGTCGGTAGTCGTTGGCTCCGTTACAGGACGAGTCGTAGGCAAAGATTGACTGACCAAACGACGGAGCTTCGGCAAGCTTTACGTTTCGGCGAACCGGCGGCTCAAGCAGGCGACAGCCTGACCATGGCATGCCAGAGTCTCTTGCGTTGTCCAGAAACGTGTGCAGATCCTCGACCACTTCGCGAGCTAATGTTGTATGTCCTTCATGCATGCATAATGCAATTGCCCCAACTCGAAGGGTCGGATTGACACCGCGACCAACCATACCAACGGTCTCAAGCAATTTGCCAACACCCTGCAACGCAAGAAAGTGCGCTTGCATCGGTACAAGTACTTCACTTGATGCCGCTAGAGCATTCAGCGTGAGTACGCCTAGGCTCGGTGGGCAGTCGAGCATGATGACGTCGAAGTCTTGGAACTGCTCAAAGACTTTGCGAAGCCGCAAGTGTTTGTCTGCTTCGGATGCGAGATCCGACTCAGCTGCGACCAGATCAGTTTCAGCCGGCAGTACGGATAAGTTTGGCTCAACTTGAACAAGTGCTTCGCGGGCATCGAGTGTGGGGTCAAGCAGCAGGTCGTAGACCGTGGTTGTGTCGTCGTCGGCACGAATACCCAAGTGCAATGAGAGGTGGGCCTGTGGGTCCAGATCGACGAGGCATGTGCGGCAACCGGACTGCGCCATGGCGGCGCCAAGATTGACAGTTGTCGTGGTTTTGCCCACGCCCCCCTTCTGATTGATGACGGAAACAGTCCGCATGGATCGAATGGTACAAGGTTGCAGTGGACATCTCGGTGGATACACACCTCAAGCGGGTACGCTCTTTGCATGGCCCGCATCACCGATGACGCCATCGTGCTGCGTCGATGGGAATTTTCTGAGACCTCGCAGACCGTGCTGCTCTTGACCAGGACGCATGGTGCCGTGCGTGGGCTGGCCAAGGGTGCTCTTCGGCCCAAGAGCACGTTCGGTGGCGGATTTGAACCCATGACCGGCGGGCACGTTGGGTTGGTCACACGGGACGGGCGTGATTTGGCAACCTTGACCGAATGGCAGGTTGAACACGTATGGTGGCCACTGCGGCAACGTCTAGACGCATTGCGGCATGGAATGTGGGGGGTGGACCTTGCTGGCAGGATGATGGCAGACCACGATCCTCACCCAGCGGTCTTTGATGCCTTGCATATATTGTTGACCAGCTTGTCATGCGGGCATGATGCAGATGCTGCGATGGTGTCGTTTCAGTGGTCATTGCTCAATGCGATTGGACATCGCCCAGTTGTAGATCAAGATGTTCGAAGCGGCGACCCGCTGCCCGAGGATGTAGAGGTTCTGCACTTCTCGGTCTGCGACGGTGGCCTCTCAGCGACTTCAGGGCCCGGGGATCTGCGTGTTCGTCAAACCACCGCATTGGCTTTGGCAGGCATCGCAGGGGGCCTCGACCCTGCGCAACTTGACGCGGAAGACTGCCGGCGATGTGCTCGTCTGCTTGCAGCGTGGGCTCGAGGTCTCATCGGCGATGAAACCGCCGCGCTGACCTGGCTATACCCCGACTTGCCTCGCGGCTGATGTGTTATTGGACGTCCCTAAGGGGCTTCATTCACTCGTATTCATGCAAAAACGACGTGGAACGCTGGTGTTGCTCAACCTCTCTCTCGGGGCGGTCGATTCTTCATCCGGTGGCTTTGCTCACCAGGAGTCTCATCCTTGATGTCCCCGCTCATTCCTTCAGTTGAAGCCGTGGTTGCAGGCGTTCGCTTGTCAACCATGCCCGCTGTCGCGGCGCGGCTTGTGGATGCGGCGGCTCGAGAGGACATCGATCCGGGACAGGTGGCTGAAATCGTAGGGCTCGACCACGCCTTGACCTCTGTGGTGCTGCGCGCCGCATGTGCAGCAGATTTTTCGGCGTGTGGATCAGTGCCTGAGGCGGTTGATCGCCTCGGCGTTGCAACCGTGACCTCCTTGGCATTGGGTTCCATGCTCGCTGAGCGCCTTGATGCTCATGGTGCGGTGATCAATGAGATCATATTTCGACGTTGGTCGATTCATGTAGCGGTGGCTGCCCGGGCCGTCGCTCGTAACACCGGGGCATGGGATCCAGATGAAGCATACGCAGCTGGGTTGCTCCAAGATGTCGGTGTGCTTGCACTTGCGCAACACATTGGAGATAGCTACATCCGATTACTTGGATCGAGTGTTGATACGCACCATGGCTTGCCCAGCATTGAGCGCGAGCGATTGAACCTTGATCATGGTTGTGTGGGGGCTGAGACTGCTCGTAAGTGGCGTTTGCCCGAGTCGACCATTGTTGCCATCGAACACCATCACGATGCATCGGATGCGCCAAGCAACCATGCCAAGGCCTGTCAGGTGCTAGACCTCGCCGGCACGCTTGCCTCCGCATTGCTCAATCGTTCACCAGAGGCTGCTATGCAGTCGTTTCGATCACGAGCCGATGCATGGTTTGCACTTGGTGCAGCAGATACCGAAGACCTTGTCCGACGTGTTTCCGATGAGGCCTGTGACTTGCTGGCACAACTTCGCATCGACTCAGGCGAAGCACCAGATGTGGAACGCCTCTTGTTGCGAGCCGAAGAGCAATGGGTTCGGCAGCAAGCGCGACTTGGTCGGCGCAATCGAGAGTTGGAGCGCCGTAATCGCGATCTTGTAAAGCGTACGGAGTGTGACACATTGACCGGCGTGGGTACCCGAGGTCTGCTTGAGCGCGAGTTGCCGCTGTGCACCGACCGGTGTGCGAGGGAGCGTAAGCCGCTTGCGGTTACGTTTATTGATGTGGATGGCCTCAAGCCTGTCAATGATCGGCTTGGCCATGCAGTAGGCGATGACGTGTTGCGACGACTGGCAGCATCTATCCAGGCAGCGGCAGGCGAAGATGCCATTGTGTGTCGGTTCGGAGGTGATGAATTCGTAGTCATCATGCCGGGGCGTGATATTGCTGGCGCTGCAATGGTTGCTCAACGGATGCTTGCAGGCGCGATGCAGGCGGGTCGACGAGGGTCGTCGGACAAAATCAGCGTGACGTTGAGCATTGGTTGTGCATCGCTGCCTTCAGATCAATTGCATGGTCGGGCGGCCCATCGACTTGTAGGGATGGCAGATGAAGCTATGTATATCGCCAAACGAAGCGGTGGCAACCGGGTCGAGCTTGCAAGTGCGTCGATACACAGCATCGATCGCGCTGCTTGAGGCAATCGCGTCGTGTGGGGTTTTCAGTGCTCGGGCAGCAGTTGGCCAAGCACGACGGGTTCGGGCGGGAACGCCTCGATAACGGCAAGTAGATCGTCTCGCGATACAGCCTCGATGCGCGCAAGTTCCTCATCTAAAGGCAATACATCGCCGCATGTTGCGGCGCGTCGGCCAAGTCGCTGCATGCGACCGGCGGGCAACTCACCGTGTACGGTGACCGCCGTAGCGATCATTGCTCTTGCGCGATTTAGATCATCGTCCGTGACACTCTCAGCAGCAGTGCGAATGACTTCTCGCATGGTGGACTCAACATCCTGCAACTGATTGGGTTCACACACGCTCCAGGTGGCAAACACACCGCTTCGGTCATGGCCTTCGTACTCAAGCCTTGCTTCCTCAGCGATGCCTGGATTCACGAGTGCCCAGTGCAGGGCACTACCGTCGCCGTGTCCGGCAATCCAAGCAAGTACGGCTGCGGCATGGCGGCGAGTGTCTTCCAATGCAGGAGCGGGGGCAAGACCGATGAGGTAGCCCTGTGTTGTGCGGTCGCTGTGAAGGACGAGGTCTTGCATGCGATGGTTCATTTCGCCCCAGTTGCGCTTCGCGCCAGATGGCGTCCAGTTGCCAACGCTCTGTTCCATGCGATCCACGATGGCGTCGAAGTCGAGCCGACCGGCGAGTGCCAACGTGGTGCAGTCACTGCCGTATCGCGATGTGTGCCAGTTACGCATGTCGGTGGGCGTGATGGCCTGTACTGACTCTGTAGTCCCCAGTACCCGATGGCCCATTGGGTGAGCACCGTAGTACGCCTCTGCTGTAGCTTCCCAAAGTTGCCAGAACGGTTGGTCTTCGTACATGGCAATCTCTTCTAACACGACGCCACGCTCATCTTCTAGATCTTCATCGAGCAGTAATGGGCGCATGATGCGCACCAACAAGTCGAGTACGTCGGGCATTGATTCGGCAAGTGCATGCCCGTGAAATGCGGTGATTTCGGCACTGGTCCATGCATTGTGAGAGGCGCCGAGGTCTTCGAATGCTCGATCGATGGCCTCACCATCAAGTCCCTCGGTGCCGCGAAAGACCATGTGTTCAAGGAAGTGACTAATGCCCATGAGTTGCGGGGACTCATCGCGAGCTCCGGTTCGAACAAAGAAACCCGCCGCTGCGGAAGCCGCTGCGGCATCCACTTCCGCAACGATCCGAAGACCATTGCCCATGACGTGTTCGCGGATTTCGATCGACATGCAGGTTTGTCCCTTAGGAGTTGATTACGCGATCTTCCACACCAAGCGCTGCTTCATGAATTGACTCAGCGAGTGTCGGATGCGCGTGCATTGTCGAAATGATGTCTTCCGCAGTGGCTTCGAGGCGGATAGCCAAACAAAATTCGTGAATAAGTTCTGATGCATCTTGGCCAATGATGTGAGCGCCGAGGATCTCGCCATAAGGTTTGCTGGCGACAATCTTCACGAAGCCATCTGTTGCGCCCACTGCAACGGCTTTGCCCAGAGCAGCGAAGCTGAACCGGCCGATCTGCAATTCGTGACCAGCTTCTTTTGCGGCAGCTTCGGTCATGCCAACCGAAGCCACTTGTGGGTTTGTATAGGTGCAGCCTGGAACAGCGTTGTAGTCGACACCCAGTGTGTGGTGGCCACCAATGCGTTCGACACACGTCACGGCTTCTTCTGCGGCAACGTGCGCCAGTGCGGGGGGGCCAATGATGTCGCCGATTGCATATATCCCAGGGACACTTGTCTCATAGGTTGGTTCGTCTACACCGATGTAGTCGATATCTATGAGATCCTTGTTCATGGCGACATCAACACCTGGGCCAAACACGCCATCACAGCGTCCACCAATACCTACTGCAACGAGGACGACATCGCAGTCGAATGTCTCCACATTGGAGGCGTCATCGACGGAGTGCGCGGTGACAATCGCGCCATTACCAATGCGTTCGACGTTGCTCGTTGCCCAACCCGTTCGAAACTCAATGCCCTGTCTAGTGAAGAGTTTTTTTGCTTCCTTTGAAACATCGTCATCTTCCACAGGCAAAATGCGGTCCACCATTTCGATGACCGTTACTTTTGTGCCCATGGCGTTGTAGAAGTAGGCGAACTCCATGCCGATTGCGCCGCTGCCGATGATCACCATGCGATCTGGCCGCTTGGGCAGGACCATTGCATCTTTTGAACTGATGATTACTTCATGGTCGAATCGTGCGAATGGCAGATCACGTGGACGTGCGCCAGTTGCAACCATGACGTTCGTGGCGGTGATGGACCCAATGCGTGCGCCGCCTTCGTCGTGGTAGTAGTTGTCGGATGCTTCAAGTACATCAATGGTGCATGGCGAATCAGCAGAGCGGCCGGACATGATCCGTGCATGGCCTTGAATGGCGGTAATGCCATTCTTCTTCATCAAAAACCCAACGCCTTTGTTGAGTCGATCAGCGCTCCCCCGCGAGTGTTTGATCACTGCGTCCCAATCTTGGGTCACGTTGTCGAATCCAATGCCCCACTTGCTGCCATGGGTGACAGACTCGGACCAGAGTTCAGCTGTGTGGAGCAGTGCTTTACTTGGAATGCAGCCCCAATTAAGGCATACGCCACCGAGTTTGTTTCGCTCAATGATGGCGGTCTTCATGCCCATTTGGGCTGCTCGAATTGCGCCCACATAACCGCCTGGCCCACTGCCAATCACAACAAGGTCAAAATGCTTCTCACTAGCCACCAAATTGCTCCTGCATTGGCCCTTAAAGCGGGCTCAAGGGGCGGCATTGTATTGAGGGGACCCGAGCAACGGAGGGCCCCGCTCTTTGGCCATTGGATGGTTGGCATGGGGATAACTTGTGCATACATAGTCATGATGCAGCAAGAACAGTTCTAAGTAGTTGTAAACAAATGTGTTATAGGCTGCTCAGGTTGATTAAGTGGTCCAATTCGTTCGGGGATGGCTGGGCAACATTATCGAGGCAGTACTGGAACCAAAGCCCGCGCAAGGCGTTGACGCTGCAGTGGCCTGCTGGATACCCTTGCCCCCCTTTCCCCTGCCCCCCCCATCCTGTTGGAGTTTCGTGTGCGAACGGCGCTGATCAGTGACATTCATGGCAATCTGGAATCCCTTCAGGTGGTACTTGAGGACATCGATCAACATCGATCGGTTGACCAGATCATTTGCCTTGGCGACATTCTTGGCTACGGGCCCGACCCCGTCATTTGCGCAGAGATCATTGCGGAGCGATGCGAGTGGTCGTTGATGGGGAATCATGACTATGGCGCCCTTTACGAACCAACAAACTTTAATGCAGCCGCCGAGCAGGCTGCGTACTGGACTCGGGCGCAGTTTGAGTTGGAGACGGACCCCGATGCAGCAGCACGTCGTTGGGAATTCCTCGGCCACCTTCGAGTTCGGACAACGTTCAACGACTTCCTGTGCGTGCATGGTTCCCCACGCCGACCGATCAATGAGTACATCTTTCCAGAAGATGCAGTGAACTCCCCAGTCAAAATGCGACAGGTGTTTGAGAGAGTGAAGCGATACTGCATTGTTGGACACACGCATGTTCCTGGTGTGTTTACTGATGAGCCTGACTTCTATCCACCAAGCGATCTTGATGGTGTGTGGAAGTTTGAAGAAGAAGGCCGCTGCATTATCAACCCTGGCAGTGTCGGGCAACCTCGGGACATGGATCCTCGCGCAGCGTACGCAGTGCTCGATGAGTCCGCGGGTACCGTTGACTTTCACCGTGTCGAGTACGACATCGAATCCGTGGTAAAGAAGATTTATGCGATCCCCGAGTTAAGTAATTGGCTCGGTGATCGACTGCTGGAGGGGCGCTGAAGTCGCCAATGGCCCAGAAGCCGCAAGGTCGACGTGATCCAGATGCCATGGCAGCCAAGCGGCGCCGGGCATGGTTGCCCTTTGTCATAGCAGGTGTACTTGGGCTGGTGCTTACGCTGGTTATCACCGGACCAGGGCTGGAGAAACAATCGAGAGAGGAACTCCTGGGTCAGTCCGACACCCAGGCGACTGATGGGTCGACACAGGGGTCAGACCAGCAGGGATCAGCGGATACGACATCAGCCTCCAGCACGAAGGGTGAACCAGCAACAAAGCCCGCACCCGATACACCGGAACCTGCCGCATCTGGACTTGCCACGAATACACAATCGGTGGATGCTCCAGAGACAGTTGGCAGTGCCAAGTCAATTGATGGGCTTCGTGTTCGATTGTTCACCGTGCCGACGGATGAACCTCCGCTGCCGCAACTCGGATCGCTCCAGGACCCGAAACAAGAGCACATGGCTGTGTCGTTCACCCGCGTGGGTGGCGGTATGTCGCAGATTGTATTCAGCGATATTTGGATCAATGCTGGTTCCAAGCGGCAGGCTCAAAGGCATTGGAAAGCAGTGGCTCAGGGTAATGCGACTCCGCCAGCGTTGCCCTCAGATGCGATGCGATACGTGCTTGCCAGAGAGCAATTACTTCCAGCTGGGCAAGGCCAGTTTGATCCGTATCCAATACTGGCATGCCGCGCAATTACGGTCAATGGCGTTGAGCTGAACCTAAAGCATCAATCCTGTTGGACATCCACAGGGCCTGGCGAGTTTCGCGCGGTCCTGGAAAATGCTTCTGGCGACAAAGTGCTCGACATTGAGCGGCGATTCGTCCTCGACGGGTGGAGCATTGAGGTGCATCAACGGGTGACGAGCCACATCGCCCAAGCGATGGACATTTCGTGGAGCCAAATTGGACCACCAGGTTTGTCACTGGATCCCGGGTCGTACATGGATCGCAGGCGATTCCGATTCGGCTATCTGCTCGGTGCAGAAGAGGACCCAGGTCGACTTGCTGGCGTCATCACTGACGGTGCATTGAAAGTTGAGTTTTCTGACGCAGTCGATGAGGACGCAACATCAACACTGTGGCCTAACCCCGAGGCCCAAGAAGCTGGCTATGAGCTGTCTTGGTTCGGATCATCAAGTCGATACTTCGCCTTCGTTGTCTACCCAGTTCATGCCGCACAAGGCACTTCACATCTGTCAATGGACACAGAGATCGAGCGCATCACTCGCGTCTTCGATGAAGTTGACGGCGTATCGCAAGTTGCGACAGTGCTGTATAGCCCAACGCATTCTTTGCCCGGTGGCGGCACACTCGACACGTCACTCGCCGCGTTCGCGGGGCCTCTTGAGCGTTCTCTGATCGAAGAGACAGCGCCCTATGACACGCTGCGCTTGGGCGGGCTTGTGCTGTATCGGATGTCAGACTTCTGTGCGTGCTGCACATTCCAATGGCTTGCGGTTCTGCTTGTGCAACTGCTGTCATTCTTTGACCATTGGATTGTGTTCGACTGGGGTGTGTCGATCATTTTGCTTGTTGCGTGCGTGCGAACATTGATGCACCCAATTACTCGCAAGAGCCAAATGGGCATGCAGATCTTCAGCAAGAAGATGAGCAAACTGAAGCCCGAGATGGATCGGATTCAGAAGAAGTACAAGGACGACCGAAAGCGACTGCAACAGGAGCAGATGCAACTCTTTCGTGAGCACGGCGTGAACCCATTGCAGATGCTTGGGTGCCTGCCAATGTTTTTGCAGACACCAATTTGGATCGCATTGTGGGCCGCCTTGTACTTTGCATTCGATCTGCGACAAGAGCCTGCGTTCTACGGGGTCTTCCAGTTGTTTGGCGGCTGGGCATTTCTTGGCGATCTTGCGCAACCGGACCATTGTTTCTGGACCTTTGATAAGCCATTTCGCCTACTGATCTTTGATGTCAGCGGCATCAACTTGCTTCCCTTCCTGCTCGGGGCCATTTTCTGGGTGCAGCAGAAATACATGACGCCGCGATCGGCATCGATGACGCCAGAGCAAGAGACACAGCAGAAGATCATGCGGATCATGATGGTCGTACTCTTCCCCGTCATGCTGTATAGCGCGCCATCAGGGCTGCTGCTGTACATCATTACGTCATCGACTGTTGGCATTATGGAAAGCCGTTTCATTCGACGGAAGGTCGACCAGATGGACTTTGACACAATCGTTCCCGCTTCAGGGGATCGGCAAGCCAAGGGCGGGAAGGATGCGCAATCCAAGGCGTATCAGAAGATGCTCGACCGTCGCAAGCAAGAGACACAGCGCAAGCGAAACGGCCCGGACCGAACGTTCAAGAAGCGAAAGTAGCGTGTGTCCTGATGAAGGCCTCGCTGAATCGCCGCTAACCATTGTTGCAATTGGAACGCCAGCCACTTCGGCACATGTTGGGTTGGTTCGCATCAGTGGATCCAATGCCGCTGCGCTCCTACGCACACTTGTCGAATTACCCGATGACCGTTGTGTGGTGAATACGCGACTCCAGTTGTGTAGCTTTGACTTGCCCTGCACCTTGCTGTGGATGCCCGGGCCACGGTCGTACACAGGCGAAGATGTTGCGGAATTATTGTTGCCCGGAAACACACTGTTGCTTGGACTTGTGGCAGAACACCTTATTGAGCACGGTGTCGCTGCTGGATTGCCAGTTGGCCAGGCGGCACCAGGGGAATTCACGTTTCGAGCATGGCGATCTGGACAACTGAGTATGGCCCGAGCAGAGTCTGTCATGCAGTTGGTACATGCCGACAGCGATGCAGCACTTGCTGCGGCGCATCGTGCCGGTCGTGGCGCATGGCACAACAGCATTGCCCAGGCGGCTGAGCTAACCGCATCCATACTCGCAATTGTTGAAGCAGGGATCGACTTCGCTGATGAAGAAGATGTCGTACTTGCCTCTGCAAGTGATGTTGTAAATCGGCTCGACGGATTACGAAAGACGATCGGGGATGTGCTTGAGGCATGTGGGGGGCAGGCCTTCGATGACCAAAGACCGTTAGTGCGATTGCGAGGTGCCCCAAGCGCGGGGAAGTCCACGCTGTTTAACGTGCTGCTTGGCCGAAAGCGAGCAGTGACGATGGACACGCCTCATACGACACGCGATGCATTGATTGAACCATGTGCGTTTCCGGGTGTGGCAGCGGCGCGGCTGGCAGATACGCCTGGGGGCCAAGAGCGAGATGTCATTGGCGAAGAGCCCGACCTGGATATCTGGTGTGTGCCATGTGATGAGGTGATCCCCCAAGGCATTGGTGGGCTGGTCATACGCACAAAATCAGATGTTGTCGACTCGTTGAACGACGGCCTGAGGGTGTCGGCGAAAACGGGCGAAGGGATCGAAGGCCTTCGCCTGGCAATCGGCAAGGCACTTCAGGAGGCACAGGCATCGTCGGGCGCCTCATTGATGTCGGCACGGCAGCATGGGGTGTTGGAACGTATTGAGCATGTACTCGTGGAAGCAAGAGAGCTTTCGGACGCAGGTGATCCTGCGGCATCGGTTGAATCACCGGAACTTGTTGCCGCGGTACTGCGTGAGGTGCTCGATCAACTTGGTGCAATTACGGGGGATGTATCGCCGGACGATGTGCTGGGGCTGATCTTTTCATCCTTTTGCGTCGGAAAGTAGCGCGGGCACAGTGTGGCACTGACGCGTAGGCTGTGCTGTATGACCAGTGCAACACATCATCTGAATGTTCGAGTGCGATACTGCGAGTGTGACCCCATGGGCGTTGCGCACCATGCTGCATACCCTGTATGGCTTGAAATGGGACGCACAGAGTTGCTTCGAGAATCAGGTGGGAGCTATCGACAATGTGAAGAAGATGGCCTGTACTTGGTCGTTGTGAAGTTGGAGATCAACTACAAACGTCCTGCACGCTACGACGACGCGCTTGTGCTGGACACCACTTTAGAACAGTGCGGGCCGGTAAAGATCACGCACGCATACGAGCTTCGTCGCGAGGGAGAAGTGTTGGCGACCGGCAAGACTCTCTTAGCCTGTGTGGATGCGCAGGGGCGCCCACAGGCGGTGCCCGAGTGGATCAGCGTGGGGCGTTGACAGCGCCGCTCCGGACGCGCACAGCGGTGATGGCCGAGGTGCATTCGGAACGAAGTCGCGACAATAGCCCGCTTCGAAGGTCGCGATCAATAACCCATCGGAGGGACGCGTTGTGCGTGACAATTGTTGCGACACCTCCACGAAAAGAGGCGATACGCGTTTGATTGACGATGGTCGCATCGGCGCACTTTTGCCATGCGGCCGCGAACCCCCCCACTTCACGCTGCGCACGGCGGGCGTTGTCAGCGACCAGTTCAACGAGTTGTCCAGCATGGGACAGGCGTTGTGGTCGAACACGCCACTTGCGTAATGCATCGATGCGCATTGCAGTGTGCTGCTGTTGGACTTGCGACGCGTGATTGTTCGTCAACGTCTGCAGTACCGGTTCCGATGGAACAGTATTGGAGGGGTCGATGGGTGTGTGCTGGTTGTCAACAGCAACACTGTGTTCGCCAGAGTTGTTCGATGAGGTTGGCGCATCAGTTGGAATGGATTGCTCTATTGCCATGCCCTGACTCCATCTAGATTGGCTTGGACGCTCAGATGATCGACGATGATCAGATTGAGCGGCTATGCCAATCGCGTTGATCCAATGCCCCGCTTTCGGGGCCCTCGCAATCCCAGAGGAGCCCAGGACGCATCTGCGCAGATATCGTACCCCTGGGGATCCGCAGGACAATAGCGCATTGGGAACGATGTCCCTGATATCGTTTCGACCATGACCGCTGTTGAAGTCAAGCAACTGACCAAGCAATTCGAAACCGTCACTGCCGTGGACCATATTGACCTGCGCATCGAGTCGGGTGAATTATTCTTCTTGCTGGGGCCCTCTGGCTGTGGCAAGACCACCCTGCTGAGAATGATCGCGGGCTTTGTGCAGCCCACATCCGGCACGATTGAGGTTGGGGGCGAGGATGTCACGAAGCGGCCACCAGCCAAGCGGGGAATGGCCATGGTGTTTCAGTCCTATGCCTTGTGGCCGCACATGACCGTGCGAGAAAACGTCGCCTACGGGCTCAAAGTCAGGAAATTAGCCAAAACTGAGCTCGATGCCCGTACGGATGAGGCCTTGGCCGCCGTGCAACTTGAGGCTTTGGGAAGCCGACGGCCCAATGCCCTCTCAGGGGGTCAGCAACAGCGAGTGGCCCTAGCACGGGCCTTGGTGGTCCGACCAAGCGTACTGTTGCTCGATGAGCCCCTGTCCAACCTCGATGCAAGGCTTCGACAGGACATGCGAGCGGAGATTCGTCGAATCTGCAAGGACGCCAACTTGACGGGCATCTATGTCACGCATGATCAGGATGAAGCCCTGTCGATGGCTGATCGCATTGCGCTGCTCAAGGATGGTCAAGTTGTGCAGTGTGCCCCCCCTGCGGAGTTGTACGCCCGCCCCCAAAGCGAATTTGCGGCCCAATTCCTCGGAGACACCAACTTGATTGGTGGCACAGCCTCAGCAGGACCAGGCGGGAGTGTTCTTGTCGAAACACCCCTAGGGACCCTAAAATCAACATCATGGCACGGCTCCACGGCCCCTACCGGGACTGTGATGTGCTCTATTCGGCCCGAGTCCTTCGTGCCTACGGCAGATGGTGATGCTGTGAATGCCCAGTCGCTGCCCTGTCGCGATTCAGTATTCTTGGGCGACAGAGTCAGGCTGACCTTGGAGCTTGCCAATGGTGGCTCCGTTCAAGCATCCGTGACCCGCCCGCATGCAGCCAAAGCGCAGCAGGGCACATCGCGGTTTGGAATCGACCCTTCAGATGTGGTGGTACTGCGATCCTGACGAGATAGATTGAGCGATCTTGCACGATCGGCTAATAACGAACCTAAATCACAAATAATCGCGTAAGTACGGCGAAGTTGGCGCCGGATCACCGTCTGTCGTCGTCACATTGAAGCGGCTGATGAGTAAGTCGCATCGGCTTGCTGGCCTTGTGCCCTGGGGCGAGACACTTGAAGGTGTAAAATTGGCGAAGTTCGTCGCATGTTCGCGGAAGATCGCGTAAGAAACCCCCAAAAAGCGGCAAAAGAGGCAAAAAGACATCATACAGATGCATACGTGACGGCTATGTCCTCGAACGTGCTCTGGATACGGATATCTTTGAGCGGTGGTGGCCAGGGTGATGCTTGGCAAACAGAATCTCGCATCCGAATGATGGCGAGGGAGGGTGAGACATCTGGGCTTGGCTAGACAAAGTTATCGGACAATAACAAGTGATGAGGTGTCACGTGAAACCTATGGGCGGTGCCGCCTCGATGTTCGCGCGTTGCGACTGCTCGCGGTGGAAAGAGTGACGGTTTTTGGGTGGCTCCTTGGCTGCTCGCTTGACGTTTCACGTGACACATGCGGTACCCTGCCTTGAAGATGCTGGCCACGGAGTGGGCCTCGCTACAACCATCAGTTTGCGACAAGGACCAAGGAGGGCTTGAGATGGCAACGAAGAAGAAGAAAAAGCGTTTAGGTATGGGTCTTAGCGGAATGCTGAGCGAGCCCGTTCCTGTCGCTGTTGAACCAACGCAAGATCAGCCAGGGCGGACGTCTCCGCCTGAACAGGGATTGCCTTTGGCCCACGAGGATGGTGGGGAGGGTCTAGGGACAGTGCCCGTGGACCGCATACGGCCCAGCCGCTATCAGCCTCGGCAGCATATGGACCAGGCATCGATTGACTCACTGGCAGATTCGATTCGGACATCGGGTTTGATGCAGCCAGTTCTGGTTCGTCCATCAGGTGAGGCAGGGGAGTATGAGCTCATTGCAGGCGAACGCCGTTGGCGTGCGGCTCAGGCAGCAGGCTTAACGGTCATTCCATGCCTTATTCGCTCGGTTTCAGAGCAGTTTGCAGCCGAACTTGGTGTCATTGAGAATCTGCAACGGGAAGATCTCGATGCTGTTGAAAAGGCGGATGCGTTTCAACGCCTGCAAGATGAGTTTGGTTTAACACACCAAGAGATTGCCCGTCGGGTTGGCTGGACTCGTGCTGCTGTCACCAATCAGATTCGGTTGTGTGAGCTCGACCCAGACACACGGTCGCTTGTGCAAAAGGGGGTCCTGACCGGTGGGCATGGCCGGGTCTTGTTGTCTATCGAGGATCTCTTGATTCGGGCGGCCTTGGCGAAGAAGGCTATCAGCGAGGGATGGTCAGTTCGGGAGATGGAGCGACAGGTTCGAACGATCATGTCGTCGAACATAGACGAAAAGACTCCTGGCACCAAAGAAGCTGATCGGCCCCGTCGGGCCCATCTGGATGATCTTGAGGCGCAGTTATCGGACCATCTTGGAACTCGAGTCCGCATTACAGCCAATCGCAAGGGGTACAAGGGCAAGTTGTCCATTGAGTTCTATGACCTCGACCAATTCGACGGCTTGCTCGAGCGAGTCGGGTTCAAGTCGCGTTGAGCCCATTGCAGGTTTCATTTGAGTTAGATCGCCAGCGCATTTTCGTCACTGGTGGACATGGGTTCATTGGCACAGCTGTCGTTTCGCAATTGAGCCAGGCCGGTGCGAGGGTATGTGCGCCACCACGGGCGAAGGTCAACGTCTGTGATCGGGAGGCTGTTTGGGCCGCTGTTGAACAATATCAACCTGATGCAATCGTCCACCTCGCTGGTGTTGTCGGAGGGCGAAAATGGCTCGCGCGGCACGATGCGCAGATCAGCACCGAGACATGCGCTATGACAAATGCAATTGTTCATGCCGCTGAGCACACGTGTGTGCAACGTGTACTGGGTATCGGTTCAACGGCATCGTATGCCGATGACGCGCCGCGGCCATTGTGTGAGACGACACTGCACGAGGGAGCAATCCCGAGGACAATTGAAGCGTATGCAAATGGCAAACGAGAACTTGGAATGGCATTGGCTGGCATGAGCACTGCAGCGGCGGGCTATGTATTGCCGTGCAATGTGTACGGGCCTGGGCAACGCACTGATGGTGATCGTGCCAATGTTGTTGGGGCGCTCGTGTCGAAGTTCGTTGACGCCGTGAATAGAGACGCGTCAGTCGTGCAGTGTTATGGCGCTCATGCATCACGTGAGTTTTTGTTTGTAGATGATTGCGCAGCAGGCATTGTTGACACACTTCGTCGAGTTGAAACAGCAACGCCAATCAACCTTGGCACTGGCATCGCGGTATCAATTCCGGAATTGACTCAACACATTGCAGAGCTTGCCGACTATCGCGGGTCGATTGTCTGGGTAGACGAAGACGCTCCGGCTGATGCATTGTGGTCAAGTGACGCATATGCCCGATCACAACTTGCATGGCGGCCAAGCGTGTCGTTGCAAGATGGTCTTAGGCGAACTGTGCAGTGGTATCAGTCACAGGCGAGTGCATCATGAGCAACCCTCAAAAATCAGTCGTTAATGCGCTTTCATTTGATATTGAAGACTGGTTTCATATGGTTGAAATTGAGGCTGTTGCCAATGTTTCCAAGTGGGACACGTGGGAGTCTCTCGTCGAGCGATACACACAGTGGATCATCGAGACAGTGACTGAGGCAGGTGTTCATGCAACCTTCTTTGTGCTGGGCTGGATCGCTGAGCGGTACCCGCAGTTGGTGCGATCGATAGTGGAAAACGGGCATGAAGTTGCATCCCACTCCTACTGGCACCGCAAGGTGTATGAACTCGATGCCAACTCGTTTTCCGAGGATCTACGTCGATCAATTGATGTGATCGAAGACGCAGGCGGACAGCGTGTTCGTGGCTTTCGAGCGCCGTCTTTCTCAATTACGCCTGGCAGTGAGTGGGCGATGGACGTGTTACTTGACGCGGGGCTTGAGTACGACGCGAGCTTATTTCCAGCTGCACGTGCACACGGCGGGTATCCATGCGACCCAGCCCCCCATGTAAGTGCCATTGCGCCATCGGGTCGGCCTATCCACGAACTGCCCATGACAATGATGAAGTTGGGTCCCATCACAGTGCCATTCTCTGGCGGTGGCTACATGCGGTTGCTTCCAGGGTGGATATTGCGCCGTGGGTTTCAACAACTCAACGCGATGGGGCGTCCAGCAGTGGTCTATTTACATCCAAGGGACTTCGCAACAGACTGTCCTCGCGTGCCCATGCCCTTGAAGCGTCGCTTTAAGTGCTACGTCGGCGCGGGGTCCACGAAGGGCAAACTACGGATGCTGCTAGATCGTTTCTCGTTCGATACATGCGCAACGGTGCTTGAACTGGATGCACCCGATACGCTGCCTGCTCAGTGATGACACTGCACCTGCATAACACGTTGTCTGGCACGCTTGAGCCATTGGTTCCGGTTGATCCCAGCGGGCCGATCCGGTTTTACAGCTGTGGCCCAACGGTCTATGACTTTGCGCACATCGGCAACTTCCGCGCGTTTCTTGCAGCGGATGTCCTTCGTCGGGTACTTGAGTTGCTTGGCCACGAGGTTCGGCATGTGATGAATATCACCGACGTTGGGCACATGACTGACGACGCATCGGCTGACGGGGGCGGCGAAGACAAAATGGCTGTTGCCGCGAGACGGCTCGCAGAGGCTTCTGCCGCGGGTAAACCAGGAGATGGCGGAGCCTCTATCGATCCCGAAGATCCACATGCCATCGCTAACTATTACGCCGACGCATTTCTTGAGGATGCACGCTGCCTTGGACTGAAGGTCGCTGATGACGTTATTGATGACGAAACGCTTATGCCGCGGCCGACGCAGTATGTAGAGCAGATGATCAAGATGGTGCAGGTGCTCATGGACAAGGGGCATGCGTATGTTGCAGCCGATGGTGTTGTGTACTTCGACGTGCAGTCCTTCCCTGACTATGGTGATCTGTCGGGCAACAAGTTAGATGCGTTGCGTAGTGGCGAGGGCGGTCGCGTCGACATGGGAACGCAGTCGATCAAGAAGCACCCTGCAGACTTCATGTTGTGGAAGCCAGACCCGCAACACTTGATGCGATGGCCTAGTCCTTGGGGCGAGGGCTATCCAGGTTGGCATCTTGAGTGTTCGGCGATGGCTCGGGCATTGCTCGGCGACGTCATCGACTTGCATAGCGGGGGCGAGGACAACATCTTTCCGCATCATGAATGCGAAATCGCTCAGACGCGAGGGGTCACCGACTGCGATCATTTTGCCCGCACGTGGGTACACGTGCGGCACCTCATGGTTGATGGGGGAAAGATGAGCAAGTCCGCAGGCACGTTCTTTACAGTGCGAGATCTTCTGGAGAAGGGCGCGACGCCCGCAGCCATTCGTTTGGAGCTCATTCGAACGCACTATCGGGTCAACGCCAATTTCACTATGCAGGGCCTTCGTGACTGCGGTCGCATGGTCGACCGCTGGTGCCGATTGCGTGATGCGCTGGAGCGCGGCGAGTGTTGTGCGTTTGACGGCGATGGCCCCTTGACCAAGGCGATCGATGGATTTTCCGCGGCAGTGGCAGACGACCTCAATCTGGCAGGGGCCATTGGTGTGCTCAACGAAGCGGTGGGTCAACACAGTGATGGATCGGGCGGCTCGCGAGAACTTGCTGCAGCCGAACTGGCGGCGCTGGAGCGCATGGACAGCGTGCTGGGTGTATTGGATCGCAACAGGGTTCTTGGCGGTGGTGACAATGATGAGTCCATTGACGCCATGGTTGATGCTCGAAATCGGGCCCGCAGCGAAAAAAATTGGGCGGAAGCGGATCGGCTGCGTGATGCGTTGCTTGAGATGGGTGTTGAAATGATGGACGGCGATGGCGACACCACTTGGCGGCGGGTGGTGTCATGACGCCGCCGGTCATTGGACTCATCGGGGGTATTGGCGCGGGAAAGAGCGAGGCCGCTAGGGCGCTTGAGCGACTCGGGTGCGTTGTTGCAGATGCCGACATGCTCGCCAAAGCCGCGCTCGATGCGCCGGCGATTCGTTCGAAGATCGTTGAATGGTGGGGCGCCAGTATGCTCGATGACAGCGGGGCGGTGGATCGAGCAGCGGTTGCGAGCCTTGTGTTTGAGGAATCCGACGCATTGGAACGCCTAGAGGGCCTGGTGCATCCTGAGGTGGAGCGCCGACGAGGGGCCATCTTTGGAGCAGCTCCTGCGAGCACGCGAGCACTGGTCATCGACGCGCCGCTATTGCTAGAAGTGGGGCTGGATGACCAGTGCGATACGGTCATCTTTATCGATGCACCCCGGGCATTACGGCTTGAACGTGTCGCTGAAAGTCGCGGGTGGGATGCCCGAGAGGTCGATCGGCGGGAAGTGCAGCAACTTGCACTTGACAAGAAGCGTTCACAAGCGGACCATATAGTTGTCAACGAGGAAGGCCCCGACGCCCTTGAGGCAGCATTGGCGGCCATTCTCGATGAACTCCTTGATTGAATAGACACTCGTCGTTCGGCATCGATCAGGGCCACACACCAATGGATTACACGTGGTTTCCTGCATCGCTCATTCTCATCCAGTCCATACGCCAGGCGCCCCAGCAACCAGTCTGCATTTCGTCTTGAACGAAACAACGCCAAACCGCACCACGTGCGGTAACTAGTGAAGGAACTTGTCAGCCATGGCCAAGAAGCGCCGACGTCGTCGCAAAGGTGGAGGTGGTCAGAGCCACTCCACGGAAGCTGTGAGCATGATGCTCAAGCCTGGATCTGTGCCTACTGATGAGGTGCTGGAGTCTGAGTCATCATCGCTCACCAAAAAGCTCGATGCAAAAACGAAGAAGCGGTTTGAGCAAGCCAAGGCTGATGGCATGGACCTCATTGGATTGCAGCGCATGTCCGGGCAGGCGCTGACGGAACTGGCCGACGGCCTTGATGTGCCCGATGCAACGGTCATGTCGAGGCAGCAGCTCGTTTTCGAGGTGCTTCGCAAACATGCCGAAGAGCAAGGTTTGATGATGGGCGAGGGCACACTTGAAGTTGCGCAGGAGGGCTTTGGGTTCCTACGCAGTGCCGAGTATTCATTCGCACCTTCGCCTGATGACATCTACATCGGCCCTGCGCAGATGAAGCGATTCGGTCTGCGCCGCGGGCAACAAATTACCGGCCTCATTCGTCCGCCAAAGGAAGATGAGAAGTACTTTGCGCTGTTGCGTGTAGAGTCAATCAACGACAAGGATCCGGGCGCATTTGTTCACCAAGCGACGTTTGAGAACCTCACGCCGCTGCACCCTGACGAGCGAATCACGCTCGAGACCGATCCTGACACACTTGAGACCCGCGTCATCGATCTTGTTGCACCACTTGGCTTTGGCCAACGGGCGCTGATCGTTGCGCCACCCAGAACAGGCAAGACCGTACTGCTGCAGAAGATCACCAAGGCCATTGCGCTGAATCACCCAGAAGTGCATGTGATTGTTTTGCTCGTCGATGAGCGGCCTGAGGAAGTGACTGACTTTAAGCGCAATACGCCTGACACCGTGGAGGTTGTTGCCAGCACGTTCGACGAACATGCAACACGACACATTCAAGTCGCCGAAATGGTCATGGAAAAGGCACGGCGCATGGTGGAATCAGGCGAGAGGGTTGTTGTTCTCTTGGACTCAATCACACGCCTTGCACGTGGGTACAACAACGCAACAACCGGTGGAAAAATTGGCACGGGCGGTGTTGACTCAACTGCGCTTATTAAGCCCAAGAAGTTCTTTGGTAGCGCCCGAAACATTGAGCACGGTGGGTCGCTGACCATCATCGGCACTGCACTTGTCGATACGGGCTCCAAGGCTGATGAGGTGATCTTTGAAGAGTTCAAGGGGACCGGCAATTCCGAGCTGCATCTGACGCGAAAGCTCGTTGAGAAGCGCATTTGGCCGGCTATTGATATTCCTGCTTCGGGCACTCGTAGGGAAGAATTGCTACTTGATCCAAAGGAATTGGAGTTGGTCTCACGACTCCGCAAGGTCGTTTCGGACATGTCTGTGGTTGAAGCGATGGAGTTACTGCGAAGTCGTTTGGCAAAGTCCAAGACCAATGCTGAGTTCCTGATGACCATGAATCTTGGCTGAATAGGGGATGAGGGTGTTTGGCACCCAACTGTCAACAGGCAGACTTTCGGCCCCTCCAAGCATCCCTCTGGGGTATTCTGACGTATTGACCCTATGGGCACCTACCTTTGCCCGGGGAGGCCTTGACTATGCGACAACGCGGGTTCTCACTGACTGAATTGCTGGTCGTCATCTCGATTATTGCTGTCTTGATGGGATTGACGCTTGCAGCGCTTACAGCCGTTCGATCAGCAGATGAGTTAGTGACGTCTCGGCACCACCTTCGTCAAATTGCCCAGTGGATGGACCAATGGTCAGCAGATCGAAATGATGTCATTCTTCCTGCGAGCTTTGACTTTCGAGATGAAGAAGGGTCTACGCCTGGCGTCATAGGTGGTCGGCGGTACTACACCATGACCAGCGATGGCGCACCGGACTGGGTTGACACCAACATCCCATGGCAGGAGCCATTTGGCGATCCTCGGGATGACAAATTAGCCCAAGGCACTTGGGCGGACATTCTTTGGGTTGACCTAGCTATCGGTGAGCGAATGGCAATCCCACACATTGAGATCTATGACGAATCACCAAATGGCAGTCTGTTTGCTGACACACGGTGGTCGCAGCCAGGGCGGTGGTTGTATCAGGACAATGTCGGTGATCGCCGCAATCCACTGAGATCAACGGGCATGAATACGGCGAATTACCCACGTCGCCTTGCCGACTTTTCCAGGACAATCAACCGACCAACCTTACTAGGCACCGCCGACCCGCCCCTTGGTGTGCCCAAACCAGTTGGCGCAGGGGCCTGGGAAGCGGATCTTCCGGGCTTCTTCGCCGCGAATAATTTCTTCGAGGGCAGGTCGTTATCCGACCGAACCAATGACCACACGCTCTCAAACATCGATCCTCGATGGTCCATGGGCCAGATCAAGTCACCCGCTCGATCCATGTATCTCGTGGATTCATTTGCTGGCGAGACCATTGGCGGGGCTCCTGACGAAGAGACGTATCGAGAGGACACTGAGGCAGCCTTTTCCACCGTCGAGAAACGCGGTGAATTGTGCACACAGGAAGCCGACTTTCGCTACGACGGTCAGTGTTTGATGCTCATGCTGGATGGCTCAACTCAGTCGCAGACCCCTTGGGGCTCGCTTGTGGGCCTGCAGGGGGGGGTGGCAGAGGGTCCTGGGGACCAGAATTCAGTCCCTCTTGGCCGCTCCATTCGGGTGACCAATTTGCATCGTCGCGGTCCCTGGTAGGCCAGCGAGGCCTTTCAGGACAGGAAAGCCAAAGCGAGATGGGCCTAGCCCTTGCAGCCTTGGCCAAGGTGGCTACAATCCCTCTTCCGCTCCGATCTGGAGCGGTTTTTCTTCGGCGAGACGGCCCGCGCCTGACCGCCACGCTTGCCACCGTAGCTCAGTGGTAGAGCACACCCTTGGTAAGGGTGAGGTCACGGGTTCGAGTCCCGTCGGTGGCTTGAATCTACTCCCCGATTACGGATGGTCCGTATCGGGACGCCTCAGAACGAGGCAAGTTTTTGTCCGGCCGTGTCGGCCGGGGTTCCCATGGCGGGAGCCGAGGCACTTCATAGGAAGCGCTGCTCACACGTATACGCTCAAAGCGCACATGCGTAGAGCGGCAGGAGAATTCGACGATGGCCAAGGACACCTTTGTCCGGACCAAGCCGCACGTCAACGTCGGCACAATCGGACACATCGATCACGGTAAGACCACCCTCACGGCTGCAATTTGCAATCGTCAAAGTGCGAAAGGCCTCGGTACCGCTCGTGCATTTGATGACATTGACAACGCCCCCGAGGAAAAGGCTCGTGGCATTACGATCGCGACCAGTCACCAAGAGTATGAGACGGAGAACCGTCACTACGCGCACGTTGACTGCCCCGGTCACGCTGACTATGTCAAGAACATGATTACCGGTGCTGCCCAAATGGACGGCGCCATACTCGTGGTGGCTGCAACAGATGGCCCCATGCCCCAGACTCGTGAGCACATTCTTCTCGGTCGCCAAGTTGGCGTTCCGAAGATGGTCGTGTTCATGAACAAGGTGGACATGGTTGACGACGAGGAACTCCTCGAACTCGTTGAGATGGAAATTCGGGAGCTGCTGAGCGTCTACGATTTCCCTGGCGACGACATTCCGGTCGTTCGCGGCAGTGCCCTTAAGGCGCTGGAATGCGACGGCAAGGACGACGATGTGTGCAAGCCCATCGACGATCTGATGGAAGCCATCGATTCGTACATCGACGAACCCGTTCGCGAGACGGATAAGCCGTTTCTCATGGCGGTTGAAGATGTCTTCTCGATCAAGGGTCGTGGCACAGTGGTCACTGGCCGTATCGAGCGTGGCAAAGTGACGGTCGGCGACGAGGTTGAGATCGTTGGTCTCACCGAAGACGCTGCCAAGACAACCGTCACGGGCGTCGAGATGTTCCAAAAGATCCTTGAAGATGCCCAAGCCGGCGACAACGTTGGTTGTTTGCTGCGTGGTGTTGAAAAGGAAGACGTCGAGCGCGGTCAGGTTCTGGCCAAGCCCAAGTCAATTACGCCCCACACCAAGTTCGAGGCCGAGGTCTACGTGTTGACCAAGGAAGAGGGCGGCCGTCATACGCCGTTCTTCTCTGGCTACAAGCCGCAGTTCTACTTCCGTACGACGGATGTGACTGGTGGACTCGATCTGGTCGGCGCTGAAATGTGCATGCCTGGCGACAACATCAAGATGTGTGTTTCACTGGGTAAGTCCATTGCAATGGACGAAGGCCTTCGCTTCGCCGTTCGCGAAGGTGGCCGCACGGTCGGTTCCGGCGTGGTGACAAAGATTCTCGAGTAGGTTCGTCCTGCTCGCCGGGTCACGGCGGTTGTCGACAATGTGCGACAACCGCCGCGACGGCCCGCCGGCTGCATGCCGGTTGATGGTTGAAAGGTGAAGCGAAATGGCCAAGAAGGCAACAGACCGCGAATACGTCTGGCTGCAATGCACAGAGAGCGGTGAATTGAATTACCGCACGAGCATTCGGGTCAAGGGTGGCATTGACGAAAAGGTCAAGGCTGGCTTCAAGAAGTACTGCCCTCGTCTGCGTAAACACACACTGCACAAGATCAAGCGCAAATGAGGCAATCGCTACGCCGGTAGCTCAATTGGCAGAGCAGCGGATTCCAAATCCGCAGGTTGAGTGTTCGAGTCACTCCCGGCGTGTTTCACTCGAGCCCCGGCGATGGGCGCCGGCAACCAACTCGAGCAACTAACGCTCCATACTGGAGCGTTTCATTGGAGACCAGGAATTATGCCTGCGATCTACAAAGCTGGACAGGGATACTGGGTACGACTGATGTCGGCCTATGCAATGGGTGCATTGGTTGCGTTGGGCTTGGTATGGCTCTGGAAAGAGTTTGATGGTGTCACCATGTTCGGCCTTGAGCCGACCTACGTCCGCGTAGCGTTCATGCTGATTGCCGCATTGTTCTTCGGGTTCTTTGGGTGGTACCTCTTGGGAGTGCATCGCGGGACTGTTGAGTTTCTCGTTGCGACCGAAGGTGAGATGCGCAAGGTGAATTGGTCGAGCCGACGAGAAGTGGAAGCAGCCACTCGTGTGGTCATTTTGTTGACCCTTTTCACCGCGGTGTACTGCTGGGCATTCGACATTGTCTTTGCAAGTATTTTCCGATGGATGTCGGTATTGCGAGCCTGACGACGTACATGGTTCGGACCGATCTTGGATTTTGGTTGACATGATTGAGCACGGGGTGGAGAGAAGCGTGATGACAAAGCAGGAACACATCGACACAGCAGCACAAGAGGCAGAAGCAGTTCAAGCGCCTGTGGCTGAAGCTGAAACAGTTGAAGAAGAGTTCGATCCGGCTGTCGACATGCCGATGTACCGCGAAGGCATGAATTGGTTCGTGCTTCGCGTAGCATCCAACAAGGAAAACGGTGTGCGAGAAACACTTGCTCGCAAGGTCCAGATTGAGGGACTTGAAGTGAGTGTTGGCCGCATCATGGTGCCCACTGAAAAGACACGCACGCTCAAGGGCGGGAAGCAGCGCATTACCGAGACGAAGCTCTACCCGGGCTACATCTTTGTCGAGATGCGACTGGAGAAAGATGGCCGCATTCCGCAGGACGTCTTCTTCCTGATCAAGGAAACCACGGGCGTTGGCGATTTCGTTGGCAACAAGGGCCGCCCGACGCCGATGACGCCAGCGGAAGTCGAAAAAATGCTCTTTGACTCACGGCGTCCCGAGCAGGAGCCCGAGGTCAAACTCGAGTTTTCCCCAGGCGACAATGTGTCGATCAAGGAAGGCCCCTTCGAGAATTACGATGGCACGGTTGACGAGGTTATGCCCGACAAGGGGCTCGTCCGCGTACTCGTGTCCATCTTCGGCCGTCAAGCACCCATCGAGTTGGAGTATTGGCAGATCGAGAAGTCTGAAGACTGAGCAAGGGCGACAGGCTCCCTTGCTATACACACCTGTCCCAACCCAGCGGGTCGGCACTTTCGGGCGCCGGCCCGCTTTCTATGGGCCATGCCCAACGCTTGACAATTCCGTACAGGCACGATTTCAGCCTTGCTAGCCAACTGCCCCATTGCAGTGCTGTGGCATGTATAGGCGGCTTGCTCGTGGCGGAGGATTGGTGGGTTTCGCCGGATCTATGTGCGACGCTCGACTATCCTCCTGCGATGCTTTCTATCGCACTCACTTCATCGCTTCTCGTTGCCAGCCCAACCAATCCCCTTATGGCCTCGCCACTTGGCATCCAAGAGGCCGTCGTGGACCCCTTGGATCAAGCGGTTCAGTCACCCGGGCAAGACCCAGACGCACCTTTCACTATGAAGTGGTCTTTGCAAGGGGGTTTCTCCTATCAGTTGCGAAGCAAACTCGACACAGGTGGGCACGTGTCGTGGAGCCGGGCGCACGCACACATTAAAGGCCGTATGCCTATCAACGATGAAGTTGAGTTACTTGTTGGCGCTCGATACCAATACGACAACTTTGATTTCAGCGATACAGGTCTGGCAGGCGAACCATTCTCTGGCGTGAACACGGTGCAACTCGACGGTGCTGTGCAGTGGAAGGCGACTCCTCGCTGGAAGATTTTCGCTGGTGGGCAAGCAGTGTTTAATGTTGCACAAGGTGCGGACTTTGGCGATGCCATTAATGGCGGCGGCGCTGTTGGTGCGGTGTATTCATTTAGTGATAAATTCTCAATCGGCGGGGGCATCGGGGCCAGATCACAGATTCTCGATAACGTGCTCATCTACCCAATCATCGTTCTGAATTGGCAGATCACGGACCGTCTGTTGCTTTCGACACGCATGACTAGTGGTTGGGCGAACCAAACTGGCGCAGAGTTGTCGTACGAACTCAAGCCGGGCGTTGATGTTGGTGTTGCGGCGGTGTTCGATTACCAGCGTTTTCGGTTGTCGGACGACAACGCGGTTGCGCCAGGCGGCGCAGGCAGCACGGAGGCCCTTCCGCTTGCTGCGTTTATCTCATTCGATGTGGGCGATCGCGCGAGTATTACCTGCTTTGTTGGTGCGAATGTCTACGGTCGGGTCAAGGTGACCGATACTTCACGCAGTGATGTTTGGGCGTCAACCTACGACCCGGCACCGATCCTTGGGGTGCAGGGCACTATTGCGTTCTGATTGTCTCGGCACGTTCGACTCCAACCGTCTCTACGATTTCCAAGCCAAACGCGTTCACCCCGTGCCAAGTGCGGGCGGTGCTTGAGAGCAATCGAATTTTCGACAATCCAAGCGCTCGCAGAATCTGCGAGCCCGTGCCAGTGTTGCGTGTGTCAGTTGGAACAGCCTTGGAACCAATGCCGTCGGGCCGAGTGAGGTCAGGTTGATCGGGATCATCTGTGTCGGGGCGACGCACACGGTGCAGCATGGCTGACAATTGCGTGTCACCCATGGACTCCGGTCGCAGGTATACCACTGCCCCGCGGCCTTCTTCGGCAATGGCCTGCATCGACGCACGTAATGTGATGGCCGATGCAGTCACATCGGCCGGTGACACCTCGAAAATGTCGCCCAAGATGTCACGACGATGCACACGCACGAGTACAGGGTCATCAATGGATATTGGTTGGCCCTGTGCATCGAGTGTGCCAACATCGCCTTTGCACAGAGCGATGTGAGGCTGTGGGTCGATGGCGCTTTCAAAGGCAATTAGCGTGAAGGTGCCCCATGGTGTTTCTACAGGACAGCCGCTGACAGGTTCAAGTCGATGGACAAGTGTTTCTTGAGCAAGGCGGTGCTCAATGATTTGCTCAACGGTGCACATTTTTAGATCGTGTTCACGGCACAACTCAACCAAGTCATCACGCCGCGCCATGGTGCCATCGGGCTTGACGATCTCGATAATCACTGCCGCAGGTTGCAGCCCCGCGAGCCGGCAAAGGTCTACCGAGCCTTCGGTTTGCCCCGTTCGTGCGAGCACGCCACCGGCTCTTGCTCGAAGGGGGTTGATGTGACCTGGGCGAACCAAATCATCTGTTCGCGTATCGGGCGATGCAAGCAGTCGAATAGTCTTGGCACGGTCGTCTGCACTTATTCCTGTGCCCACACCGTGCCGTGGGTGGCCATCAACACTGACGGTGAAAGCGGTGGTACGTAGCGACGTGTTGACCGACGTCTGTGGCCCGAGATCGAGGCGATCACAACTCGCTGCATCGAGGGCGACGCACAGGTAGCCACCTCCGATGCGGGTGAAAAAATTCACCATCTCAACGGTCATGTGCTCAGCGGCGACCATAAAGTCACCCTCGTTCTCACGGCCCTCGTCGTCGACGAGGATCACGACCTTTCCGGCCTTGAGGTCGCTCAGAATGTCTTGGATAGGGGAGAACATGGCAGCCCCCAATTGTAGGTGCTTCGCTGCACGATGGTGCCGGACCGATGAGGCCAAGTGGAGCAGCGCTGCTATTGGGGTCTAGACGTTGTTTCAGTCGTCGGTTATCGCCCGACGAATTCAGCCAAAGTCACATGGCCCGAATGATCCGATGACAGCCAACAAGTCATCGGTATCGATCGCTCCGTCACCATCAATGTCCCCAACAGGGTCATATTCGCCCCAGAAGGCGACGATGTATAGGATTTCAAATACGCCCACATCACCATCGCCATTGAAATCAGCGGGGCACTGGCATGTGTCTGGAATGCCATCACCATTGCTGTCGATCAGCGTTCCATCTGCAATTTC
>JABAAC010000042.1 GCA_014238965.1 Phycisphaerales bacterium | reverse complement strand
GGCACGTCATTGATGACAGCGACAACTTATCAACAGATCTTGCTGCGCTAGCCAAGCTTAATGGCCCAGACTTTCACATCGCCGATCGAACGAAGGACAATCGAACGTGGGTCGTTGCCTATGCAGCGCCAGACGAAGTGCCGACGTATTGGCTGTGGAACCGCGACACACAAAAGGGCACGAAGCTTTTCACAACGTGGCCCGACCTTGAAGGCCAGCCACTGCAAGCGATGCAAGGTGTTGAAATCACAGCACGTGATGGCATGACGATTCCGTCGTATCTCACGCTGCCGGCCAACTACACCAAGGGCACGCCAGTACCAATGGTCATGCTTGTGCACGGTGGCCCCTGGGCTCGTGATGGATGGAGCTACAACCCGTATCACCAGTGGTTGTCCAACCGCGGCTATGCCGTGCTCAGCCCGAACTTCCGTGGCTCAACTGGTTTTGGCAAGGCGCACATCAACGCTGGCGATCGTGAGTGGTATGGCAACATGCAAGATGACCTGAACGATGCAGCCCAGTGGGCTGTGCAGAGCGGGTATGCCGATGCCAACAACATCGCAATCATGGGTGGCTCGTACGGCGGCTACGCAACGCTAGCGGGCATGACGCGTGACCCAGATCTGTGGGCATGCGGCGTAGACATCGTTGGACCTTCCCACGTTGGCACGTTGCTGGAGACCATTCCGCCGTACTGGGCGCCTGCGATCAAGATGTTCGAAACGCGAGTTGGCGGGCTGGATGAGCCAGCTTGGCTCGATGCCATTTCGCCATTGACGCATGTGCAGTACATCAAGAAGCCATTGTTGATCGGGCAGGGCGCAAATGACCCGCGCGTGAAAGTTGCCGAGAGCAACCAGATCGTCGATGCCATGAACGCTAACAACTTGCCAGTCACCTACATCGTCTTTCCCGATGAAGGTCATGGCTTCCGCAATCCAGTGAACAACATGGCCTTCAATGCTGCCACTGAGGCCTTTTTGGCCAAGCACATTGGTGGGCGATACGAGACCATGGCTAACGCGGTTGCAGACTCGTCAGCGCAGGTGCGTGACAAGGGCGGGCTCGACTTCGGAATCGTGCAAACCTACGTCGCAGCTGGCGACGAAGATGGCACGCCTGCGATCCTCAAGATGTCCGTCACGGTCGACGACTTGACACCTGAGCAACGCACGCAGTTTGATGAATTTAAGGCGCAGATGGCTCAGGCACCTGCTGATCAGTTGCCAATGATCCTAAACATGGTCATCAGTCAATCAGGTCAAGCGCCCGAAAGTGACAAAGCCTTGGTCGCGATGATTGCGCAGTACCTCGATCAACAGATCAAAACAGGCACTGCAACAGCGGACGTACCAACCACGCCCTGATACTTATTAAGGCTAAGGCTCAGGCTACTATTGCCGGTGTATGGATAAGTCAAGACCACGCGTAGTAGTGCTCGGGGGCGGCTTTGGCGGATTGGCTGTAGTGCAGTCGCTCCGCAAGGCGGACGCAGATGTGATTCTGATTGATCAAACGAATCACCACCTCTTTCAGCCGCTGCTGTATCAGGTTGCCACGGCAAGCCTTGATGCGAGCGATATTGCCTCGCCGATTCGGTCAACACTTCGTCGCCAAAAGAATGCGATGGTTGTGCTTGCCAAAGCCATGTCCATAGATCTTGAGGGCAAGACATTGTTGCTGCAAGGCATGGACGAACACGCTACTGAGGCAGCGAAGTTCGACTGGCTTGTCCTTGCAACTGGGGCGCACCATGCCTACTTCGGGCGTGACGACTGGGCCCGCAATGCGCCTGGGCTTAAGACGCTCGATGACGCGATTTCTATTCGATCTCGGTTTCTACTGTCATTCGAAAGCGCGGAGGTTGAAGGTGATGCGGAGGCGCGTCGGGCTGAGCTGACGTTTGTGATCGTTGGTGGTGGCCCAACGGGTTGCGAATTGGCTGGATCCATGGCGCAATG
>JABAAC010000132.1 GCA_014238965.1 Phycisphaerales bacterium | reverse complement strand
GCGGTGGGAAGTACCGCAAAGGTCGTGATCGCCGCACTGTAGGCGTCGATGCGATACACAGCGCCCCAGCCGGAGGGGCCGGCCACATCGAAGTTCCACGTCTGGCTCGCAGTGACGAAGATGTTGCCAGATTCGTCGATGGCCAGGCCGAGGATGCTGCCAAGGTTGGCGGCGTTCCAACTGCCGTGGGCGTACCGTTTGATCGGGAAATCAGCGTTGAAGGGTGCAGCGCTGATGCCGGTGAGGTCAAAGACGCTGAGCATCCGACCACCGGGGATGCCCGGGGAGACGGTCTGCACCGCGACGGGGCCTGATCCAAAGTTCAGGAATTCCTGGTCGTCGTACTGGGGCCGCCTCGCGCAGTCGCTGCCAGCGACACTGTCACAGTCCGCGATCGGGTTGCAGTTGACACCTGGATCAGTGCAGTGCGAGCCAAGGCCGTACCAGACACCGAGTTGATCATGGCAGTCGAACTGGGTTGTTTCGATGCAGTACCAGAAGCCACTGCCCGGTCCTTCCTCGACACAGCAAGCGCCGCTCTCGGGCAGCGGATCACACTCGACAAAGGGATCGCTGCACACGGTGCCGGGCCCGTACCAATATCCGCCAAGATCGGCGCAGGACGCATCGGTCATCTCGTCACAGATGAGCCCGAAGGTGTCGTGCGAATAGCAACAGGCGCCCTCTGCGGGGAGCGAATCACACTCGACGATTGGGTCGCTGCAAATCGTGCCCGCGCCATACCAATAGCCGCCGAGATCGGCACAATACTCTTCGGCCACCACGTCGCAGACCATCCCGAAGGCGGCACTCTCGTAGCAGCAGGCACCCGACGTATCAAGTGGTTCGCACTCGACGAAGGGGTCGCTGCACACGGTGCCGGGGCCGTACCAGTAGCCATCGAGATCGGCGCAGACCTCTTCGGCCAGCACCTCGCAGATCAGGCCATAGTTGGGATCCTCGAAACAACAGGCGCCCGAATCTGCTGGCGGCGTGCCGAACGGGACCGCTTCAGCGGACCACGGAATGGTCTCGGCGCCGTTGAAGCCGAAATAATCCTGATATCCATCTAGGTTCAGCACGCCATAAGGGGCGCTGCTAGGTCCGGATCCGTAGGTCGTGAACTGCCCAACCAGCACGTGCCAGTTCGGCATCCCAGACAGGACTTCGCCGAAAGCATATGGATCGTTCAGCGGCCTGGTCCACTCGCCGTTTTGGAAGATGAGAGGACCGCCGCCCTCGAACATGGTGAAGTCGATCCCCGTACTGCTCAGGGTCTGGCTTTCGTAATTATGTTCCCCTCCGATCGTGACATAACTGTCGTATTCCATGCTTGGGAAGAAGGCCCAGAAGGCGGCATTGTTTATCGAGGACAGCGGACCAGAGTAAACGTTCTGGTAGAACCCGACCGAGGCGTAGCACATGCTGAAGGATGGCGCATCTCCGTGAACACGGGTAAGTTGATCGTTCGGATCATCGAACTCGGCGTACAGCCGCCAAGTGGTCGTGCCTGGCCCCACCGGGTCGATGGCGACTTGCTCTAGGTGTAGATCAACAAACGCAGCAGATGCGGTGCTTTGGACCGCGAGGATGCTGCCCACGGCGAATGCGGCGCGACCAAGCGAGCCGAATAGTCTGAATGTACGGGGTTTCGTGTTGTTGGACATGGCTGTCTCCTCGAGATGAACTACTTACGATCTTGGATACTCACGATCAACGAACGGTGAGTTCGCCACCTTGGATCCGCAGCTGAGCCAGCAACCTGTCAGAAGTTTCTGCGCAAAGCCGTGTAATTCCCTAGCCTAAGCACTCACAGCCAGAACGCCTGCATCTTTCAATGACCCTGTGCAAAAACACCCTCTCAGCAGGCCGTGCGAGCCCATTCACCCGCCTTGGCTTTCGATTGCGTCCGCAATGCGTGCGACATCACTCCTGATCGAAATCAGAATTGCCAGCGGACCACAGAGGAAGCCCCCTGCAAATACACCAACAACAAGTCCCAGGATTCCGCCCAACGCGGGACTATCGTTGGTTACTGCCCCAACGATCATGAGAGGCAGGATGGGGAGCAAAAAAGCGATGACAACAAGAATTGATCCGTATTTGTCAACAAGTGAACCCCAGTGCCTTGTGCTGTTGTCTTCTGTTGGTGCGTTGCACTGATCAGTCATCGCGGTGCTCCTCAATAAAAG
>JABAAC010000087.1 GCA_014238965.1 Phycisphaerales bacterium | reverse complement strand
GTGGACAGCGCAAAGGCAAATCGATCGTCGCGATACCCGAGCATCCACCCCATTTCGAATGACCCGTTGTCCTGCAGCGCCGACACAATGCCGCCCCACTTTTGTGGGGCATCAATCTGCACCCATGCTTCCACAGTAAAGGCATCTGATGGAAGGCTGTGCACGGTCTTCCCATCTCCAACGCTAAACCATGTATCCCCGGACATGATCAAACAAGGTATGCCGTCGACTTGCGCCATTGCTGTAGTGCCAGACGTTGTACCGTGCAGCGACTCCGTAGCACTTCGCCACATCGGCTGCCCATCAATGAGTTGTGGACTCCACTGGCCACCCGCGACCACAATTGCAAGCAACAGACTCATTGAAGGTCAGCCCCTTCCCGAAAGCAATGCACTGCTCCAGTATCGGTACTGACAAGCAACGCCCCGTCAATGACAGCCAAACCCTTTGCCGCACCATGTACGGGCCGTGTCCAAAGCAGAGATCCGTCTCTCATCGAATGTGCAGCGACTTCATCGTCACCGCCAGCAACCAGTACACCCCCGGCAAGTAGCAGTGCATGCGGATGATGTGCTGTCACACGCCAAAGTAGGCACTCGCGCATCTCTTGGGCGATGGCATCGAGTTCCCCCGCGATCGCCTCGGCACGAGCGTTGGCCTGTGTGTCTCCTGCCTTGATCGCTTCGTCAAGCGCCTTGCGTTCGGCCCGCACCGCTCGACGTCGAACCGCAAGCGACCGATATCGATCGCGGTCGAGGGCAGACAGTGAGTCAGCGTCAAGCAAGTACGAACGACCATCGGCAACGACCATACGAAGCCCTTGAAAGGTGGCCAACTCGTCACCACCTGGTTCCTGATCGCTCATTCGCCCCTGTTTGCCTGGGCCATAGACAACACCATCGCCTGTCAACAACACCCATGTGCCACCTTGTCCATCAAGTTGACCGATTCGGCTACCGTCTTTTCGATCAAGCATGATTGGACGATCCCGACTTGCAGGAACGTACAGACGATCAGGACTGCCCACTAAATACCCTTGTGCAGGCAAGTCAGTGTGCCGCACTGACCACTGTGGCTCGCCCGTAGACACATCGTATGCAGCAACCCAAACGCCCTCGGGTGGAAAAATGCCAGCCGTCGTATACACACTGCCATCCATGATCACTGGTCCGGTACGAATGGGCCACGCAGACACAATGCGGCCGTTGCCCGCAACACGACGATCCAGCGGGCCAGGTCGTTGGCGCCATTGCTCTTGGCCGGTTCGCCGATCTAGCGCGTACAGATGACCATCATCGGAACCGACCAATACGAGATCCCCATGAATTGCCGGCGCAAAGCGAACAGGTCCCTCGGTCCAGAATGTCCACAATTCGGTACCGGTTTCAATATCAATAGCATTGACGGTGTCATCGCGGCTTGACCCCACAATGACCACTCCGTCAACAATCGTTGGCTGAGGCGCGTCATCAAAGCGCAGCCGCGACTTCAAGTCTTCAACTTTGTTGTATGCATCACGGCGAGCCGGCCCAGGCCACGCTGGCGAACTGCCCACATCACGGACCCAAGCCTGCACCGGGTTGATTGGCGGCGCGACATCGGCAACATGCGACCGCGCAGCATCACCACCATGCATCGGCCAGGATGATGAATCTGGAGGCGTCATAAACGCCGGGGCAAGAGCGGTAATCAGAACTGACATCAACATGCCGTGTGCGTCTCCAAGGGGTTCACAATACAGCCACGCTCTAGGCTGATGGTGGCCCACTTGTCGCCTGGATCAGCTGCGCCATGCGTCGCCAATACCACTGCCGCACCATCGGCACGAGCCTCTTCCAGCAGATCCAGCACGGCGAGAGCATTTGCCTCATCAAGGGTCCCAGTAGGCTCATCCGCCAGCAGCACATCCGACCCCCCTGCGAGCGCCCGTGCAACGGCTGCTCGTTGCCGCTCACCACCACTGACCTGACCGGGCCTGTGCCCAGATCGTGCATGAAGGCCCACCCGATCCAGCAACACCTCGGCCTTCGCCGCATCGATGCCCGCCAACATGACGTTGTCGCGAAGCGAAAGCCATGGGAGCAAGTGCCCCTGCTGAAAAACGAATCCGATGCGCTGCCGCCGCACACGAGCTCGCCACGCAGGCGTATGGGACCAAGGCCGCTGGCCATCGAATTCCATCACACCGCCAGTGGGATGCAGCATGAGCCCAAGCATGTGCAGCAAGGTCGACTTGCCACTTCCACTTGGGCCCCGGACAACCAGTCCATCGCCAGCGTTGATTTGCAACGACACTGCGTTGATGGCTTGAACCGGACTATCGCCAGTTGCAAACACACGTGAGACAGTATGCAACTCGATCATTCTCGAAGCGCCTCTACTGGGTCAGCCGACGCGCCAATCATCGCCGGTACCGAGCCCACGACTACAGCGGCAACGGGCGCTACCAACAGCGTCCACCACCACTGCACTTGAAACGTGTCCAATACCGCAGCGGCAATGCACATCGCGATGATCGCACCGACGGTGCCCACTAAGAACCATCGGCCCAACAGCACAATGAGTACTGCGCTGCGTGTCCAGCCCAAGGCACGAAGCACGCCACACTCAGCTCGCCGCTCGCGGACATTGAGCCATGCAAGGCCCGCCACGATACACATGGCAACCAATGCCGCGGCAGGGCCGGCGCTGCTCGCCGTGGCATCGGCAAGCGCACGCTGCCGACGTCTCGCTTCTGCTGGCGCCTGCCGTCGAATGACCTGCGCTGCGGGCAGCACCTTCGCCACTTGGGCTTGTAGCCAAGCGAGCGGGTCCTCGATGTCGGGGCCACAGCGACACTCGAGCGCATCGATTTGCGTCAACCGGCCTTCGAGTCCGAGCCGTCGCTGCACATCTTCAAGCGGCAGAAACACACTGATATCGTCAAGAGAGCCTTGTGGCAGCAGCACATCGTGCACGGCAACATCGCCGCCGGGCAGCGACAAGATTTCCCCGGCCTGCACCTTGCGTAATCGTGCGACTTCAGACCCAATCACCGCGCCGCGGTCGCTCGTGGAAGGCGCAAGCACAGCACGTCGGCCCCCGGCACGCTCACGACCAATGCCTATCAATAGAAAGTTCCCATCGGGTTGCTCGACAGAACCGCGAACCACTGGAATAAGTCGCCCAGCAAGGCCCGCCAGCTCTAATTGATCGACGGCATCCTGCGGAAGGTCGCCGCGTGTTGGGCGATGTAGCCACCAGTCGGCGACGTTGGTCTGGCCGGGAAGGATGACGAGGTTCGTCCCAATGTCCCGTTGAATGCGGCGTGTCGCATCTGCTGCGCCACGTGCAATAGCGTCGGTTCCCAACACGGCCATGCAGGCCAAGGCGACCAAGCCAATGGCGACGACTGCGGTGCCCCATCGCCATCGCAACTCGCCACATACAAGATGCCTAGATGCTCGCATCAAGCTGCCTTGTCATTTGTCTGTGACATGCCCATGCCCACGCCCACGAGTACGACCACGACAAGGCCGATGAGAAACCAAAACAACTTTCGAGGGAAGCCCTGCGGTGTTGTAGCTGGCACCGAAGGACTAAACGGCGCCCCGCTCGCTTGTCCAGAGGTCGGCTCCGACACAATACGTACTTCGTCATAGCCCATCAGCGTGTCTGGTTCGGCTGTCGACGTTGGCAACCCCGCCGTAGAACCGCCTGGCCCTCTTGCGAGAATGCGCTCCATTTCCGCTTTGATGCGTGGGCTGTGTGGATCAAATCCCAATCGTGAAGTAGCCCGACGCCGAAGATCTTCATCCCAAGGCAATGGCAGATGCCGCGCCTGCAACCAATCGCGAGGCCGATCACACTCGCAGCTCTCAGCGACCAATTCGAGTTGATCTAATATCGACTCACGGTCGAGTTGCCCTCCATACAACACAGGACCAGCTAACCGTCCACGTCCGTAGAGCACTGCCGCGCCTGCTGGCCTGCCCGGGCTCCATCCAAGTGCGAATGCCGCACAGGGGTCGGCTTGGACATCTAGGGGAAACAGTGTCACCGGATCGTCGAGTGGGCGTGCCAAACGCCCGGCATCACTCATCAGCTCAATGTCCTGCCTTGCGCCATCAATGGCCAATGTCAGCCGATGCGCATTGTCGCCCGGGAGCATGACGACCACCGCTGTTGACTCTAGCAATGCCTGCGCCAACGCTCGCCGGTGAGCCCCACCGTCAGCAGACTGTTGATCGACTAGCACCATGGTTGCGGCATCACCGAGCCGACTGACCTTGCTTTCAGTTACACGCACAAGTGGTTCGCCAATGAAGACGAAACCAACATCACGAATGGTGAACTTGCAAAGCAGTGATGCAAGGACTGACAGGCACAGTGCAGCGGCGGGCATGGAGCCTGATGATAAGGGTTCGGCATGCGGGACTGCTCGTCAATCGCAGATGGTGCCAAGTTGCTGCACCAGCAAGAGCACATCGCCGGGGCCAACCGTCCCACTATCGTCCATGTCGGACCGAATGCACTGCTCTGAGTTGCTGTTCCAGCACTGCAGCAAGCAGATCAAGTCGCGGACATCAACGGCTTGGTTGCCATCGACATCACCAGGACACGCCGTAGGATCCCACACGATGATGACCGGTAGAGCCGGGCTCTCATCGCACTCATTTAACAGGCCGTCAAAATCGTCATCTTGGCCGCACCCCAGTGCAATCTCGATCGAGTCATAAATGCCATTGGCATTGCAGTCATCGAGTGCGTGCCGCAATTGACAGTCGAATGCAAGCGAGTAATCCGTTTCAGCAAAACCCTGCGGGATACCCATGCCATCAGAGAGTCCAATGATGGCACTGTGAGCTCCCACTTCAAGCCAGACAAGTGTGATTGCACCGTCTGGGTGCAATTGAATCTGGGCTGTGCTGATCTGAGATACATCCCAGTAATGCGGGATCTGGTGCCATGTGGCAACGAAGGAGCCCGCTGGCCCAGCGCCAACGTGCATATAGCCGCCCTTGGTTGGGTCAAGGTCGTGGAATAGCACACTCACTCGAGGCAACTCAAAGTGTTTCGCAAGCGACTCTTCGTAGGCATTGTCGCCGCTGCCGAAGGTGATATACCCGTTCGGAGACATCCAGCAATCCGTAAAGGTAGCCCCGGCATAGTCGAAATCAAAGTTCGCCAATGCACCATCGACGTTCCCAAACACGACTTGCGTGGGAACGTCATCCTCTGCAAGCAGCATGATTCCACCGGTGGGTGGAATGAAGGCTGCTTGTGCAGCGGCATCCGTACACAGGCTCCATGCCGGGGGGGTGCTGCTGCCCGTGGGATTGAGCTGCGCCACCCAGCCGGACATATCAAAGCCGCCAACAAACTGTTCAGTCATCCACCACGGGTCGCCAATGAGCGGAATCTGGCAGTTATCCATGACGCCATCTCCATCGCAGTCGCCATAGTCCGCAGGCACTCGGGAAACGCAGTCCATGGCATTGGACAGGTCCGTCTCGGCGAAGCCTGCAGGCTGCCCCGTGCCGCCTGACAAGCCTGCAATCGCACTGCTCGCTTCTGAAGACAGCCAACACATGTCGATGGCGCCATCGGCGTACAACACAATTTGGAAGCTGCTCATGCGCAACGGATCAGTCGAGCTATCGCGATAGTGCCCCACGTCGATCCAACTCACGTGGATAAAGTCGCCCTGGGGGCCAACGCCTGTGCGGACTTCGCCATGGCCATCCTCGCCCTCCACATAAGGGTGCAAGTCGTCAAAGACCGCACTGATGCGTGGCATGGCGAAGTGCGATGCAAGTGTTTCGGTATAGCCGGCGTCACCTTGGCCACCGAATGTGATGTAACCGTTGCTGCCCACCTCCATGGTGTTGTAAGTGACACCCTTGAATGTGAACGGGAACGGCAGTTGTACTGGAACAAAGGCATCGTCGCCCAAGGTCAACTGGGTGCCACCACTAGGCTCGACAATCCAATTGTTCTGCATATCAACTGTGCAGGTGGTGTAAATCAGGTCACTATCGGAATCGTCGAACAACACACCCAGTCCACTCAAATCAAAGTCGCCGAAGTATCGCTCGGTTGACCAACTTGGATCGCCAACGCCCCCAATCTCCTGACAACTGTCAAGAATCATGTCCTGATTGCAGTCCAGTGATGGATTGGCCTGGACCTGGCAGAGATCAGCAATGCCGTTTTCGTCACAGTCACTCCACCCCGTTTCACACTGGTCGAGAATACTGTTTCCATTGCAGTCGCTCATCCCGTCAAGCTGACAGATGTCAAGAATGCCATCAAGGTTGCAATCGCTTGCAGGATCACCTTGGCACTCGTCAAGCATGCCATTGTTATCACAATCAGTGTTCGAGTTGATCTGGCAAGCATCAAGAATGCCATCCTCATTGCAATCAGCGACTTCGTTCAACTGACATGCATCGAGTAGGCCATCTTCATTGCAATCGGTGATGGAATTTACTTCACAACTGTCAAGGACACCGTTGACGTCGCAATCCACGCCAGCCGTTTGATCCGAATCACAATCGTCTGATACACCGTCATCATCATCGTCGTCGTCTGCGTTGTCGCCTTGGCCATCGCCATCAGTGTCCAGCCACTCACTGGCGTCCATGGGAAAGGCATCTACGCCATTAGGCCAACCGTCGCCATCCATGTCATCATCACACGCGTCGGTGATCCCGTCGCCATCCAAGTCTGGTTCGCAGAGATCGAGGACACCATTGTCATCACAATCGGTCAACGCACTCAACTCACAAACGTCGATCACACCGCTGCCATCGCAATCACTGGACTGATCATGCATCAATTGGCACACGTCATACCAACCGTCGCCGTCACAATCATTCTGTTCGAGGCTGAGAAAGTCCCACACGCCATCGCCATCGCAATCGCCATCTGAGTCACCTGGCACGATCTCATAAACGTCGATGTTGCCAAGTTCTACCCCGCCGATCCCTGGGGCTGACACGAACACTCGGACCAGTGATTGGTCCCACTCGGGCAACTCCGCATACTCCACTGCCACAGAATGTCCGCTGCGAACACTTGCTGCATCAGCTGGCGCAAAGACACCTTCCCAAACTACCTCATCATCCGACAGAGAAAGTACTTGAACCTCGCCTTGTCCATCGTTGGCGCCAGGCGAACCGAGCAACACAACAGCAATGCCGTCAGAGTCATCGTTGTTCCCGTTTTGGTCTTCATTGTCGATGACCAACAATGAAACACTTGCGCCGACTTCATCCCAAGGGGCTGTCTCCGGTGGGCTCAATTCGTATTCCGGGGGGGTGATAAAGCTACTTCCATTTGTGGTTCGGCCAAAGCCAAAGGCCCGACCTGCCTGAGGACCTGCCGTGCTGTCGCCAGGTGCACCAGCTATGAACCCGCCTTCGTCCCCGTGCTCACCCGCGTACACCTCCATCGCTAACGATGTCCCGAACCGAGCGTAGGGTGTCCCGGGATTATCAACTTGCTGTGACCACTGCCACACCCCATCGATACGCCTGAAAACGTGAACAACCCCGCTGTATGTGAACGCCCATGGTGCACCGACAAGTGCAAAGTCGCCATCGATCGCCACGGCCATACCAAAGCGTCCATTGGGCTGGGCAACCGGAGGCTGCAACGTTCCAACGTGCAACCAATCTCCATCACCTTGCCGCTCAAAGACGAATGCCGCACCTGTATTGTCTGCTGCAGCGGGATCGAGATCGTGCCCCCATGCACCAACAATGGCTCTATCGCCATCGATCGCCACAGCACAGCCGAAGTAGTCACGCAGTTGAAGATCGTCAATCGTCAGAGCCGCAGCTGGAAGCGTTACGCCATCGGTGTTCTCCGCATCCTGAGCATCAAATATCCATGCCGCACCGCAATCGACGAGTTGAGTATCAACATCACCCGGATCGACCCCCTCGTCCCATCGCGGCGCGCCAACAATGACTGAAGAACCTGCAATGTCAATTGCCGAGCCGAACCATGTGTGCGGCCACTGGCCCGACGCAGGTGCGAGCGTGCCAGCCTTTGCCCAAGTCCATGGCCGATTTGGATCATCCTCTGAAACAACCCGGTTGAACAGTGAAACGCTGCCGGACTTCGTGCCACCGAGAGCATGCCAATGGTGTCCCGCTACAAAGCGGTCGCCATATGTGGCGGTCGCAGCACCAAATCCAAGCTCATCCGCTCCGGCTTCCAATGACTGGTGCGCCAAGAAAAGGTCATCTTGGATGTCGGCTGCGCCAACAACTCCAGAAATGGCCACTGCAGACAAAATGTGCATGGTGTAGTTCACGGATGACCCCAATCAACTATGCAGCCTTGCCCAGTACGTGAGGTCAAATTCGCGTCTTCGACCCAAAGTTGGACAAAAGGGCTCTTTTCAAGACCGTGACGCCCAAAAGAACTCAGGCAAAGCACCCAGAGAGCCACAGCTTCTACTCGTACCAGCCGGGGTAAATGACGTCCACCGAACCATTGGAATCCATGTCAAGCGTAAAGCAATAGTCGTCTGGCAAGACTTCGTTTGGACAGTTGCCCCAACTACGAATGACCACAATCAAGTCAAGCACATCAACACGACCATCGCCATCGAGCGTCGCGGGGCCAGCACCGGGCCAAATATCACAGCGACGAGCCACGTTGTCGGTTTCAGCTGAGCCCCAGTGCTCCAGCACTGTCAACAAATCTTCGCGGCCAACAATGCCATCACTGTTGCGCGTGTCGCCCGGGCACGACCACTGACTGAAGCATGGCTCATCACATGCGTCATCACGTCCATTGCCATTCTCATCGACAATATCCTGGAACCAGTCGGGGATTCCATCGCCATTGCAATCGCCAAATGCACGATCAGCAGCAGCAAGCCCATTGCAAGTATCTGGAATGCCATCAGGTCCGGGCACGCCACCTGGGCCAAAAAAGTCATCAACGACGCCCTGAGCAATTGCCAGTGGGTCGTGAATGCCATCTACGTCACAATCGATGAAGTCCGCGGGCCAAACAAGTATGGCACCAGTCTCTTGGAGGCCACTGCTTGCGCCAGGCGCACCAGCGAGTACTTCAAAGCCTCCTCCAACGGTGGTACCAACCGCCACGGAAGCGCCCACGCGGTCCCCATTGCCTGGGAATCGGTTTTGCAGCCGCAGCATTTCTCGCCACTGCGTTGTGCCATCAACTTCGAGCCAATGCCAAGCCCAACAAAATCCAGTGACATCGCCATCTTCAGTCTCACCGCGATCGGTTCCACCTGCAATCGCCAGCCCATCAGAACTCAGATCAACAGACGTACCAAAGCGATTGGCTGCGCCCAGTGTCGAGGGCATGAGAACAGTGGGCCCAGTTACGGCAAACGTGTCTGGATCAATGTCATAGACGGAAATGCTGCCCTCTCGTAAATCGTCGTATCGCACACCGGGCTGACCGACCGCAACACGAATGGTGCCATCGGCCATAACGGCAGCGTCGACGGCTTCGCCCCAGTACCCAAGAGGCACAATTGTTGAAGCGATCAACTGATCCGGTGCTCCATCTGCGTCGGCATCAACTGGCGCCAAACTAAAGCCCGCCATATTGTCGCCCTGCAGTTCGTATAGGTACACAGCACCGACATCGGTCAGATCGTCATCTGGCACATCAGCTTGCGGCGAGCCCACAACAACCACGTTGCCTGCAACGGCAATGGCTTCGCCGAATCGTGACGTGAAATACTCCGGTCCGGGATTCTCGATAACGTCCGTTTCGGTCCACACTCGAAGGGGACTGCGTGTAAAGACATGGACTTGTTGGCCGGACTCAAGGTCGATGTCGCCTTGACCGCTGTCACTAGCCCAACCACAGTCGCCCACGAATGCAACGTTTCCATCTAACACCAATGACATCCCAAAAAGGCCACTGGGCATGCCCATCGCGGGGAACAGAGTATCTTCATATTCCCACACACCGTTGGAGGTCCGCCGAAAGATTTCAGCTGAGCCGGTTGCATCGCCATCATCGTTAGCCGTTTTCAAAGCCCCGTAGCCCAGTCGCCGCTCGCCCGAATCGTCAATGCTAAGACTGACCGAGGTATCGGATCTGTTGCCTAGAATCTGACCGTCAATTTCCCAGCCTGTCACGGCGTCCTTGCGATACACGACCCGCATCGGGGATGGGCCGAAAGGATCCGGCGCAAGCACCGAGGCATACTCGCCATTGACGCCAAGTGACAACTTTGTACCAATCTGAACACCATCCCCTGCGCCAAAGTAGGCCAACAGTGTTTCTTCGCCGGCGTTGCCGCAGTAGTCACTGCAGGCAGTCCCAGCCCCTCGATACGTGCCGCCTGTAGTCCAGCAGTTCGCTTCGAGGTCAACGTTAATTTCCATACACGTGTTGTCGTCTAGGCAACACGCGCCGAATTGTGGCCCAACTCCGCCACTGATGATGGCTGTTGCCGCGGCATACGCGTCGGGGAATGGCGGGGCTTCAAACCAATCTGGGGCATCTACGCCCTCCCAGCCCGCACCGGCGGGTACGCCCGTGGTCTTGAGCAACTCCCGCATTGTCTCACTGCTGTAGGGCGACTCCCCATCGACCTCAAGTTGCAGGCCTTGCAGGATGGCCGCAACCCCCGCAACAATCGGAGTCGCAGAACTGGTGCCACCGAAATCGGTGGTGTAATACTGGCGATCATCTGCCAAGCCGTCAATCGGCCGCAGATCCCCGTAGCCAAGCGTTGCAACCGATGTGCCCCAGCCCTGCATGTCAATTCGCGAACCGAATGTGCTGAAGCCCAGTCGATCATGCTGCGCATCAGGCGTGCCAGCGCCGATCATGATTGCACCACTGTCACCCCATGCAAGATAGAAACCGTAGTACTGAAAGAACACCTCTTCGCCAGGATCGCCTATCCAAGCACCCCCATCGAGATCCTGCTTACCGTTGCCCGCTGCAGCAACAACAATGATGCCTGCATCGCAAGCCTGACGCGTGGCGAGCCAAACGGCAAACGACGTCTCGGCTGGGACGTATGGGACGTTAAACGGATCACCGAATGGGTCGGCGGGATACACCGTTCGTTGTACTTCAATAAGCAAAACAGAACCCGCTGGCAAAGTGGCCGCTGCGGATGTGATTGCCGCGGCCACACGAGGGCCCTCTTGAAGCGAGTCGGAGGGGAAGAAGTAATAGTCCGCCATGGGCGCCAAGCCACCCATGCCGATGTTGGGCTCTGAAGCGTCGGTGTCTTCAATCGATCCCATCACTCCCAATACAGCGGTGCCATGATCCGGACCGAAAACGCATGTGGGCGTTTGGCCTGGTTCCGGAGTGACGAAACACAAGTCCTCGTGATCCGTCAGGTAGCACCCCTCAACGTCGCCAATTGCAACGCCCTCGCCGTAGATGCCTTCTGTGCCATCTTCATCGACGTCGATGAAGCCTGGCGCACGCACCTCTGTCAATCGCACACCACCGGTTGCAGCTGATCCGCGGTAGGCCTGAAATGCACGGTAGTCAGGCGTTGCGGGAGGAAAGTCTGTCTGCACACAAGGCATTTGTGGATTCGAAGTAGGGCCGACAACCTGCACAATTTCAGTCTCTGGACGAGCGTTCAGGGCATCGGCCAGTAACAGCATGCGGGCATTGTCAACCTTGACTTCAATGATGCCAGCCATGTCAGGTTGCGTGCGGCCAGAATGAAGCTTGGCTTTCGTTGCAACGGCCAGCAGGGTGGCTTGGGGAATGGCGATGTGCTGCTGCACAGTTGCGCCGTATGCATCCAGCAACGCTTGAATCGGTGCGAGGTCTGCAGCAGACTGACTCAACAACCGACCATTGTGGGCGCGCACGCGGCTGTCATCATGGAACTTCATAATGAGTTCACATGATTGGACCGTGTCGGCAGGAACCTGCACAGCCATTTTGGACAAGCCTGTCCGAGCGGCGGATGCTGGAACTGCAATACCCAAGGCCATGACCGAGCCTGCAAGGGCTGTCAATGCAGCCCCTTTCAAACCCAAGTGCTTCATACCATTCGCGCCACTCGTAACGATGCTGTTTCGCATCCGTATCTCCTCACCCTCGGGCCGTTTGAAGGCAACCAAGGCGATGTGTCCAATCCCGAACTGCCTGCCCAGTAAACCCCCATTCAAGACAGGCTGCCGTCCAGAACCACGATACCAGACCAGTACTCCAGCAGGCCAATAATCAGCCTTCCAGATCGCTGGGCCTCAGGTCCATTTCCAGGATCGATCCTGCTTTCGACGACTGTGCCGCTGCTTGGTCTCTTTGCGAGCCCGGCGAGACCCCGCTGTAGGCTTCGTTGGCTTGCGGACTCGCTCCACCCGAAGGGCAGCTCCAAGCAATGCCGCGAGCCGATCACGGGCCTCGGTCAGATTCTGGTGTTGTTCCCGGTGCCTGCCGCAGGCCACTCGCAGCACCCCCGCAGCGGTGAGCCGGTGCCCCAAACGATCTTGCAATCTCGCCAATCGAATGGCTCCAAGACTGTCACATGCCGCAATATCGAACCGAAGAATGACCTTTGTCCGCACTCGATTGCGACGCTGGCCACCAGGCCCAGATCCGGTGGTTGTCTCCATTTGGAGATCGCGACCCGGTATTGTGAGGCGACGATTGACCTGCAAATCATCCACAAACGCGGCTCCTTGATCGCCATACCCATTGCTGACTATCAGCCTACACGCCACTGGTCTTCTTCTCACACCGTGCCACGCGAATCTCCAAAACCTGATGTATTCCCCCAAACGCTGCATACCTGGATCGATGCTCGTTTGGAAGATGGCCAACTCGGGCGTCTTGATGTCAACAACCACATCATGACCACGTATGCCTTGCCGCTTCGCATTTACTTGCTGGGGTCGTCGTGGCGACGCTTTGGTGAAGCTGACGAAATCATCAATGGATTCTTTGCTGGACGGTTGGACAAGCCCGATTTCTTCACACAATGGCAAGCAAGTGGCAAACGACTTCGCTATTGGCTGATCAACGCGCTTCGATTTCATCTGCAGGAGCAGTACCGACGAGGCAAACGAGATCATGTTGATGTACTCCCTGACGATCCTGACGAAGCCAAAGCACATCGCGATTTTGACCGTGCCTGGGCGATGTCGCTGATTCGCGAAGCCTGCCGCGATGCGCAGCAGCACTGTGCCGAGGAAGGCCTTGAGGATCATTGGTCAGTCTTTCACCAGCACCATGTTGAAGGCGTGGCGTACCGCGACATTGCAGCTGCGATGAAAATTTCGCCTGGCCGATGCGCCGTCATGTCGCGCACAGCAACCAGCCGATTCAAGCAAGCCATGGCCAATCGTCTTCAACTCGACGGTACACCTGACACAGCGCTCAATAGTGAAATTGACGTCCTGCTAGAGGCCATTCAATGACCGATCCGTATGCGTCCATCCCACTTCCAGGACTCACCAGACTGCTTAGCGCAGGCCGTCCTACAACTGGCACGCCCATCGAGGCCATCCGCCAACGACTCAACGCTGCCGATGGCCAAGAGTGGGTCGCCGCCGTGCTACACAAGTCTCCCAACGGTGTCGCGGGCGAGGCTTACGCATGCCTGCTTGAAGCATCGATCACGGCGCATCAGCGTTCGGCCATTCATCAAGCAGCGAAACAGCTCGTCGCAACAGCCCGCGAGAACGCTGAGGTCGATCGCGGCAGGATGTGGTACGTCCTAGCCATTGCCGCAGGCATCCTGAGGGATAAGCGCATACTCACGAGCCAACCCGCTGAGACCATTACTGCCGCGCTTCTTGACCTCGCTCCTGATATGCCTGAACCATGGAATGAACTCTTAGCCCAAGCTGCTATAGAGGTTGATCGATGCGATTGATCGCCACAGTGCTGGCCTCGTGCTTTGTCGCCGTAACAAGCATCAGTGCGCAGGATGCACGCGAGCGTACTCCTACGCAACAAGGAATCGCAGTCATCGGTGCTAGCGCCAGTGCCGGCTGGGGCGTCATGGTGCCCGTCTTGAAGCCATCAGAAGGCAACCGCTACCGCCATGTGACACTCGCCAATGCCCTTGCCGCAGTAGACCCCACGTTGCCTGCTGCTGTAACCCAATCGGGAGACCCACTGTTCTTCCGCAAACGCGCTTCAGACCGAGCGTCGCAGGTCGACCTCGCTATCTCTGCAAGACCAGAGGCCGTGATCGCCGTAGACTTTTTGTTCTGGTACGGCTACGGCACCGTGCGAGCGAACACGCCAGCGGAGGCATCACGCATGCGCATGGATCGACTTGCTTTGGGCCTAGCCCAGATCAACCGACTCGCTGCGCAGAACATCCCAATTATCGTTGGCGACCTGCCCGACGTGTCAGATGCGGCAAACGCAATGCCCTACTCCGTCATCGGCGAAGCACAGCTTCCCAAGCCCGATGTACTCGTTGCCCTGAACAACCGTATTGCACTCTGGGCTCAAGCGAATGACCACGTCCATCTCCTTCCACTGTCCACCTTGATAAGAGATATGCGAGGTGGCACGGGCGTGGCCGGCGGTGGAGCAACATGGGGCCCTGAGCCACGGCTCATGCAGCATGATCATTTACACCCGACGGCTGAGGGTTTGCTAGCCCTTGCTGCAAACGCAATAGATCGAATGCGAGCAGCGCAGGGCAAGCCAGTCATGCTCCCACCTGTAGACAAGGTTGCGGCAAGACTTCGCCTTCGGCAGGGCGTGGTTGCACCCCAAGTCGATGCAACACTCCACACCCCAATGAACGCTGGCCCGCCATGACAAACGCCAAGACGAATGCACCCGTGTTTGACTGGCGATCGACCATTCGCACCATCGTCCTAGGTGGCTTGTGGTTGGTCTTGCCGATGCTGCTTGGATTTCTGCTGCTTGCCAAACTCGACGTCGCGGAGGCTTGGCTCGGAACGCTGGGGTACTGGGCAATCATCACTTATGCAGCCATCTTTGCATTGACCTCGGGACTGGGCCTGCTGCCAACCTACGCTCAGGCCCTTGCTGGCGGCTGGATCTTTGGCGCCTTGGCAGGAACAACAGCAGCATTGGTGGGTTTCGTTGGTGGTGCCATTGTCGGCCGACTCGTGGCTGCTTGTGTCGCGGGAGATGAAGTGGAACAACTCATCAACCGCACGCCCAAGGCGGCCATCGTGCGCGATGCGCTGCTTGATCGAAGTCCGTGGAGCACCACCGGCATCATCACGCTGCTGCGGTTTCCGCCAAACTCCCCCTTTGCACTGACAAACCTGGCGCTGACAAGTTGCCGCGCTCCGTGGCTCGCCTATCTCGTAGGCACAGGTGTTGGCATGTTGCCGCGAACCGCGCTAGTCGTTGGACTTGGCGCAGCTGGCGCATCAACTGGCGCGACGAGCCTTGGTGAATTACTTGAGTCGTCCGACAAGCGATGGATGATGCTCGGTGGCATCGCCGCCACCATTGTTGTGCTGGTCATCCTTGCGGCCATTGGCCGACGTGCTCTAGAACGCGCGACGGGTATTAAGCCAACGAATCAGCAATCGTCGCCGTAGAGCGACAGAATGGCAAGAATTTCATCGACGCCAACTTGGCCATCACCGTCCATGTCTTCATCGCACCCACTGCATGGGCCAAATGCGCTGATGACGGCGAGTAGATCGTTGACATCAATCGTGCCGGACCCATCAACGTCCTCAACGCAGCCAGATTCACCTGTCTCGTAGGCCCAATGCACAGCGGGGATGATTTGTTTGGCAATGCTAGGCCCCTGCCATCGCACGATGAGGCCGGCACCCTGAGTGTTTTCAAAGAACGACACACGCACACGATGGCGGCCAGCACGCAAGCCAATTTGCCCTGACTGCTCAACCATGCCATGAAGGAAGTCGTTTGAGACAACCTCATACGAGCCCACGTATAACTTGGAGCCGTCATCGGACTCGGTGTAGAAGGTGTAGAGCCCATCAGTGGGTACGTCAATCAAAGATTCAAAGACCGCCCCAACCTCGTCACTTCGACCGCTGCCTGCAAAGCCGCCATCCGTCGTAGGGAAGTTCACTTGATTCACCGTGCCGTTGAGGTACGGATCGAGGGAATCAAAGTCGGGGAGTTGCTCTGGCACCGCCAATGCGTAGTACGCCACGGACAGCCCATCTGCTAGCGCCCCGTGGTCATCGGGATCACGTAGATCGACCACTTCCACCGTCACAATCCCGGTGTCACCACTAGGAATGCTGTACGTAAATGTGTCAACACCTACAAAGGATTCCACTGGGGCGTACACAAGCACATCACGACCAGCGGGCCCGTCGGGCTCAAGTGACACCGTGCCACCTTCGATTGACACATCGTCGTAGGCATCGATCGCAATGTCGCCGCTGTCGCAAGTTGCCGCAGCATCGTTAGCCAACACATCCACTTCGACTGCAGTGTCAAGAATGGTCCACTCGTTGTCGTCGATTGCCGTTGCAGCACCAGCATCCAGATCGCACCCACCCTCAATAGCATCCATGTACCCAAGAATCGTTGCGCGAACTTCGTCACGAAAACCCAATTCAATGTTCGCCACGCCGCCTGCGCAGGTGTGGCAATACGACATGATGCTGCCGTTCTCAGCACCAGCACAATCGCCATTACCACAGTTGTCCAGCGGCGGGCTGTATCCATCATGGGTGTGCAACGTGCCAAAGTTATGCCCAAGTTCATGGGCCATCACAAGCAAGTCCCAGTTACCTGAGTTGTTGTCTACCAGTGGCTGGGGGAAGTACCCCTGTAGGTACCCCGATAAGCCGTAACCGAAATTGTCACTACACAACACGGACAACCACGCCACGCCGCCGTATGGCAAATTGGTCCGCCCTGTAAGCATGTGCGCAACGGTGCGCTCAACGTCAGCCATCTCCGCGTTCCAATGATTTCGAAACTGATCAAGCGCGTCAATACTGCTTTCGGGGTCATATGGATCAACATCCTCGCTCCAAGTGCGCAAGAACCCAAGCGAGAAACGTACATTGACCTCGACCGTGTAGATCTCAGTCATCGCTCCAACCAATGCAACTGCATAAGCGCCCGCAGCATCTGGATTACTCTCGAAGAGGCGTTCAGTGAATTCCCAATCCGAATCAATGG
>JABAAC010000158.1 GCA_014238965.1 Phycisphaerales bacterium | reverse complement strand
GCTGCAGGCTGGGCGCTCATTCGGCACCCTGGCCGGCTGCATCGGTTCTTTGATTGGCTTGGTCGATTCGACCCCACATCGCGGCGGTTCCGAGGCGGGCCTAGTGGCGGTGGGCAACCATCCAAGGGTTCCAGCCCGGACGAAATCGATCGCATTCTTGCCAAGATCTCACGAGAAGGCCTGCAGAGTCTGACCAAATCGGAAAAACGCAAACTGCAACGTGCATCTGAGGGCAACGACTCGTGAGTGGACCCATTCACTTCACGGTGCACGATCGATGCACCGAGTCTGCTGCTCGAGTTGGGACTGTCGATACACCACACGGCTCATTTGCCACACCAGCATTTATGCCAGTGGGCACGCGTGCAACGATCAAGGGCTTGATGCCTGAGCAAGTTGCTGACACTGGCAGTGAGATCATTCTCAACAACGCCTATCACCTGATGCTCCGGCCTGGTGACGAATCCGTTCGTGATCGCGGTGGTGTGCACGAGTTCATGCGTTGGGATGGGCCAATTCTAACAGACTCCGGTGGCTACCAAGCATGGTCCATGGCCGACATAAATGCGATGACCGACGATGGCGTTGCATTTAAATCGATCGTCGATGGACAAAAGATCATGTTGTCTCCAGAACGCGCCATCGAAGTGCAAAATAACCTTGGGCCAGACATCATCATGGCGCTCGATGATTGCCCACCGTCGATGGATGGGCCTAGCGCGCATGTTGAACAATTGCGGCCGGAACTTGCCGCGGCGCTGCGCAAGCGAGCGGGGTGCGATCAGCGAGGGCGTGTGGCCGAGGCCGTTGAGCGCACCGCTCGCTGGCTCGATCGCTGCGTTTCGGCGCATGCTCGCGCTGACGAGCAGGGACTCTTTGGCATCGTTCAGGGTGGGGCGGTGCCCGAATTGCGAGCTCGGTCAGTCGAGCAAATCACGCAGCACGATCTGCCTGGGTATGCCATCGGTGGAGTGGCGGTGGGCGAGTCACCAGAGCAGATTGCCCAGACCGTTTCGATGACGGCTGGGCTGCTACCCGAGGACCGGCCTCGCTATTTGATGGGCGTGGGGTACGAGCGGGATCTTGTGGCAGCGATTCGATCGGGGGTAGACATGTTTGACTGCGTCCTGCCCACCAGAAATGGTCGAAATGCGGGTGGATTCACGCGGACAGGGCGGCTTCAACTACGAAATGCCCAGTTCAAGAACGACGATGGGCCCATAGAGGCTAACTGTGATTGCGTGGCCTGCCGTGGGGGATTTTCTCGGGCCTACCTGCGTCATCTATTCCATGCTGGGGAGATGCTTGGGGCGGTATTGCTCAGTCTTCACAACCTGCGGCACTTCCAACGTCTCATGTTGGACATTCGGGCGGCAATTCGGGATGATGCGTGGTCTGCATTCGCCCGGGCATGGCCCGTGGCTGGCCTCCATCTAGCCGGGTCGTAATTCGGTGAGTGCAGCGTTCAGATTCCATTTCGGGGCGTGCCTTGTTCATGCCCCACACTCCGTCCTTTCTAGCCTCAGCATCAGCTCTAACCTAGGCCGTTAACCAGTGGCCACGAGAACCCCATACACATGATCGAGTCTATGTTCATCGATCTTGCCTTCGCGAAGGTGTCGGCCGGTAGCACGTACGTCGCTACGCCATCAACTGGCGCGGGGCGAGCGAGTGCCGGTGCGGGTGCAACTGAGGGCGCTGACGGAAAGCCAGATTCTGGTGCGGGGCCAGCTGGATTCAGCCCAGACTTCTTCATGGTGATCATGCTGGTCATCATTGCGATGATCGGATTCTCGTTCATGTCCCAACGCAAGCAGAAGAAGCGTCAGCAGGCCATGCTTGATGGCGTTGGAAAACGAGCCGTCGTGCAAACCATCGGCGGGATCATCGGTACGGTTGTTGATATCCGTGGTGATCGAATTGTGCTGAGCGTGCACGAAGGATCGAACAGTCGATTGACGGTGGCTCGTTCGGCAATTCAACAGACGCTGGAGCCGGTAGAGGCTACGGACGACGACAACGAAGACTATGACAACCAAGACGATGACAACGATCGGGACGCCGAGGCCAATTGACGACAGCTCCTGTCGCAAGGACAAGATATGCAGAACCCACTCTCGAGACTGATCATCATCATCGGCATCATCGGCGCCTGCACCTGGGCGCTGATTCCGCCGTCCGAGACCATTCGGCTTGGCCGTGACCTCAGCGGTGGTGTGAGTCTGGTGTACTCGGTCCGCATGCCCGAGGGCGCAAACCGTCGCGATGTGTTGGAGCAGACCATCAGCGTCTTGACGGATCGCATCAACCCGCAGGGTGTCCTCGACATCGCCATGACCCCATTGGGTACAGATCGCATCGAGATTGTGATGCCTTTGCCCAATGAAGAGGTCAAGGCACTCCAAGTTGACTTCCGAGCGGCACTCGATGCGCTCGTCAAGGACGCGGAGGTCCGCATTGGCGATCTCGATCGGGCACTTGCCGAGGGTACTGCCGTCAAACGATTCGGGGGTAGTGGTGAGCGTGCCGTGCTTGTTGAAGAGCTACAGGAAGCCTGGGGGGCAATGCAGGCAGCCAAGGCCGGGGTACTTGCTGCCCAGCAAAGTGACGATGCAACTGCTTTGGCACGCGCGCGACAGGGTCTCGCGGATGCTCGCATCGCCGAAGATGATCTTCGCCGGGAAGTGTTGGCGCTAAGTCTTGACCGAAGTCGCGTGTTGCGGGTACTTGAGTTATCCAATGCACCGGAAGTCCGTAAAGCACTCGATGGCACGCCTGAACTCGATGCCGACGGTAAGCGGATTGTGGATCCCTCGCCACACGCACGGGCGATGGAAAATCTCGAACTCGAATTCCCGGGCGTTATTGATGCGCTGGAAAAAGTCAGCAGTACTTGGGCTGCGTACCAGGCTCGCCGCACCGGACTCGATGATCCTGAGGACTTAAAGCGGCTACTCAAAGGTGCAGGTGTACTTGAATACCACATTGCCGTGCAGGGCGATTCCGCAACCGGCGTAGACATTGATGACATGCGTCGTCAACTGGCTGAACGTGGTCCAAACAACACCGATTCACCCATTGCCGAATGGTACCCAGTACATGAACTGAAGCAGTGGGCCGACTCTCCGGAAGAACTCGCCGCAGCGGCGTCGAATCCAGTGGGCTTCTTTGCCGGCCGCAACCTTGTTGCTGCTAGCCGTGACGGTGTTCCTTACTTGCTCATGTACACCGATCAGACACGGAGCATGACTCACGATCGTGGTACGACGTGGTCGTTGCAATCCGCTGGTCGAACCGTCGATGATTTGGGACGGCCCGCTGTGAGCTTCCGTTTGGACACCAACGGTGGCAAATTGATGGGTCGTCTGACGCAATCAAACAAACTTCGCCCCATGGGCATTGTGCTCGATGGTCGGGTGTATTCCGCCCCACGCATTAATGGGTCGATTAGCACCAGTGGCATTATTCAAGGGTCGTTTACCAACGAAGACCTGAATTACCTGACACGTGTGCTTGCAGCGGGCTCCCTTGAAGCACGACTTTCGCCCGAGCCCATCGCGATGAGCACGCTAGGGCCGTCAATCGGTGCGGACAATCTGACACGCGGAATGGATGCCTTCCTGTGGGCCATTCTCATTGTCGGTGCGTTCATGGTGGTCTGGTACTTCTTCGCAGGCCTCGTCGCCGACATGGCGCTCCTATTCAACGGTCTCATCATCTTTGGCGTGATGGCCATGATGCAGGGGACGTTCACCTTGCCTGGCCTCGCAGGCGTGGTTCTGACGATGGGCATGGCGGTTGACGCCAACGTGCTTATTTACGAACGTATTCGCGAGGAGATTCAAGGCGGCGCACGCGATCTTCGTGAAGCAGTTCGCAATGGGTATGGCCGTGTGTTTGCGACAATTGTTGATGCAAACGTAACGAACTTGATTGTCTGTCTGGTACTGCTGTTGATGGAGCCCACGACTGAGGTCAAGGGCTTCGCCTTGACGCTGACCATAGGCATCATTGCCACATTGTTCACCGCGCTGTATTGCACTCGATATGTCTTTGAGTTCTATGTCTTCATCATGCGAGGAAGACGATTGAGCATGGCTGCCATTGCCTTCCCTGCAATCGGTCGGGCTATGCGTCCTAACGTTGACTGGATTAGCTTTCGCCCGGTCTTCTGGGCGCTGAGTCTGTTGGCCATCACAGGCTCCATTGTGTTGTTCTATTCACGCGGCGCTGACATGTTCGACACGGAATTCCGTGGCGGTGTGGCTGTGACGATGCAAACCGCTCGCGATGACGCGGGTGCATCTTTGCTCCTACCTCAGTCCGGTGTTGGCTCTGTTGAGGCACGGGTTCATTCCGTTGCAGATGCAGTCACTGGCGACGACCTTGTGTCGCGTGTTCGACGTCAATTTGCCAACGCCCGGATTTTGACCGTCGGCGATCAGGTGATTGATCCTTCTGGTCGAACCACCGCCGACGCCTTTCAGGTGAAGGTCGCAGCACCAGCTGGGCTGGGCCGTGACGTCGCTATTCAGGACATCGTGCAAGCTGAGTTGCTCAGAGTCTTTGGCAATGAACTTGATGTCTCTCCGGCACGCCGTTTTGAAGGTGCTGGCGGAAACGATTGGGCGGCATACACCCAGCCCATCGAAGTCATGTCGCTTGCAGAAGCCTTGTCCAATCAAGGTACAACGGGAAGCCTCAAGGACTTTCAAGGTGGCGTGCTCGTTCGCCTGCAGGGTATTGAGCCGCCAATTGAGTTGGATGAGGTTCGATCTCGCATTGACAGGCTTCGCCAGGACCCAGACTTCGCCGACAGCATCGGTCGTGATGTGCAGGTTTACGGAGTGACGCCAGGATCCGATGGGGGTTGGTCTGACGTGGCCGTCGCCGTTCTTGCGCCAGATCTGAATTACCTCGGCAATGATTCATCGCTTGTAGATTCCAAGGTGGCCGCGCGTGAATGGTCGCTTGCATCTGCGGCGTTGACGCGGCAGAGCAGCTTCGAGCAAGTCAGTAGTTTTGCGCCATCGGTCGCCGCGACGCGGACGGCAAACGCAATTGGCGCTGTGATTTTGTCACTTGCTGGCATCTTGTTTTATATCTGGCTTCGATTCGGTTCATTCCGATACTCCCTGGCTGCCATTGCAGCGTTGTGCCACGACGTGATCATTGTGCTTGGCGCGTTGGCATTGACAGGTGTTATTGCTGGTGAGGCAACGCTTGCTGAAGGTATGTTGATCGAGGTATTCCAGATTGATACTGGTATCGTCGCGGCGTTGCTGACCGTCATTGGGTACTCGCTGAACGATACGATCGTGATCCTTGACCGTATTCGCGAAAATCGCGGACGACGGCCGTTGCCATCACGCTCATGTGTGAATTTGTCAATCAATCAGACCTTCAGTCGAACGTTGCTGACATCGATCACGACACTCATAGCGGTCCTGATCATCTACATCTTTGGTGGCACAGGTATTCGTGGATTCGCCTTTGCCTTGGTGATTGGTGTGGCCGTTGGTACGTATTCGTCCATCGCCATCGCTTCGCCGCTGGTGTATCGCCGAAAGGCAATCGCCGCACCGCCTGAAGATGATGCCCAAGTGGATCCTGATGCAGGTCCAGTTTTGCCCTCAGCAGCCTGAGTTGGGAGCGGCGCCCTTGTCGCTGGACAGTAATGCCGCCAACGACCGAAGATAGGGATGGCGGCTTGTTGCAAGCATCTGTTGGTACGTTCGTGGCAGTGAGGCAATTCGAACCATGACGGCTCCAATTCGATTGTTCATCTTGGCGGGCACGGTTGGCTTATTGATACTGGTTGTGGTCATCGGTTCGTCGCTTGCGCCCGCTCCTGTCCAAGCAAATGGTGGTAATGCCTCAACCGCCGCTGCGCAGGCCAGTTCCGACACTCGTGCGTCGGGCACTCGAGAGGTTGCTCTTGCCAATACGACGCCTGATGTCATTATGGGTGAGCCACTGCCAGCCTCAATGGATGCGCCTCGGCCAACACCACTTCCAACAACACGGCGAGCAAGGGTCCGTACGCCTAGCCGTTCCGTTTCAAAGCCCACTCTCTTGAACCGATGGACGGTCGGAGCTGGAGACACACTTGAAGGCATCGCTCGTGAGGCGCTGGGTTCTGGTAATCGCTGGCGAGAAATCGTTGCGGCCAACCCAGGGCTTAGCCCAACGGCCCTGAAAGTTGGGGCCGTATTGAAATTGCCATCGGCAACAGCCTCAAACGAACAACCATCATCGCAGCCACCGAAATCTACGCCGCGGTCACACATCGTCAGGGCCAACGAGTCATTGTCGTCGATTGCACAACAGTACCTAGGCAGTCAGAACGACTGGCGGCGCATCTATGACGCCAATAAGGCCGTCTTGAAGCGTGGCCCCGACTCACTTAAGGTTGGAATGAAATTGATCATCCCTGCTCGCTGAGTACGTGAGCATTGGCTGCCATTCGGTCTGGGCTCAAACTTCCGACAACCACCGACGCGATAGCGGTCGCGCAGGTTGCGTCATGCCAGCACCACTGTAGAGCTGAGGCAGCATCGAGGTGCCCACTGTTGAGTGCTTTCTTCACGAGGACACCCACACCCCGTTTGGAAGCAAGGTTCACGATGTCGTTATGCGATGCATCGTGCATGTTCAAAGGCACCATGATGGCGTCCGACCAGGTCACAGCGTGTTCATGGCCCGCAACCGTTTTTCCGGAAAAACCAATGGCACGAACCAGCCCGCTGCAGCGCAGGTCAATGAGCGAAGCGATGAACGCATCATCTTGGTTAGCAAGGTCATTGCCGTCGCTGTGCACGAGCAGTAGGTCAACGTAGTCTGTACGCAACAGTCGAAGGCTGTGTTCTAGCGATGCTCGTGCAGACTCCGGGTCGAAGGCATATTGGCTTAGACCTGTTGTATGGTCAAACGTTTCGCCGACTTTGGTCACGAGTACAACCTCGCTTCGGCGGGCTCCTAGCGCCTGCCCAAGTCGTTGTTGGGCGAGCCCGTACGCCGGGGCGGTGTCAAAAAGTGTGATGCCAAGGTCAAGCATTCGCAGAACGATGTCAATGGCAGTGGCATCATCGGGCAGGTCGAAAGGCTTGGGGTACTTGACCGATTCATTCCGTCCAAGTTTGACCGTGCCCCATCCCAGTCGGGAGACGCTTAGTCCGCTCGTGCCCAGTGGTCGCTGTTCCACGTGGCTGCAGTTTCGCATGGACGAGCCTTTGATGTCGGGGATTGGTTCCATGGGCCTTCTGCAGGCGATGGCCGAGGCAGGTTGTTTGGAACCAAGGCAGTCGCGTGGGTCGGGGGGGGAAGTGCCTCGGCGATCTGGTCGGCAAGCAGGGGTGCTAGGGCGAGTTTGGTTGGCCAACCCGTGAGCGTTGTGCCCTCAAGGAGGAGTGTGGGCAACTCTGGACGTCTCCCGCCAGTGGTTTGCCCTTCATATCGAGGAGCCTCGATAGTGCCGAAATCCAAGGCGTTCAGATCAGATGCACGTACAGCAGGCATGGCCTGGGTGAGATGCGCCTTGGCCATGTCGATGGTTGATTCAGGTGTCATGGTCGCACCTTGTTCGGCAACCTCGCCACCAATTTGCCACACTCGCACACCGTGTGCGTCAGTCGTGGTGGTGATAGTCAGCCAAGGTTTGCTGCCCTTGATGACGTGGCCATTGAGCACTGGAAGGTCACCGCGGGCGAGCACCATGCGAAGCCCTCGAGTTTGCATGAGGGTGTCATCAAGTCCCATCGCGGCTCGAATGGGTCCGTTGCCACCGCCAGCAAGGAGCACAAGCCGGTCTGCACTGATGCAGAGGGTGCTCCCCGCGGATTGCACCTTGGCGCTGACGCCCTGAGCGTGGGCCTTGAGGCAAAGGCCGCTTGGGCCATCGCATCGAAGTATGACGTCCTTGTGCGCTGTGGCCAGCGCGTTCAACACCGAGGCGGGCTCAACCACAACTTCCGGTACGTCTAGAACGGGTCGCGGCACGCCCGCAAGACAGTTGGGGATGTTTGTGGCAGGTGTTGGGCGTGCTCGAAGACCAAGTTTGGCGCCCACCATGGCCAATCGTCCAAGTCCGCCAGTGGACCACAAGAGGCAATTGCGTGATCGAATCGCAACATCTCGCAACGGACCTTGAAGCGCATCAGCCCAGCGTTGTGGCATGTCGGCTATGGCGTTTGATGCAGCCGTGGCGTTGCCACCAAGGGCATATTTAAGGCCGCCGTGGATGATGCCTTGAGATTGAATTGTTTGCCCCGCGCCAAGGGACGCGGACTCAATCAGCCACACGGCGTAGCCGCGCTTGCGAAGCGTATCGAGGGTCCATAAGCCGGCGATGCCACCGCCGACGATGAGGGCATCAAGTTGCGTGTCACCATCCATGGACGTGTATGGTCACCGCATACCGGGTCCATCGTCAAGGCGTACCCCTAAGGTTGCTCTGGAGTACAGTCATGGAGCAGGCAATCCCCAATGCAACATACGGCAGTGCTCATTCCAGGCGACGGTATCGGCCCCGAAGTATCGGATGCTGCCGTACAGGTTGTAGCGGCTGCTGGGGCCACCATCACGTGGGACACGTGCCAGGCGGGGCTCAGTGCCATCGAGGCGGGCGCCAGTGCCGTCCTTCCGGAGGTCACACTTAAGGCGATCAAGAGGCACCAGATTGCTCTGAAGGGCCCCTGTACGACTCCTGTAGGGGAGGGCTTTACGTCAGTCAACGTGGCACTTCGCAAGCAGTTGAATCTCTTTGGTGCAGTGCGACCTGTTCGAACCATGCCCGGGGTGGGCACGCGATATAGCGACTGCGGAGTTGACATTGTGATCATCCGGGAGAATACCGAGGGGCTGTACGCCGGTATTGAGAATCAAATCTCAGCAGGCGTTGTGACGTCGCTGAAGGTCGTGACTGAGGCTGCAAGCCGCCGGATCGCACGCTTTGCCTTCCAATACGCTGCATCACGTGGCCGGCACAAGGTCACAGTGCTCCACAAGGCCAACATCATGAAACTCGGTGATGGGTTGTTCTTGCGGTGTGCTCAAGAGGAGGCGCAGCGATGGGAGGGTAGGGTGGCGTTTGAGTCACTGATCATCGATGCGGGATGCATGCGGCTTGTGCAAGCGCCGGATCGCTTTGATGTGCTGCTCTGCGAAAACCTCTACGGGGATGTGCTGAGTGACCTGTGTGCGGGTTTCGTCGGTGGCTTGGGAGTCACGCCTGGAGCTAACTTTGGCGAGAATGAAATGGCCGTCTTTGAAGCAGTGCACGGTAGTGCACCGGACATTGCTGGTCAGAACAAAGCCAATCCACTTGCACTGATTATGAGTGCGGTCATGTTGCTACGCCATCTGGCCCAGTCGACCAATGATGAGGCATGCACGGCAGCAGCGAATCGTATTCGAGACGCCTACAACGGCTGCCTTCTTGCGGGGGAGGCCACCACGGATTTGGGTGGGTCGCTGGGGACCCGCGCCTTTGCTGATGCCATTTGTATGAGGTTGGCGTGACTGCATCAGTTACACAGTGGGCGATCCCCGGTGCCAAAGGTGCCTTAATCCACGGGGCGACTCATCTGCCCACGGGCGATGCCGTGGCAGCGGTCGTACTCGTGCACGGATTCAAGGGATACAAGGACTACGGCATGCTTGGGCATATCGCCGCCACATTGGCAAACGCGCGGTGCATTGTGCATCGGGTGTCACTGTCACACTCGGGCATGGGCCACGGCCATGGTGCATTTAACGAAGCGTTGTTCGAGAAGGACACGTGGAATCGTGGTGTAGAAGACCTGCTGGCGCTCTTGGCAGCCATGAAGAACGGCACGTTGGAGGGCGGGGGCGTTCCCTGGTTCCTTGTGGGGCACTCACGAGGTGGAGCATTGTCGCTTGCTACTGCGGGCCGCCATGCTCATGATGAGTCGCTAGGGTCCCTACGTGGTGTTGTTAGCCTGAGTGCACCAGCACGATTGAACGGGCTCGATCCTGCGGCCACCGAAATGTTAATGGCCGGAGGGCGCTTGCCATCACCCTCTGCACGCACAGCGCAGACGCTTCATGTTGGCCCCGATTGGTTACAAGAACAACTCGATGATCCTAAGGGCCATGACATGGCATCGTTAATGGGCCGCGTGGGGGTACCAGTACTGCTCATTCACGGGGCTGAAGACCCAACGGTTGCGCCCGAAGATGCTCAGTTGCTCGCGGGGTATGCACCAGATCGCGTTCGGGTGGAGTTCATACAAGGCGCAAACCATGTCTTTAACACGCCCAATCCCTTTGACATGCACGCGAGTCCATCGGTTCAGTTAGCGCACGCCGAGGCTGCAATTGTGGCATTCGTCACTGCACGCTGAGCGAGGTACAGGCCCGATCAGGCCGTTGCAGTCGCCGTTGACTGGGCTTGGAGTTCGTCTGGGGTTTGCTCGGCAGCTCGTGCTGTTGCAACTCGACTCAATTGGCCCTCTTCGCCGACTTCATCGACACGTACGGTGACCTGCCTAGACACGCCTCGCTGTGGTTGTGTGACGCCGTACAGGCGATCGCAGGCGAGCATTGTCTGCTTCTTATGCGTAATAATGATGAAGTGACTGTGGTCAAGGAACTGCTCGAGTGCCTTGCAGAATCGACCGACATTCGCGTCATCCAGTGGTGCATCGACTTCGTCAAGCACGCAGAAAGGTGATGGTCGTGAGCGGAAGATCGCCAGTACGAGCGCTACGGCGGTCATCGCTTGTTCGCCACCAGAGAGTTGCGAAATGACGCGTGGTTGCTTGCCCGGTGGCTTGGCTTTGATCTCGATGCCTGCTTCGAGCAGGTCGATATTGCCTTCCTCGTCGGGAACAAGGTACATGTCGGCACTGCCTCCGCCAAACAACTGGCGGAACAGCCCCTCTTGGCCAGCAAAGTGTTCGCGAATGGCGTTAAAGGTTGTTTCAAATCGTGATCGAGTTGCCGTTTCTAGCTCTTGGATGAGAGATTCCAGCGTCACAGCAGCTTCATCGATGTCCGTTACTTGGCCGATGAGTGATTCATTGCGTTCTTCTAGATGTTGCTCTTCATCAATCGCATCGATATTGACGTTGCCGAGCTTTCGAATCGACTCGCGAAGCTCAGTCACTTCGGTGTTCATAGCCTCGCGGTCTACCGTGGTGTTCCCTTCTTGGGTTTCCATCCACTGCACATAGGTCATGCCGAGGTCGAGTTGGAGTTCATCGAGCATGCGCTCTTCGAGGTTCTCTCGCTTGACTTCAGCCTCGCGACGGGTCAACTCCAGAACATTGTGATCTCGATCGAGAATGCTAGTTTGTGATCGGCCGGCCTCCAAAGCCTGGGCGGTTTCGTTCACAGATTGCTCTGCGGTAGCCGCGGCATCATCAAGCCCTGCAAGAGACTGGGTTGCCTGGGCTGCTGCAGAGTCACTTCGATTGATGTCACGATCTGTCGTCTCAATTGTGGCCTCAAGTTGTTCATCTCGGGCGGCATGACGGGCAAGTCGTTCGCCCGCCTCTTGGCGACGATTCTGAGTGTCTTCAAGCGAAGCCAAGACCCGGCCGAGTTCTCGTCGATAGCCTTGTTCGGCCTCGGCCAACCGGGTTGATTCAGCTCGGGCCTCAATGGAGGCTTGCTCTTGTTCGTGGGCACGCTCTGTAGACGAATCAGTTTTTGCCTCAGCTTCGGCGACAGACTGTTCCGAGGCGTGCAGTAGGCCAGTGACATTGGCATGCTGGTCATGCAGCGACGTTTCATCGGTCTCCAGCGACGTTCGACGCTGCCGCGCAGCGGTGCTTTGTGCATCGAGCTCTTCGGCGTATCGTTTGCGGCGTCGGACTGAATCTTCGGCGGTTTGTAGTGCGTACTCCACATCGACGGCTTGGCCTGTGGCTTGCTGCAAGGCGTCGCCAGTTTCTCGCCTTCGATTGGCTGCATCCTCTGAATCGGCCTGCAGGTTTGAAAGGCGAGATTCCGCGTCATGGCGGGCACGCTCGAGTTCGCGGTTTCGATCGTGAAGTTGTTCAAGCTCCAATCGTCGTGATATCCAGCCACCCACGCCGGGCCGACCAAGTCGGACACGGCCATCGGGCTCGACCAATTCACCGCTACGGGTTGCCAATCGCCAGCCTTGCAGAGGGCCTTGTGCCAGTGCAAGGGCACTGTGCAAAGACTCGACAACGGCGGTTCGTGCAAGCATGCGGCGAACAACGTGGGCTGCCGCGGGATCCACTGAAATGCGATCCAACAAATGTACAGCCGTAGACGCCATGTCTGGAACGGGGCAAGGTTCCTCTGTCGTTGGAGTGCCCGCGACGGCGAGGCTTGCCGACAGTTGCCGCTCGTGGCACCATGCCGTGACATTGTGCAGTGCTTCAGCGTTTTGCAGCAACACAATTTCCATATCGTGGCCGAGCACGGTTTCTACCAGCTCAGCGTCATTGCCAAGGGGATTGATGAGATCCCCAAGCAGCCCAATGATGCCATCGGGACGATCTTCTGCTCGCAACAACGTCTTGACATCTTCGCCAAGGCCTTCTCGTGTTTGTTGCATCTCTTGTAAGAGGTGTAAGCGAGAGCCAGTTGAGGCTTCGTCTCGCTGCAGTGTGGCAAGCGTTTCGGCTTCCCGGGCATGTTCTGCGTCCAACTGAGACGAGACAGCGGCATCAGCGGCCAGTCGACCTTCAAGATCTGCAATGGTTGCTCGGACGTCAGCGAGTGATGTGCGGTGCGTTTCGACATCGCGCAATGAGGCGGTCCGCTCGTCCTCGACCGCGACGCGCTTGGTCTGAATTTCGTCAAGCTGTTCTTCAATGGCCTGTCTGCGAGCGGCGAGTCGCTCACTTGCGGCTTGCAGCTCGCTTCGGCGTGCTGCAGATTCTTCTCTCGCTTGGCGGAATCGATGAAGGTCCGCTGCGGCTTC
>JABAAC010000203.1 GCA_014238965.1 Phycisphaerales bacterium | reverse complement strand
GGGCATTGACCCATCGCTATTGATGCACTTGGGCGATGTACATCCGCGTGACTACGACGTCTTAATCGAATCGACCGGATCACAGGACATCTCGCCACTCTTGCAGGCAGGGCTCAAGGCTGGCCGCACGGTCATTACGGCCAACACAGCTTTGCTGGCATCACGCATCAGTTCGTTGCATGCACTAGCCCAAAGACATGGTGGGCGCTTGTTCGGCAGCGGGTCAATTGGTGGTAGCTTGCCGCTGCTTGAAGTGGCAGCCGCAGCAGATGGTCAGGTGGAACGTGTCGAAGCATTGCTCAACGGCAGTACGAACGTTGTCATTGATCGCATTGGCCAAGGATGTTCTGTGGATGAAGCGATCGTCCAGGCTGTCCATGAGGGACTGTGTGCGTCTGATCCTTGGCGAGATCTTGCCGGCGAAGATGCCGCCGACAAACTTGTCGTCCTGCACCACACCATTGCGCCTGCTCTATCACTTCAGGTGCATGTGCCCACGCAAGCAGAGGCTCAAGCAGCGCTGGAATCGGTGAACAAGGACCCTGGGGAGGTTCGCCAAGTGGCGAGATGGACTCGAGATGGAGACCACGCGGTGGCGAGCGTTACCTTTGAGTCACTTTCGCAGACACATCCGCTTGCAGCATCGCGATGTGGGGAGCATATTGCCGTGCTGTCTTTGGCACATGGCGATTCCATCGTCCTTCGAGGCCGAGCTTCAAGGCGGTGGCCCACGATATTGGCTGTCATGGGCGATTTGCTGCAGGTGGCATTGGAGACTCGTGGTGCAGTAGCGTTACCCACATGAGCAAGCGTTACGTCATTATTGGAGCGAGCGGGCTGGTGGGCCGCGAGCTCATTTCCATTCTGTTGGACCAGGGTGTTCCGCCATCAGACATGGTGGTGGCCGCGTCACCTAGCTCGGCTAGCAATGCGGTCAATCTTGCTGGCTGCGCGTTCGTATTGCAAACAGTTGACGAGTTGTTGTTTCAAGCGAACGATCTTGTGTTTTGTTGTGCATCGGCCGAGGTGGCTCGGCGATGGGTGCCACGGGCGACGGCGGCGGGGTGCACCGTGATCGATTGCTCATCTGCATTTCGCGCGAGCCAAGGTGTGCCTTTGGTCGTGCCATGCGTCAATGGGGAGTTGCTTGAATCTGGACCCAAGACTGTGGCCGTGCCCAACTGCACAACCATCATTTTATTGACGGCAATAAGTCCATTGCGAAAAGCATTCACGCCGCGATTGCGTGCTGTGACGGTTGCGACGTACCAGGCTGTCTCCGGTGCGGGCAGAGCCGGCCTGACAGCGCTTCGTGGGCTCGGTGGCGATGGCCAAAGCAATGTGTTCCCCGAGCCTTGCGCCGGAAATGTCTTCGTGCACGAGTCGTCGGTCGACGAGGCGACGGGATTGTGTGGCGAGGAGGCGAAGGTTGAGGCAGAGTCATGCCGGATCTGGGCTGACGATGCAGTGACCATGTCCGTCACGTGTATGCGTGTTCCCGTTGAGCGTGTGCACACCGAGGCCATTACCTTGGACTTTGATGGCGATGTGCCCTTGGCGGACGTACAGCGGGTGCTCCGGGTGTCGCCACAAGTGCAGGTGATTGATGGGCCCGATGATGGAGGGTTCCCCACGGCGATCAAGGCAGCCGGTGGCGATCGCGTGCATGTGGGGCATGTTCGCGTGCAAGCCCATGGTGGCGGCACGCGGGTTTCGCTGGTGGCCTGCGGTGATCAACTGCGAACAGGTGCAGCGTTGACAGCCGCTCGCATTGCCCAGCAACTTACGTAGCGGCAAGGGTAAATCGTCGTGTGAGCCACGGCAGCACAGTCCAGGCCGTCGCGAGAAAGAGCACCAAGCCCCCAGCAATACAAATCAGATGGTGTTCGTGCACCAGCATTGTGCTGGCGCAAATGCAGATTGCCCATGTCCAACGCAGCCAACACGGCACGCACGTCACCGTCAGTGCCAGCGTGCAGGCATAGGTCACGTGCAGCGATGGCGTGTGATTCCACTGGGACATATTGTCGAGACCCAGCGGTTCGAACAGGTAGGCACCCCACACGCCCGTGGCCATGTCGTTTTGGAAGCCTGGCTCGATGGGCACGAGCACAAAGAAGGGCACGGCTATGGCCAACTGCACCAGCAGCGTGCCCATGACGGGTGCTGCTTGGCGCCATGTCCCAAAGGCCCACGGTGCCAAGGCCACAAAGAGGTCCAGCGAGAAGTACAGCGGTAGCATCGCGGCAACAAATGGCACTGTGGTTTCCCATTGGACATACAGCGGCAAACGTTGAGCATGCAAGTCGGTCAAGGCGTGCGCGGTGCTCCACAAGAGGGCAAATCCGATCCCGTAGGCTGCGGCGACCAGTAATTTGCCAAGCCACTGGGGACGGTGTGAGGTGGTGGGGGTGTGCGATTGCATATTGCGGCTTCCATTGTGGCAGGAAGCGACTAGGCTTGGAGGGATGACCACATTTCTGCAATCCAGACTCGCAGTTGTGCTGGTTACCGCAATCATCACCATGTGTACCACACAGGTTGATGCGGCAACGAGCCCGCTCTATCGCTGGTTCCTGCAGCGGGACATCCTGATCAAGGCTGATTGCTGGGAGCCCGAGCCGCGCATCATGGCCGCGGGCCTGGGCTTCACCGGCATCCTGGGCATACCGGGTTTGAACGGTTCCAATGGCGAACAGATCTGCAGGGCCTTTGGCGGCACATGGAACACATTCGATGCAGATGTTGATCCGCCGATGCGCTCCATTACCTCGGCTGCGAGTGTCTTGTCAATCTGGATCGGCTACGGCCCATGGGCGATTGGCAAGAGTGGCTTCCCGGTGGAATTCTCGTGGCCGGTGCAGCCAAGCACGGTGTCGCCGAGCGACTTCGTCGTGACGCTGAGCGACGGCTCGCACGCGCATCCAGTGGGGGCTTCGATTTTCCCCAACTTCGAATACAACGAGCGAAGCACCATTGTGCTTGTTGGGGACTTCGGCAATCGGCTCGATCCAGATAACCATCCGGATGCCCTGTACCCCGTACGACTCAACATTGTTCAGGACGACACGCCACTGACGTGCATCGGTCCCGGCGGAAAGATGGCGAGCGCCGTTGGCTTTCACTACGGCGATGGCTCTACGCCCATGACCGGGTACCTCGGAGACAGTGGCCCGCAATTGTGCGCTGCCAAACTTAGTGTCATGGACACTACAGGCGACTTCGGCCCATTTGTATTCAGCGGTGCTTTGCCAAATCACGGCGTGGCGCTCTATGGGGACGATGCTCAGTACCGATTGCGTGTGATGACCACCGGCGGTTTTTCCCGCGACGGCGTGGTTGCCGTGATGCCGACTGATTTCGAAACATTCTTCCGCATTCGCGTGCACACTAAGGCTGGCGAAGTGATCTGGATTACCGAGACCGGCGTCGAATATGACATCGATGGCGCCACTTTGGAAGTCGTCGGGCTTGCGGAGTTGGGGCGGGCCGCCGATCAGGATCCTTGGGTGCAAGCTACCTACACCGAAGACCACGACAATCAAATCGACATCGTGCTCAAGGGTGACGAGGCCGCCATGCGCCAAATCACGCATGTGCATATTCCAGCGGGTGGCGGCTATCTGCCGTTCTACAATCCAGGGGGCCCCGGCAACAATCCAACGCCAGGCATGATCTATTCGCAACCAGGCCCGCCGGACATGCAGCCAGTGTGGGTTGCGTTGGATCACCCATGGACAGTGACCTGGTTCAACTGGCTCGTTCGCTGAAGCGTGCCTCGAGACCCTCTACAATGGAGGGTCTATGCCAGCCATCATCTACACCCATACCGACGAGGCGCCTGCGCTTGCCACACGCTCCTTCCTTCCCGTCATTCAGTCGTTCACCACGGGAACGGGGATCGATATTGAGACGCGCGACATCTCGCTCGCCTCGCGAATCCTGTCGCATTTTCCCGACCGCCTAGCCGAGGGGCAGCGCGTCAGCGACCATCTCTCTGAGCTTGGTGCACTGGCAAAGACGCCCGCAGCAAACATCATCAAGTTGCCCAACATTAGTGCGAGTATTCCGCAATTGAAGGCTGCGATCGCTGAATTGCAATCCCAGGGCTATGACCTGCCGGAGTATCCAGAAGATCCCCAGACACCCGAGGATCGATGCACAAAGGGTCGATACGACGCGGTCAAGGGCAGTGCGGTCAACCCTGTACTTCGGGAAGGCAATTCCGACCGGCGTGCGCCACAGGCGGTCAAGGCGTACGCCCGCGCGCATCCACACCGCATGGGTGTGTGGTCTTCCGATTCCAAAACACATGTTGCAACCATGGCTGAGGGTGATTTCTTTCATAATGAGCAATCTGTGACCGTGCCTGCGGCGTGCACCGTGGGCATCGAGCACGTGGCAACCGATGGAACGGTGACCATGCTCAAGCGTGATCTGGAATTGCTTGAGGGTGAAGTCATTGACGGTACGTTCATGAGCCGTTCGGCGCTGGACGCCTTCCTAGCCAAGCAGGTTGACGATGCGCGTGCTACGGGTGTGCTGTTTAGTTTGCATATGAAGGCCACCATGATGAAGGTGTCTGATCCGATTATCTTCGGCCACTGTGTGAAGGTGTTCTTCAAAGATGTCTTCGACAAACACGCGGCCACGTTCGAACAACTCGGCGTCGATGTCGCCAATGGATTTGGCGATGTCATTGCACGCATTGCATCACTACCTAGTGCCCAACGAGCTGCAATTGAATCTGACATTCAAGTCAACTATGCAAACGGCCCATCGCTCGCCATGGTCGATTCAGATCGCGGCATCACCAACTTGCATGTTCCAAGCGATGTGATCATTGACGCATCGATGCCAGCAATGATCCGAACGTCTGGTCAAATGTGGAACGAGGCGGGAGACACGCAAGACACCAAAGCGGTCATACCTGACAGTTCATACGCAGGCGTGTATCAGGCTGTTATTGAGGACTGCAAAGCCAACGGAGCCTACGATCCAGTGACCATGGGCTCCGTTCCCAATGTCGGGCTCATGGCGCAGAAGGCCGAGGAATATGGATCGCACGACAAGACTTTTGAATTGGCCTGTGATGGCGTTGTTCGTATTGTGACTGAGTCGGGCGATGTGCTCATGGAGCATTTGGTTGAAGCGGGGGACATTTGGCGTGCATGTCAGGCCAAGGACGCGCCAATTCGCGACTGGGTGAAGCTCGCAGTCACACGGGCGCGTGCAACGGGTGCTCCTGCGGTGTTCTGGCTCGATGTGCATCGAGCGCACGATGCTCAGCTCATTACGAAGGTTGACGCGTATCTCAAGGATCACGACACCAAGGACCTCGACATTCACATCATGTCGCCCATTGAGGCGACTCAGTTCAGCATCGAGCGTATTCGACGCGGCGAAGACACCATCTCTGTCACGGGGAATGTGCTTCGCGATTACTTGACTGACTTGTTCCCGATTCTGGAAGTGGGGACAAGCGCCAAGATGCTTAGCATTGTGCCGCTGATGAATGGCGGTGGCCTGTTTGAGACTGGGGCCGGTGGTTCCGCACCCAAGCACGTGCAGCAGTTTGAGAAGGAAAACCACCTGCGTTGGGATTCGCTTGGTGAGTTTCTGGCGTTGGCCGCGTCTTTGGAGCATTTCGCAGCAGTGCACTGCAATGCTGCAGCCAAGATACTTGGGGCAACACTTAGCGATGCAGCGACGGCCTACCTCATGAACAACAAGTCGCCTTCTCGAAAAGGTGGCGAACCAGACAATCGTTCGACGCACTACTGGGTCGCACGATATTGGGCCGATGCGCTGGCGTCCCAGGCCGACAACGAAGCATTGGCAGCGCGTTTTGCACCGCTGGCATCCTCGCTCGCGGATGCCGAGGCGGCCATCATGCAGGAGATGATTCAATGCCAGGGCTCGCCACAGAACATCGGCGGCTACTTTCAGCCTGACGAAGCCATCGCTGTTGAAGCGATGCGGCCCAGCAGTACATTCAATGCACTGCTCGCCTCGTGCGGCAGTTGTGCAGCGCGGTAGATGTCGCCCACAATCCAATCAAGAGGCGGCTAGGTCACAGCGACCCGCACTGACGCTTCGATCAGGGTGTGTCCTTGCAGGACCTGCATGGTGTGGGCATGATCTGCAGGCCGTAGATTCCCACATCTCCGTTGACGCTCCAGTCCTCTGCAAGGATGTTGGTGCAACGGGCATCTGCTGCGTATGTGGCGTACAGCGGTGCTTGAAGGGTGATTCTTGCCACAAATATTGCAGATCGCTTGGCTCCTCTTCTCCTAGAACGTGCGTGATGGGTGATAGGCCATCCGCCGTTGCCTCCTAGGAAAGCATTTGAATCGTTGAGGTTCCCGCCGCCACTGTGTTCATTTGACGCGCCGCCCTACAATACGGGGCTGCCCATGCTGCACACCGCTGACCCCAATTTGAGAAACGTAGCGATCATCGCCCATGTCGATCACGGCAAGACCACGCTCGTAGATTCGCTGCTGGCCTACTGCGGGGCCATGTTGCTCGATCGTGACGAAACTGATTGCGTGCTCGATTCCGATCCGCTGGAACGAGAACGCGGGATTACGATTACCTCCAAGAACTGCGCCGTCACGTACAGGCCCACGTCGGGCTCACATATGGGCGAGACCTGCCGCATCAACATCATCGATACGCCTGGCCATGCTGACTTCGGCGGCGAAGTCGAACGAGTGCTCAAGATGGCCGATGGCGTGCTGCTGCTCGTTGACGCCTTCGAGGGCCCAATGCCGCAAACGAGGTTTGTCCTTGGTAAGGCCCTTGAACTTGACCACCCGATCATCGTGGTGGTCAATAAATGCGACCGCGAGAATGCACGTGTTGAGTCAGTGGTGAATGAGGTCTTTGACCTGCTCGTCGCACTTGGCGCTAGCGATGAGCGCCTCGATTTTCAAACGATCTACGCCTCGGGTCGCGATGGCTGGACACGCACCGATGAGGGCGTCCATGAAGGCGACATGCAGCCACTGCTCGAAGCGATCATGGACCACCTGCCTGCGCCATTGGGCTATGCAGATGTGCCGCTGCAGATGTTGATTGCATCGCAGGATTACTCGCCGTATGCAGGCCGAATTGCAATAGGTCGTATAGTGGCCGGCGCCTTGAGTGCTGGACAAGCAGTGACGATCTGCCAACAAGATGGCAATCGTTCTGCACGGGCACAGAAGGTGTATCGCTTCAAGGATCTTGGGCGCGTACCTGCGGAACTCGTTTCTGTTGGGGATCTGTGCGCAGTTGAAGGAATCGGTGAGTTTGAAATTGGCGACACCATTGCTTGCCCCGAGCAACCCAACCCAATCGCTCGCATCGCAGTTGATGAACCAACACTACATATGCTTTTTCGCATCAACGACTCGCCCAACGCAGGCCGAAGCGGAAAGTTCGTCACATCGCGCCAGATTGATGATCGTCTACAGCGTGAGTTGCGCAGTAACTTGGCTCTTCGCGTTGAACCGGGCGACACGGCCGACGAATTTCGGGTGTCGGGGCGAGGGCTATTGCACCTAGGTATTTTGCTTGAGAACATGCGCCGCGAAGGATATGAATTGACCGTTGGTCGGCCGCAGGTGATCGAGAAGGACATCGACGGCGTTCGATGTGAGCCCATTGAATTGCTCACTATTGACGTTGATGAGGCCCATGTCGGGGCTGCCATGGAGTTGCTCGGCGCTCGCGGTGGAGAAGTACAGCAACTTGAGCAACGTGGTGATCGCATGCACATTGAATGTGAAATGCCTGCCCGAGGCCTCATTGGACTGCGAAGTCACATGTTGACGGCAACGGCTGGACAGGCCGTCATGTATCACTGCTTTCAGCGGTATGCGCCGGTTCGATCTGTGGCGTTCCGCCGAAGCAACGGCGTTCTTGTGGCGACGGCAGATGGCACGGCGAAGACGTATTCGATGTTGAATCTCTCGCAACGAGGCGTGCTGTTTGTTGAGCCGCAAGAGGTGATCTACGCCGGACAGATTGTCGGTGAGAACGCACGCGACAATGATCTTGGCGTGAACATCGTCAAGGGTAAGGCGTTCAGTAATGTGCGTGAGTCCACGAAGGAAGCCACAGTAGTGCTCAAGGCATCACGCCAGATCAATCTTGAGGCCGGGCTTGAGTACATTCAAGACGACGAACTTGTCGAGATTACGCCCGATGCTATTCGGCTGCGAAAGCGTGTGCTCAGTGAAACCCAACGCAAGAAGGATGCTCGGGATCATCGCATCGCGGCAGCTGGTCCTAAGGCCTGACTCAAATTATTTGGCCACAATTGGCAGTGGCTGGCCCAGCGTTTTCCTGTGCGAATCATGCTTGAGCAACCACCTAGTTACACGCTGCACAGCGGCTCAACTGCGACGGTTAGCATCATGACGCGTGAGCATGTCGATGCCCCCATGCGTGGTGGTGTACTGGTTGATGGCGGGGCTGCTTTGCCCTATTAGCGGCAATCGAGCCAACTCGTCATAAAGGGCTCGATTCAACGAATGCATGAGGTACATTGGGGGAGCATTTGTGATGGCCGCAGGTAGGGAGGGGCAGCAGTGGCTCCATGGTGCTGGTGTGGTGACTATCGGCGATTGAAGTGATGGATGTTTGGGGCTCGTGCAAAACGTCATCTTGTTCGGTGTGACAGCAGCATCGCACGTCTGTGAGAGAAGGAAAACTATCGTGGATTTACGATCACTTGTAGTTGGTATCTCGCTGTGTGTAACCACAGTTGGAATCGCGGATGTTGTCACATTGGGACCCGGGCAGGGGTGGTCTACCGCTGTGAGTAACAACGGCGTGGTTGCCGGCTCATCAACGGCAAGTGCTGAGTACTTCATTTGGACGCCCGCAGGTGGCCACCAGATCATTGGTGGCGTTTCCGCTGGGAGTGGCGCCGGTGGGCAAGCTGGCATCGACTCCAATGGCACAGTGGTCTGTGGCACGATGGCCGATCCAAACTCAAATCTCTTTACAGCAGCGTTCTACACAATCGCTACCGACATATGGACTCCCCTTGGCGGCCTCAACGGCTCGTGTGACAGCTCAGTGAGTAGTGGCTGGGGCATGTCAGGTGATGGCAGCACCTTAGTTGGGCTCGGTTGGGACGCATGCAGTGCCTATGCCACTTATTGGGTCGGTGATCAGGCCGGTGTTTCATTGGGTACCACAAGCTCCGGTCAATCGACTCGGGCCAATGCGGTTAGTAGCGATGCATCAGTGATTGTCGGTTGGCAGGATGGCTCTATTCGCCAAGGCGCTGTCTGGGTAAATGGCGTTCAGGAATTGATTGACCTGCCCAACGGCCAAGATGCTTCCGAGGCCAGTTGCGTCTCGGCAGACGGTGTCTGGGTCAGTGGCATGGGCGTTGGCGCGGGCTTTGGAGTGGGGGACACGTGGCGGTACAACACCGTGACGAACGTTTCTGAAACCGTGCCAAATCTTGCTGCAGGTGGTGGGCTGTATATGGCTGGCATGGGAATTAGTAGCGATGGTTCGATGGTCGTTGGCAGCACATGGCCCTGGGGTATGCCTGCGTCCTTTGGTAATGCGTTCGTGTGGCGCGAGGGCAAAGGGACGCAACAGTTGCCGGCATATTTCAACGAAATTGGCGTTGCGTATCCCGCGGGATTCACTTTTGCGTCTGTCACAGGAATGTCAGAGAACGGCCGTTGGCTGACAGGTTGGGGCAATAGTGGTTCGCCCGGCAACACGGTGACGTGGGTTGTTGAGCTGCCTGGCGATGTTGTTGAGTGCCCCGCGGATGTCAATGGCGACGGCGTTGTCGATGTGGTCGATGTGCTTGCGTTGCTTGCGGCATGGGGCACCGATGAGGCCGATGTGGATGGCGATGGCGTGACTGATGTTGTTGATCTGCTGGCGATGATCGCTGGCTGGGGCGACTGCTGAAAGAAGCGGCGTCAGAAGTCTTCTACTTTGCCTCTGCTTCGATGAAGACCCGTGTGATATCCGGGTGGGCTGCACGAATATCTTGTGTCAGTTGTTCAATGGCCTGCTCGGTGTCGCCAGTAGGCAGCGCATTGACCATGTCGACACTGATATTGAGCAAGACGTGATGCGGTCCCATATGCAACGTAAGTACTTCGTTGACGCACTCGACTGCTTCAAGAGCTTCCGCTCGACGCCGCACATCCGCAATGAGTTCGGGGTCTGCAGATTCGCCGATGAGCAGTGACTTCGTTCGTTGAGCGAGCCACGCAGCGGTGATCGCCAGAATGCAGCCAATACCGATGGACGCAATGCCATCGAACACAGGCATGTCCAGCACCTGGCTCAGTGTCAAGCCTATGGCAGCAACGAACAGGCCTGCCATCGCAGCGGTGTCTTCAAAGAGCACTACAAAGGTGGTCGGATCCTTGCTCGATCGGACGGCTTCGCGCAAGCTCTTGCCTCGTTGATGCGATCGAAATTCGCGAAACGCAAGCCACCAAGCCACCCCCTCAAACACCATCGCCAGTGCCAGCACGATGTAGTTGATGAATGGGTCGGTGACTACCTCAGGGTGCATCACTCGATGCACACCCTCATAGATCGACACGACTGCACCGAGTCCGAATATCAACATGGCGACAACAAACGACCAGAAGTACACCTCCTTGCCGTAGCCCATTGGGCATCGGGCATCTGGTGGTCGCTTGGCACGTCGTAGCCCGTGCAAAAGAAGTCCCTGATTGCCGGTGTCGACAAGTGAGTGAATGCCCTCTGCCATCATCGCTGCAGATCCGGTCATGGCTGCTGCAAAAAACTTCGTCACTGAGATTAAGGCATTGCCTACAAGGGCGGCATAGATGACAAGTTTGGAGCCGTGGGCCATAGTGCACCACGGTAGCGTGCTGATAGGCTGGAGGCATGAATCCCTCTATAGCCCTACGTTTGATCTTGTGTTTGGCCAGTAGCTTGCTTGTAACGGCGTCCCTTGGGCAGCCCCTTGAGGGCTTACATGCTTGGATGCAACAGCAAGTTGATGAGGGCAGCGTGATTGGCTGCAGCGCGCAGGTGACCAAGGGGGGGGAGACGATCTTCCTTGAGGCCTTTGGCGATCGGACACCCGAGTCCAACGACGATCTGACGATTGGCCAAATTGTTCGTATTTATTCCATGACCAAGGCAATTGTCTCCGCTGCAACTATGCAACTGGTTGAAGAAGGGAAGGTTGGCATCGATGACCCCGTGTCGATGTACATTCCCGAGTTCGCCGAGATGTCGGTTGGTATTGGTGAGGATGCGCGGCCAGCGAGGCGCCAGATCACAATTCGAGACTTGCTCACACACACGAGCGGACTCGGGTACGACTTCAGCGTGCCCTTGGAATTCAAGCCTGCCTACAAGCAGGTATTTGTCAGCGGCGGTGATCTCGAAACCGCAGCTGCGTCAATGGGATTACTTCCGTTGTTCTCTGACCCAGGAAGCGGCTTTGTGTACGGAGTCAGTATCGACGTACTTGGGCGAGTCATTGAAGTCGCCTCGGGTCAGTCGCTCGGTGAGTACCTGCAGGCTCACATCTTTGCACCCTTGCAGATGATGGATACGTCATTTACGCCGCCGGATGATCTTGCGCATATGCACATCGTGACTGGTTCACCGGGCACATTGCAGGTGGATGCAGATCACTACAACGCCAAGCAGGTTCGGTCGCTCAAGCCTCGCTTTCAATCTGGCGGGGGTGGCCTGTGGTCGACGCTTCATGACTACACCAGATTCATGCAGGCTATGGAGCGATACGGCGAACTTGACGGCGCACGTATTTTGAAGGCCAAGACGGTTGCGTTCATGACCCAGAACCAGTTGAGTCCGGCCTTCAAAAGTGGCCAGCGATTTGGCCTTGGATTCGGGCTAGAGCCAGGCGTCGCTACATCGAAAGGCCTCCGCGGTGAAGGCCGTTGGGCATGGGGCGGTGCGGCGTGCACGTATTTCTTCATCGATCCTTCGCAGGATTTGACAGCCATCTACGTGACGCAGAAGTTTCCCTTTGACGCTGTCTCGAATGCCAACTTCCACAAGGTCGTTCTTGAGGCAGTGGCGGTTGAGCCACTTACGCAGGGCGACGCTTCGCGCTGATCGGCGGTGGCTTTGGCCGGGCGAATGTCAGCTTGGTATCGCTTCGATCAACGAGCCTATAGCCTTCAGCGTCAAATTTGGCGATTGCATCGATTGATGATGGCTGTGTCTGGGCGAGCCATCGGGCCATTTCGCCCCGAGCACGTTTGCCGTAGTAACTCATGAAACTCGATTTGCCATTGGACTCCTGCAGAAATGTCGGTTGCACGATTGGGACATGCAGTGCAGAGAAGTCAATGCTTTTGGCGTACTCATCGCTTGCGAGGTTCACGAGACACATGGCACCTCGCATGTCCGACTTGAGTTGCCGAGTAAGTGTGTCCCCCCAGAATTGCACGAGTGTGTCGCCAGCGTCGGTGCGAAGGCCAGTGCCCATTTCTAAACGGTATGGCTGCAGCATATCCATGGGGCGAAGCAATCCGTACAGCCCACTGAGCACGCGCACATGATCTTGCAGCCAGGTTTGCTCGGCGCATGAAAGCGTTTGTGCATCGAGGCCTTGGTAGACATCGCCAGTAAAGCACAGTGCTGCGGGACCGCGGTCGTTCGCACGTGAACCAAATGCGACCCAGCGATCAGCATTCTGGTGTGCGAGCGATGATGAGATCTTCTGCAACTTTTGGAGTTGAGAAGGGCTCTTAGTTCGCATGACATTCACGAGCATGTTGCGTTGCGATGTAAATCGCGGGCGGCTCGTGGGAACAAGTCCATTTTGACCGGCAAAGTGCATCGACTTTGCTGGTGACAAGATGACCATGGGGCCCTGCACGATGCAATCAGCTCGAGGCGTCCACGAGGGCGATCATTGCTGCGCGAATGGGTCGCGTGAGCGTTGGCCAGGCGTTGACGACCCGATTGAGATCAGTGTCCAACGTTGTCATGGCGGGTTTCGCCTCGGCGACGCAGGCAGCAGCGAATGGGTCAGCATCGACTGGGGCCGC
>JABAAC010000081.1 GCA_014238965.1 Phycisphaerales bacterium | reverse complement strand
TCACCATCGTTGACATGACCACCACGAGTATTCCCAATGTGCTGCTTGCACCCGCTCGTGGCGATATCAGTCGAAGCATGGACCCGGAGACGGTCCCCTATGAATTTGGAAGTGAGTTCCAAAAAGACGAACTCTGGCCTCATGCACCGGCCACCCTCGGTCACCCTTGGATCATTCGCACCAAGCGTGGAGTCGACCTGCGAATCAAACCCTTTCAGTACAACCCAGTGCAGCGGAAGCTGCTGGTCATCGAAGACATCACCGTCGAAGTAAGTCCAGATGGCCCAGCCGAACACAACGCATTGACCGAAGAAGCAATTCGCAGCTCACGGATGGGATTCCGAGAAATGTACAAGGAATTGTTTGTGAACTGGGAAGAGGCCGTCGGCCCCCCGATTCTTCCGCGTGGCATTGAAATGCTCGTGATTGCCCCTGAAGCATGGCTTGATGAAGTGCAACCACTGGTCGACCATCGCAATGACGAGGGCATCTGGACCGTCTCTCGTTCGATCGAATCCATCGGTAACACACCAGCCCAAATCAAGGCACATATCGCTGCCGAGTATAACTCTAGCGAGAACTGGTTTGGAGATCTCACCTACGTACTGCTCGTCGGCGACATCGAACAGATTGCCTCAAGCACCTTGAACTACTCCGGCGATACCGGCGGCCTTGATCCGAGTTATGGCTACCTCACAGGTGACGACACCCGCCCAGAAGTATTCATTGGCCGGTTTCCAGCAAAGTCTGTAGCCCAAGCCACGCTGATGGTCAGTCGCACACTGGCCTTCGAGCACCAGGTTGACGCCTTCTCATCACACAGAGATCGTGCGCTGGGAATTGCCTCCAATGACGGCAACGGGGCGATCGCGGACAATGGCGAACTCGATTGGGTACACCTCAACATCATTCGGACCAACCTGCTCGCCAGTGGTTACACAGATGTTGCGCAGGTATACGACCCTGGTGCGACTACCGCAGCTGCGAACGCGGCAATTGAGAATGGCGTGGGGTTCATCAACTACACCGGACATGGCAGCCAGCAGACTTGGACAACCTCCACCTTCAATTCGGCGGATGTGAGTGCGCTCAATAACAAGAATATGTGGCCATGGATTGTCAGCGTTGCGTGTGACGTCGGCCGCTTCAATGTCGGCGAGTGCTTTGCCGAGTCATGGCTTCGGGCCACGACCGATGACGGAGACGCCGCCGGCGCCGTCGCAGTGTTTATGTCGACGATCGACCAGAGTTGGGCTCCCCCAATGAAAGGGCAGGACGTCATCGCCGCCCACGAGGCGACTGGAACCTTGCCTCGCCTTGGTGCGCGGTGCGCATCGGGGACCAACGCCATGGTGGCCACATACCCAGCATTCGGGCCACGCAATGCCAAGACTTGGCACATCTTTGGTGACCCCGCCCTTCGCCTCACTACCAGAAAGCTCTCCTTTGAACCGCTCGACTGGCCGGTCTGGCAAATCTCTCTAGGTGCCGATCCGATTCCACCAGTGTGGATTGACCTTGAGATTCTTGACGAGATCCCCCGTGACATCGAGTTCCTCTGGGACAATGAATGGATTGACGTCTCGCCCGCATTCCTCACACTACAACCTGGTGAGCGAGCCCAGATCAAGGTCGTTATTGACAGCAACCAACTTGGTTCGATGGACCCCGGCGACTACCTCTCATCCATTCTGCTACACGATCGTACGACCGGCGACACCTCACGGGCCTGCCTCGCACGGGCCACCGTTTCCGAGACCGCACCGTGCAACTCCGACCTTGATGGCAATGGGCACGTGGAAATTGGGGATCTCTTGGTACTCATCGCCCAGTGGGGCCCATGCACGGCTGGCTGCCAGGCAGACATCGACGGCAATGGCTCGGTCGACCTGAATGATCTGCTTGGCATGCTCGGCGCGTTTGGACCGTGCTGATCTGGAAGCATTTGTGAACTAGACCAGTGCCGGTCTCGCGACACGGCAGCGGTAGCGATCAAAGGGGCGTTCGCAGGAGGCGATCGCCTCTTTGCGTTTTTCGTCCAAAGATCACTCTGCCGAGTAGTCTGCACATCATGACCATGCAAGTCATCAAATGCGGTGGGTCCGTTCTTGGATCAGATCAGGCAGTTGCTGGTGTCTCAGACATGCTTGCAGCGAGAGCAGCGGTTGACTCGCCGCTGATAGTCGTCGTATCTGCCCCTGCTGGTGTCACCGACGTGCTGTTTGGCGAGATCCCATTGCAGGCTTCCACATCGAGCGCAGAGATCGTCGAGCATGTGTCTCAGGGCGAGCAGAGAATGGTCGCAGAACTTGCCGAGCACTTACAAGGCCGAGGCGTAGCGGCTCATCCAGTCAAAGTTGCTGATATTGGCTTGCACGCAAGCGGACACCCGCTCGATGCAGACCTTGTCAGCCTTGATATCCCGGCACTGCAAGCGATTCTCCAACAAGCACCAATCACATTGGTCCCGGGCTTTGTTGGCATCAGTCATTCTGGAACGAAGCGATTGCTCGGCCGCGGCGGCTCAGACCTCACCGCTGTCTTCCTTGCCGCTGAACTGGACGCGAGATGCGAGTTGATTCAGTCCATTCAGGGGGTCTATGAAGTTGATCCCGCCCATACCCGAGCGGCACGTTTCAGCCAAATGCATTGGGACGATCTGCTCGATCTTGAAAACGAAGTCGTACAGGGCAAGGCCGTGCGGCTCGCCAAGCAGCGTGGCCTTGGTTTTCTCGTCAGAGGTGTGTCGTCGAGCACGCCAGGAACGATGGTCGGCGACATGACGGCCAAACTCGTGCAGGACGAGACACCCAATGCAACTCTCTGAACTCGATTGGGTTGGCGTGCTCGGAGCATCTGGGCTCGTTGGTACCGAGTTGATCACGATTCTCGCTGAACAGGGCGTCGATCGAATCACTGTGGATGTCGATGCAACCGCTCCGGTGTGGTTTCTTGCGACACCCGAGCAAGCCTCGCTCGACATAACC
>JABAAC010000148.1 GCA_014238965.1 Phycisphaerales bacterium | reverse complement strand
GTCGCTGAGCCAGCAAGGCTCAGTAAAGCTGCAACAATCACGCTTAGTCGCATTGGTTTCCCTCTCCCATGAGGCGACCTGAGGCCGCACAAGTCCCATTAGAGAGGGCCTCATAGGGAAGGTCAACAACTGTTTCTATAGATGGTCTTGCGTACCGCTTCAGGAGCAATGCACCACCCATCTCAACAACAACACCCCCGTAAACACGGAGGTGCATGATCACTTGTGTCACACCCTTATGCCCCGGCAATTGGGATTTATACTCCTGCTTGAATCAGGAATCTCCATTCGATGGCCAAGGGGTGATTTCACTTCTATTCAGCATGCTTGTTGGGTAGAATCACTGCTTGGATCGGCTTCTAGATCGGCTTGTTGTGAAAGAGGCCTGATGTGAAGAGGATTGAAGCATTGACCAGACTGTGGATTACTGCGGGAGTGCTGGTTTCAGCTGTGGCAGTCAGCCCCAGTCTGGCAGGGCATATGCACGTTGACTTCCCAACGCTCGTGCACACGAGTCAGGTTATTGTCGATGGGCACATCACGCACGTGCAGTCGCGTCAAGATGCACTGGGTCTGATCGTTACAGATATCACGCTGGATGTCCTGGATGTGTGGCATGCCGATGCCGTTGCTATGGGCCATCTGGGCAGCAGGCTCACGTGGACCGTGCCCGGTGGCACTGTTGGCGCCAAAACGCTCAGCACTGGCGTTGCGCACTTTGAGCCAGGCGAGCGGATTGTGGCCTTCGCCATGCTGGACGGCCAGCGATGGCTGGACCCATTCATCGGCGCGGACCAGGGCGTGTTTCGTGTGTTGGAGCAAGGTCACAACGCGCCATTGCCAATGCGGACCGACGGTCGAGGCATTGAGCACATTGCCGATGGAAACATTTTCTGTTCGCCCATTGTTGATTGGTTCGAGGCGGACGGCACTACGGTGTTTCGATCGCCTATCGGATTTGCTCATGGCATTGCAATAGGCGGTGGTGGTGCAGTTGTTCACGATCAAGTGACAGCTGAGCGGGGCATGCTGATGGATCTATCTACGTTTCGCTCGCTGGTGGTTGAAGAAGCAGCCCGCCAGCATGCCGGGGCCGACTTGACGCAGCGGCCGGCATTCCTACAGCAAGCAGTTACAAATGCCCAAGAACGCGTGTACCGCCAGGGGCCGCTTCCAGCCACGGACGCTGCCGATCAAGGCGCACCGCATGCACGGGGCTCAAACGGCGACAACCTGTGCTACTGCGGCACACAGGACTTGTTCATCTATCTCGAGATGCTTGATGAGAACCACTGGGCAAAGCCCTACGACAACATGGCAATGGGCTACTGGAACCGGTACATGGACATCTTCCGCGAGGCCGCGGATGACGGTACATACGGTCATGACAATGACGAAAGTGAGTTCTGCGGCTTTGTTGCAAACCTGCCGGACGACTACAACTTCTCCTGGCCGCCAACCGCGCTGGGTGTGTGCTTTGTGATGCGTTCATGGTGGGACGACACATGCGATGCAGAAGCGATCATTGAATCGGACATCGTCTTCAATCCTGCATTCACCTGGACGACCGACTTTGATCTGTCATTCGAGCAGGGCGCCGACCCGGTGTTGTATCAATCGATAGCAGTCCACGAAGTGGGCCACTCGTGGGGGTACATCACAGGCACATGCGATGAGACTTATGCCTATGGCTCGCCCAGTGTGATGTTCGATTACTACGACGACATCGTCGAAGACGGGCGTGGCATTCATGCGTTGGATGTTTGGGCCGTGCGCGATGCCTACTATCCAGATGCCGACTATGAGTGGATTACCGATTTGGGCGTCGAGTCGTATGCAGTTGTCAATGGTGCCTTGGTGAATGCAGAGGCTTCGGCGCTGCTGTACTACGCCGGGTCTCCCATTACCGTTGAGGGGCTGACCATTGAGAACCTGTCCATCAACGTGACCAGTGGCGTTCGTGCAAGGCTCTACTTGTCTACCGATCGCGAGATCACCACCGATGACGTGCAACTGCCTGGGTGGATCGACCTCGAAGACATGAACCCGGAGATCTGGTGGGCCGGGGACTTTACATCCACCGTTCCAGACGTGCCCGCAGGCGAGTATTGGATCGGCGCGATCATCAGCAAGAGTGGCAACCTGTACCTCCAAGATGACTATCCATGGAACGACCGCACTTGGTTGCCGCAGCAGATCGTCGTGCTTGGAACGCCTCCAAGCAACAATAACTGCGCCGCGGCGATTGACATTGATCCAGGTGTCGTGGCCTTTGATACGACCTATGCAACAACAGATGGCTACGCCCACCTGAGCTGCGGCGATGGCGGGGCGCACAATGACATCTGGTACTCGTACATGCCCCCCAGCCACGGCACGCTGCTTGTCAGCACCTGTCAGGCTGCATCATTTGACACCATGCTTGCGGTCTACCGGGATGAGGGCGTCTGTCCGCCGCTGAGTGGGCACCTCATCACTTGCAACGATGACAACGCAGGGTGGAATTGCGGTCAGACGTCCCTCTTGGCGGTCAATGTGGAGCCATTTGAGCCGGTGCTGATCAGGGTCGGTGCTGCCACCATCATTGGCACGGGCGATGGGGAATTGACGACTGTGTTTTACGCATCACCTCCACCCAACAACGATGACTGCAATGAACCGCTTCTCATTCAGGCCGGGCAGCACAACTTCAATACGGTGGGTGCAACAACCGACGGCCTTGCAAATCTCGGTACGTGTTCAAACAATAGCCAGGCATTCAATGACATCTGGTTCAGTTACACCGTGATGTGGGACGGCGAACTAGAGGTATCGACATGCGACACGGCGGACTTCGACACCATTCTTGCCGTCTACGAGGACACCGGCGTGTGCCCTCCGCCCGCAAGTGACTTGTTGGCCTGTAACGACGACTGGGATTGCCAGGGGCTTACCTCACTGTTGACGCTGCCGGTACAGGCCGGCCAGCAGCTGCGCATCAGAGTCGGTGGTTTCAATGAACCGGCTTTGGGCGAAGGCGTGCTGTCAGTGACGGAAACTGGTTCTCCGCCTATCAATGACGACTGTGCCAGTGCCGTACTACTTGCCGACGGCGACCATTTCTTTGACACCACGTGGGCGACAACGGATGGATTTTCGCATTTGGGGACTTGCGATGTCAATGGTCAGGTCTTCAATGACATCTGGTTCAGGTACACGGCGCCGTGCCAGGGCACGCTTACGCTGGATACGTGCGGGCTTGCTGAATTCGATACTGATTTAGTGGTGTACGACGGCGCGGCGAATTGCACGCCCGACGACATCGATGTACTTGCCTGTAATGACTCCGGACCGAACTGCCTGCATTTCTCGTCGACTTTGATCATGCCTGTCACGACTGGCCAATTGCTGCTTATTCGGCTCGGTGGGTTCGCGGACGACGAGATTGGCGCTGGGACGCTTCGCGTCAGTCTGGAGGCAGATCTCCTGAACGACGCATGTGCTGATGCGATTGCAGTCGTGGAAGGCACATGGCCATTCGACACAACTTGCGCGACAACCGATGGCGTGCAGCACGATGTGTGCCAATGGGACGGTCAGGTACACAACGATATCTGGTTCAGCACGGTTGCCACCTGTGACGGTCAATTGCTTGCCAGCACTTGCGACATGGCAGCCTACGACACTGATCTTGCCATCTACGAGGACATAGGCCTGTGTCCGCCGGGCGATGCTCAGTTGCTTGCATGTAACGACGATGGTTCGGGGTGTGGTGGATACACCTCTTTGGCAGTTACTGAGGTGACGCAGGGTCAGCCCATCCTTATTCGAGTGGGCGGGTGGGGGCCTGCCGATTCGGGGTCAGGCTCGCTGCTTTTGCGGTGTACAAGCGCTTGTCAGGCCGATGTTGCGCCGCCGGGCAATCCCGATGGCCAGATTGACATCATGGACTTGCTTGTCATTATTGAGCGTTGGGGCATGGTCGGCGACGTTGCTGATCTCGACGGCGATGGTGTTGTCAATATTGGTGATTTGCTTGCGGTCATGGGTGCCTGGGGCGAGTGCCCCGAGCCGTAGTGGGGGTCAACAACAGTTTCTATAGATGGTCTTGCGTACCTCTTTAGGAGCAATACACCGCCCATCTCAACAACAACACCCCCATGAATACGGAGGTGCTGTGGGGTGGTGGGGGTCAGTGATCAAAAAGTTCAAGCAGCGGCGATAGCGCAATT
>JABAAC010000202.1 GCA_014238965.1 Phycisphaerales bacterium | reverse complement strand
GTTGGCCTTAGTTGGAACATCATTCGCTGCAACCATCAATGTGCCAGGTGACCATGCCACCATTCAAGGTGCAATCGATGCATCATTTGATGGCGACGTCATTGCCATTGCAGCAGGTACGTATTACGAGCACTCGCTCAACCCAAACGGCAAGGCCATCACCATCCAGGGATCGCCCAACAGCAACACCACCATCGATGCACAGGGACAATATCACGCGGGTGGTGGTGTGTTCGTGATCAAATCCGGCGAAGGAGATGACACTGTGATCAAGGACCTGGTGATTACGGGCGGCAACACTATTCTCGGAGGCGGGATCAGATTCTCCAACAGCGTTAGCCCCACTATTCAGGGCTGCACAATTTCAGGCAATACGTCCGGAAACTTAGGCCTTGGCGGTGGAGGGCTCTATTGTGGGTCCTGGAGCAGCCCAACCATCACCGGCTGCACGATCTCGAACAACACGTCCGCAGGCAACTATTTCGGCGGCGGAATCTACTGTGATGCCGAGAGCAGTCCCAACATCATCAACTGTACGATCTCGGCCAACTCGGCCAGCAATGGCGGTGGGGTTTGGTACTACAACAGCGACGCCACCATCACCGACTGCACGATCTCGGGAAACACGGCCAGCTACGGCGGTGGGATCGGCTTCAGCGGCGACAGCAACCCCACCATCACCGGCTGCACGATCTCGGGCAACACAGCCAACTCCAGCGGCGGCGGGATCTACTGCATCAGCACCAGCAACCCCACCATCAACGGCTCAGACGTGTGTGGAAACTTGCCAGATCAGATCAATGGCAACTTCAACACCACCGATGGCGGAAATGTCATCGCCACCTCTTGCCCGCCCCCCCCCTCCCGACCGGCGCCTGCTGCCTTGGCGGAACGTGCATTACGGCCACCGAGTCAGACTGCACCACAGCCGGTGGCACCTATGCCGGCGATGATGTGGCCTGTGCGGATGCTGGTTGTGCGACACCACCTGTCACGGGAGCCTGCTGCGTGTCCTCGGGCTGTGTCATCAATATAATTGATAATTGCGACGACCTTGGTGGCACCTGGCTCGGCGAAGACGGCAGTTGTTATGACTGCGCACCGACCTGCCAGGGCGATGTGAACGCTGACGGCGTGGTCGATGTCTTCGACCTGCTGAAGGTCATCGACGGTTGGGGCACCTGCCCGTAACCATTTGGGCCATCCCCTACTCCATATATAACCCCACAGCACCTCCGTATTCACGGGGGTGTTGTTGTTGAGATGGCGGTGCATTGCTCCTGTGAAGAGGTACGCAAGTCCATCTACGGAAGTTAAGAACAGATTCAAATCTGTCATTCCAATTCAATTAGATCTATTCAAAGACCTCATGCGTGGCTTAAACATGAAGCACTTCTTCGCGTGTGGCACTCAACACCTCAATGCTCTTCAAGTATCAAGCACATGCCTGATCGCCAGATCGGCAATTCCATTTCACAACGGAAGCCGACGAACTCATCAGCATCCCAGCCATAATGGTCAAACATGTATTGCGAGAGTTCCTGATTCCTCGCGTAGGCCACTGAATCTGCCTTCGACGTCCCTGGCCCGAGCACCGTGAAGCCGAGTTGATCTGAAAATCGTGTCATCCAGAGATCTTCTGGGGGAGCCAGCAGTGATGTACCCCACAAATGGCAGTCGGCAGAGACGGTATTAAGGCTTTCAATGTTGCGATGTACATAGAGATCAAACGTGCAGTACCGAGTGGGATAATCCACATAGAGCCAGACCGCCTTATGGTTGCCCATATCCTTGATGTTCCACTGGCTGTGCTGCTTGGCGAAGCAGTCAAAGGGCTCGCCCGTTGGAATATGCTCAGGATTGATGATGTGGGCGAGATGCTCCGCCTTGATGACACGAGAGTCAATAGATGGCAATGGTCTGCTGCAGAAGGACTCGATGAGTTCCTGAGGTTCACGGGCGGCCTCATCGCTGGTGACGTTCCGATAGTCGGAATAGGCCATGTTGATCGGCAGGCGAATGGGCATGGCAGACCCACTGGCTCGCATTCCTACGTAACCGCGTACGGCAATTTGTTCGATGTTAAATGCCTTTTCAAGGCTAGGCCTAAGCGCCATCATGCTGATGGTGGCGCCTGCCGACTGTCCCGTGACGGTAGCTGCCGCATCAAACAAATGTTCCCGTCGGGCACGCAGTCGTTCAGGATCAGTGGCGTCGTAGTACAGCGAAAGCGCCTCGGCCAATTTGGTCTGGCTCAAACTCAGGTCATCAAGGAATTTGGCAAAGGCGCCAACAGCGGCATTGGCCTCAGAGAGATCCTGACTTGACGCGCCAGCCTGTTCCAACGCTGACAAGAAGTCACGCAGACCGTTGATACCCGGAACTTCTGCCAGTAAATCCGCCGAAGGCTTCTGGTCGCCTGCAAGCTTCGCGATACGTTGGCAGGTCATCCGCCCCACTCCCAGCGTTCTTGCCAATACAGATGCGCGTTGATCTCTGATGAGGGGCAATTGCAGGACACCTGCAAAACTATGACGGAGCCCCTGCGCGATTCGTGAAGCTTCTGCAATTGTGCGATCTGTGAGAATGTCAGGCATGCGGAGATAGGCCCTCTTTTTAGCCCATAAGGCAAAAAAGTCAGATTTTGAGTTTGCAAGGATACCTACTTGAGCGATACTGGCAAATGCACTCAGTGCATTTTAGAGAAAGGGATCCTCAATAATGCGTACATATAGTTTGACGACGATCGTCGTCCTCGCTGTGACATCTTTCGTGTCGGCTGAGACGCACACCGTCCTCGCCAACAACACCTCGTTCTCACCATCGACCCTTGAAGTCGCGCCTGGCGACACGGTTATCTGGCAGTTCAACTCCGGCTACCCGCACACGGTGACTTCAGGCTCTCACTGCGTGGCCGACGGCCTCTTTTTTGACGGGCCACTCGACGCAGGCAGCCCGACTCTCGAGTGGGTCGTCCCCGACTATGCCTCGATCGACATTCCCTACTTCTGCCAGCCGCACTGCGGCATGGGCATGACCGGTGTCATCTCTATTAACGCTGGCG
>JABAAC010000038.1 GCA_014238965.1 Phycisphaerales bacterium | reverse complement strand
GGTCATCACCCCACTTTTCAACGTAGGTGTGTTCGGTCCTCCAGAGGGTTTTACCCCTCCTTCAACCTGCCCATGGGTAGATCACCCGGTTTCGCGTCTGCCCCCTACGACTGTTCGCCCTATTCAGACTCGGTTTCCCTTCGGCTCCGCTGGGATTCAGCTTAACCTTGCCGTAGAAAGCAACTCGCAGGCTCATTATGCAAAAGGCACGCGGTCACTCGCCGAAGCGAGCTCCCACCGCTTGTAAGCACACGGTTTCAGGTACTTTTCACTCCCCTTATCGGGGTGCTTTTCATCATTCAGTCACCTTACTGGTTCACTATCGGTTGTCCAGGAGTACTTAGCCTTGGAGGGTGGACCCCCCATGTTCACACGGAGTTTCACGTGCACCGTGCTACTCTAGGGCTCACCAACTACTGTCATACGGGACTATCACCCTCTGTGGTCCGCCTTTCCAGACGGTTCATACAGCTATTGGCTTATCCGCGTTCGCTCGCCGCTACTTACGGAGTCGCATTTTGCTTTCCTTTCCTCCGGTTACTTAGATGTATCAGTTCACCGGGTTCGCCTCCATACCGTATGCATTCGGGTATGGATGATCAGCCTATGGCTGACCGGGTTTCCCCATTCAGAAATCCTCAGGTCACAGCTCGGTTACCAGCTCGCTGAGGCTTATCGCAGGTTCCCACGTCTTTCATCGCCTCTGGACACCAAGACATCCACCGTGTGCCCTTTGTAGCTTTGTCGTGCCACCCCGACCCCGATTCCTTCTAGGTAAAGGAAACGAGGAATAGACCCGGAGTGGGTTGACTGCCACGTTGTGCACTCATGTTTGCGCTTTCGTTCTTGGTTCTTCGACCATCCGCCGGATGAGAGGTGGCAGATGGTCGCTGTTGCTCGACCATCCTTCCGGGGGTATGGATGGTCAATCGCAATCAATCAACGACTTGTCAGGGAACGGCACCTGCGCACAAAGCGCAGGCGCGAGCCGAGCATGGTAGCCAACACGCCGCCCAAGTCAAGGGTAGGCACAAGGCTCAGACAGGAAAAACGCGGTTTTTTTAGCCGTCCAGCCCGCTGAGATCGCCATCTGGCAGCAGCGGTCGCACCTTGTTCTGATCCACGACAAGGTCAATCGAGAGCAGTTCGTCATCATTGGGGCCCATTCGCCCAATGACCAAGTCCGCCCCAGTGCCGAACTTCAGATCATCGGCTCCCGCAGAAGCCCGAGGAATAATATCCACCAGCAAAAAGCCAGTGCTGAAGTCAATCTCTCGATCGCTGCCCTCATCCTTCATGGCGACAAGTCCGCCAATCCTGCTGCCAGGGGTAACCGTGACACGCTCTTTCCACCAGCGACCATCCATGAACCGGTACACCTCAAAAGTCGCTGCACCAAAGGGACTATCCGTTGTTGTTCCACTTGGATAGGCCCGAACCGAATACAAGCGAGTGGGCCGCTCCACACTGATGGGATCGGACCAATCACTTGTAGCGGATGCGATACTGACCTCCTTGGTCAGTGCTTCCTGCTGGTCAGGAAGGCTCAACTGCCGTCCAAAGAGCGGGTTGGCCACCTCGATAGATATTCGGTAATCGTAGGACTCCCCTGGCTTGACGTCTAAGTCAAAGCCCCATACCCAAAGTTCGCCATCGACCATGAAGATCGCGCCATCGCCTGAGTCGGGCTCTTCCTCGCTGCTGAGTAAGGCCTCAAGCTCTTCATCGGAAATCTTAAGTGCCTGCATAACGGCGCGTCTGGCTTGCTCGATGCGAGGCGCAAGTCGGTCAAGCTGACGTTCGAGCTGTTTCGTCCTGGCCTGTCGATCGTCATCGCCCCCGGATGATCCATTGCCACCGCCAGGGCCAAGACCGCCACCACCAGAGCCACCACCAGGGCCAAGACCACCGCCACCAGAGCCACCGCCAGGGCCAAGACCACCGCCGCCACCTGGCCCAAGACCACCGCCACCACCGGGGCCAAGACCACCGCCGCCACCTGGTCCAAGGCCACCACCGCCGCCGCCTGCTGGGCCAAGCCCACCACCGCCGCCGCCTGCTGGGCCACGTCCGCCACCACCTCCACCGCGTCGGCCACTGCCTCCACCAAGACTCTCGAGCTCTTTCTCAAGCCGACTCTGGGTTGCCATCAATGATCGCAGTGTCTCCAGAGGAGAGCGAGTTTCCTCACCGGCGGCTTGAGCGAATGCTTCTTCGGGCACACGCCAGCGGCTACTGCGAGTCAAAAGAAAGTCTGGCTGAACGACCAAACGTTGCATTGGTGGCCGACGCAACGAGTCCAGCAGACTGTCGCGTTGCCCCACATTCTTGACCTCACCGATGTTGGGCCGAATGGTCGCTGCACCTGGCAGTAGCACCACTGGTTCCGGTTGGGACCATGAACCATCGGCACGTTGTTTTCGTCGTTCAATGCGCACATCAAGCACATCGACTCGCCCGTCGAACCACCGCTCTGGAATGCGCCGAACCCCGTTGCAATCACTTCGCCACTGATTGAGCAACCCTTGGGCATCAAACTTCGCAGCAACAGTCAACCACGTCACGTCATACGGCCCACCGTCAGTGAACCGCTCTTCGAGTTCAGGCCATTGAGCGACAACTGTGTCATCGAGCGTATCAAACTGCTGATATGCCCCCACCATCATCGGAACAGGAACACTTGGCTCAACCACCGGATTGGAATCCCCGGACTCGGACCGTTGCCCAGCAATCACTCCTCGAGGCGCATAAGCCAATACAACGGGCGACGAAGGGCCAACGGGGTGGACAAGCCCACTTTGGAAGGCGTGCTTCAGATCCGACGTTCCAACGTCAGGAATGCCATCGGGCAAGCCACTGTGTTTGAGCAAACCATCGAGCCGCGATGCCGCTTGAGTCAACTGCCCGTTGATGTCACCTGGCGGCACCGAGTCCTTCCCGCGAGGTGAAAATGCATTGGGCGCGCCCATGAATTGCATAATCAGAACCCCCAAGAACGCAATTACAACGACACCCAATACAAGAAATTCGGTGTATCGCTCCCAGAATGTAATTCGTGAATTCGCCATACAATCACTCACTCCGAGGGTGCGCCATAGCGCACCCTAAGGTCATCAGTGGAGGTTCACCCCGGCTGCCCCGGACTAACAGGTCGACCCGGCATGCCTGGGCGGCCAGGAGGCCCTCCAGGAACTGCCCCATTATCTGAGGCGGAGGCGGGATACTGTCGAGGGGCAAAGCCCAACGTCGATCGAACACCATCGGGCAGATGCGATTGCGTCCACTGGCGAAGCCAAATCGTCTCGACAGTCAACACAACGCGACTCATTGATCCGGACCCGTAGTAGTACCCCTGCTTGAGGTCCTCAAATGAATCTATAGGCTCTACAACGACGTCAAGGACAGCCGTTTCAATGGGCTTTGAGAACGCTGTGAGCACTGTGTCAAGGCGATCTGTTGCGACAATCATGTCCAGATCAACAAGGACCACATCGTACAGTTGGTTCGTAATTCTGCCGGTGACCGACTTCGATCGATCGGTTGTTCCTGGCGCTGGTGCAGCGGGACCCACAGGGCCACCAAACCCACCACTGCTCCCGCCACCACCTGGCCCACCGGAAGGTCCAGCAGGAGGTCCACCGCCAGAAGGTCCACGTGGGGGGCCACCTGGGCCACCTCGTGGCGGGCTGCTACCACCACCATTGTTTCCGCCGGTACCACCGCCTCGGCCTCCACCTCGATTGCCATCGCCAGCCCCCTTGGCAAAGGATCGATCCCCCGCCGAGGGCGTCTGCATCTCAAGCAAACCACGCACATCGATTCGGTCCAGCCGTTTGATGGCAACTTCAGTCTCGTTCTGCCCCTGGTCGTTGGCAGTCTGTATGCCAGCTACAAGGCGCTGCAGAACCCAATATCGCCACATCCATCGGGCAATGGTCTGGTGGTCAGGCGTATCAGTTTTGGCGAAGTTCGGTGGTTCAAGGGTGCTTGGCGTCAGATAGATGCCGATCCACTCTGCTGCTTCTATATACATCTGCAGCCGTTTGTCGGCGAGCTTGCGGTCAAGTTCTTTACGCTCATCTTCATCCAGCGACTGCTCGTTGCTGCCGCCAAGAATAGAGTCAGCGCGAACCAATGCCAATTGAGCCTTGACCTTCACAGGATCCGGCGGATCTCCGGCGTTGAGTTCCTTGAGCAACGCATCGTAGAGCTCCATCAAACGCGCATGCATACGTTCCGGCTCAATTTGAAGGGCTTGAAACAATTCAGCATCGCGACCTTGCTGCGTCAACGTCATCCACGTGTCAGCGCTGGGGTATGGAAGCAGTTCCGGAAACGGATTCTCGAAGCCCGCTTTGTTTCGCGTATTGGCCTCGGACACAATGTCATCCGCTTGTCCCTGCAACGTGCTCGCTTGCTGCTGATACGCAGCAACCAAATCTGGCGTCACGATCACCTGCACCGAGTCTGACGACCCAGGCCATGCGAACTGTGCCTTGCCAGCGGAGGCGAGTTTGTCTAACTGACCGCCACGCTTCTTAACTTTGACCAACAACTCCTCGCTCAAGCCACTAGACACGTACCAAAGCCCAGCGGGCGCGCCGATGATGACCACCACGCACACCACAATGACGAGATTCCCCTTCATCCATCCAGTGACCGCTTGCATATTCACATGTCACCTCCGAGATTCCCAGGAACGGAACGAATCAACTCCACGGTAAAAGTCACCGGCAGTTGATACACCGAAGATCCTGGCGGATATGGATCAGTCAATTCAGGCAAACTGCCGTCCATCGAACCGCCACTGCTCCCACGGCCTCCGCCGCTGCCACGACCACCACCACGACCACCACCAGGGCCAAGACCCCCGCCGCCTGCCCCGCCAGGGCCAATGCCCCCGCCACCTGCACCGCCAGGGCCAAGCCCCCCGCCGCCGCCACCTGCTGGACCACGTCCGCCACCACCAAAGCCACCAGGATTACCTGGGCCTCGCTGGCCGCCACCGAGGCCGGAACCGCCTTCTTGCACGCCACCGGGGCGAACATCCTCGTTGAGTTGACTTCGATCAGTCTTCACCTGTGTAAAGCGATACGGCCTGCCAGGCTGCTTTGCGTTGTCATTGAGCCACTTGACCACGGTGTCGTTGACAAATGCAACAGGCTCAGCATGCGTCAGCTCAAGAACAAGCGTCACCTCGATGGTGCCAAGTCCACCAGCGGGTGCCCCGCCCCCGCCGCCGGGCATGCCTCTGGGCACCGCGCCGCCAGCGCCTTGAGGACCGCTGTAGTTGCCTGACAACCGCACAAGTTCAACAAGCCGTCGAGATTCAGGACTAATGGCCTTTACCGCCTCGACGTCACTGCCAATCAGTGCCTGCTGAGGTTTAGCCTCGGCAATTGCCGATGCAATGTCGTTGACCAGTAGCGGCCACACCTCTCGATGATCCAACATGTCGAGCAACTTGGGGGCCAAAGCGTTCTGCTGAAATGCGCTTGTTTGATCATCAAGTTTGCCGGCATTTGCCTGCGCTGCAGAAAGTACACGGCGCACTTGAGCAGGCTCATCACCCAATGCGGAAGCATCCATCACAGGACGAATGAACGTCAGCCCACCCGCGGCAACAGCGACCGCAGCAGCAGCAACGAACCACTTGGTTTTGCGACGCCACAGTTGATCACGGCGAATGCCCACGGGAACCAAGTTCGCATCGAGCGATACATGGCCAAGCCCTTGCAGGGCGAGTCCGTACGCGGTGCCAAGCGTGACAACCTGTTCTGAGAACGCCGCTGCTTCACGCCCCTCCACCGCAATTCGGCGAAACTCATCGAGCCGCTGCACGTCAATTTGCAGTTGCTGACCGATGAATTTACGAAGGCCCGGAATGCGGAAGGTAGACCCCACCCCGATCATCGATGTCAAGTTGACACCGGGCCGGTTGGCTGAAAAGTAGCCAAGCGATCGCTGCAGATCCTGCAATAAATCCGTAAAGACCGGGCGCATGGCCTGCATGATCTGCTTGGCATACTTGCTCGTCGACGCCTCTTGCTTGAGTCGCTCGGCCTTGACGTACGTCAACTTGAACGCTTCTGCAATGGCAGATGTGAAGTGGTGACCACCCAATGGGAAGGTGCGAACCCAACAGCGATCGCCCTCGGCGATGACCACATCTGTTGCGAGCGTGCCGATGTCGATAAACGCAAGGGGCGCTGGGTTCGCTTGCAATTCGCGGTCAAAGTGCATGCCATTAAACAAAGCGACCGGGCTAAGTGTCAGCACCTCGGGGCTCAATCCAACTTCGCCCCAAAGGCCAAGCATCTCCCGAACCTTGTCTTTGGTCACGGCGAACAAGCCCACCTCGACCTCAGGCGAACCCTCGTCCAAAAATGTCTGGTAGTCCCACTCAACCTCTTCAATAGGGAAGGGGATTTGCTGCACCGCTTCAAACCGAACAATGTCGGGAATCTTCTTGGGTTCAACGGGTGGCAGTTTGGCAAACCTTGCGAATGACGAGTGGCCCGGCACCGACATCACCAAGTGCTCACCTTCCAGTCGCTTCTGACTGATCAGTTGGCCCAAACTCAAACGAACGAGTTCATCGGCATCGAGGTCTGGGGTTGACAGCACCCGCTTGTGCGGAATGACCGCAAAGTCGGACACTCGAACACCCGTGGCGTCCTGTTCCAATCGAAGGGCCTTGATTGCAAAGGCCCCAATCTCGATTCCCCATGCGGCGTTGGCAGTGGCCATTAAGACTCCAAGTCAATGCGTGTTCCGCGACGTTGCCCATACACACGATGGACGCTCGCCCGGATGGCAGGAATGGTGGGCTGTGGACTATACCGATCTGAGGCTCTCTATAGGTACGCATTGCACCTCCAGTTGGATGCGATCATTGCCGTACGAGGCTTCTGAACCACTACGATGCCCCCGGCCATGCCCCTCGGGAAGGCCAACGTGGGATCCATGCACACTCAAACGCTTACCTATCGAATCCAAACGCTCGGCTGCCGAGTCAATCATGCCGAGTGCAGGCAGTTGGAGGCTGCCCTTGAGCGACATGGTTTGCAGCGAGCGGATGCTGCTATGGCGGCCTCAATTGAGGTTGTGCACAGCTGTGCGGTGACAAGCAGAGCTGCCGCGAAGAGTCGCAATGCAGCACGACGAGCACGAAGAAGCCAAAATAGGCACCAGTCCGGGGGATTGGTTCTGGTCACGGGCTGTTTGGCTGCGGATCCAGCACATGAGCACAATGCCCAAGCAGCTGGCGGCCATAGAAACCTCATTGGGCATGAGAGCGCCCAGCACAAGGGGGCCATGATTGATCGCTTCAACCATCGGCTAGAACAATGGTTAGAGACCTTGCCCGCTAGCACGCCCCTCCCCCAAGCATTGCCTGTACTCCCCGGCAGGGGCCCCACCCCTAGAAGCAGGCATGTTCGAGCGGAACTCAAGATTCAAGATGGCTGTGATGCCCACTGCACATTCTGCATCATTCCAAAACTCCGCTCGACACTGCGATCCAAGCCATTGCAAGATGTGGTCGAAGAGGCGGGGCAACTCGTCGATGCGGGCCACGTTGAAATTGTACTCACTGGTATTTTCATCGGCGCCTACGGCCACGAGACCGCGATTCGACGAAAGCAAGTGCACTCCATGGCCTCGCCGCTTGCCGATCTTCTTGACGCAGTTGCGGCGGTGCCCGGCCTCAAACGACTTCGCCTGTCATCAATGGAACCTGGCGATGTTGATGAGCCTCTGCTCGATGCCATGGTTGCACACCCCAACATCATCGTGCCGCACCTGCATCTTCCGTTGCAAAGTGGCAGTGATGCCATCTTGCGTCGCATGAATCGCCAATATGACACCGCGGCGTATCGGGCCATGCTGATGCAGGTACACGAGGCGCTCACGAGCGACGAGGGACTGCCGCCAGCCCTGACCACGGACATCATTTGTGGATTCCCTGGCGAGACTGATGCAGACATGCAAGCAACGGTGGATCTTGTGCACGAGGCCAGCTACCTCCACATGCATGTCTTTCCCTACAGCCCCCGGCCTGGCACGGCCGCGGCGCGATGGACCCGCGATGGAGTACCCACCAACGTGGCCCGTGCCCGAGTGCGGCAACTGATCGATCTAGAGACTCGCCCTGGCGGGCTCCGGGAACAGTTTCAGCGAGGACTGATCGGGCGAACGCTTCGAGTGATTCTTGAGCAGCCTGACCAGGCACGCCCCAACCACTGGCTTGGTCGGTGCGATCACTATGCCCGGGTGTCCGTGCAGTGTGCAGGAACAAACGATTCACTCGCGTATGGCAACTTGGTCCGGGCAATTCCAATGACAATCGACGATGATGTAGTTCTTGCAACGTTGGCCCCTAGACGGGTAATGCTGCCAGTCCTTAAGCCAATTGCTAACGAAGGAACCGCACTGTGAATCCAGATGTGAACCCCGACCAGTCACCGCTCGATGCTGCGCTAGAAGCCGAAATCAATGCCGCTCTTGGCAGCGGCAGTTTGGACGACATGCTCGACGACGCAACAACAGCTCTGTCGCGAGGTCGCAGTGAGCGCAGCGGAACCATTGTGCAGGTACGTGGATCAGACGTTCTTATTGAATTTGGCCCACGTTTGATGGGCGTGTGTCCCCGATCACAGTTTACGGACGAACCGGAATTGGGCACAAGCGACACCTTTACCGTCGAACGCCACGACACCGACGATGGCATCTTGATCTTGTCTCGACGCGGCGCAGTGGCCAAGGCTCGATGGCAGGACATTGGCGAGGGCCAGGTCATTGAAGCCATGTGCACCGGCTCAAACAAGGGCGGCCTAGAGTTAGATGTGTCAGGGCACTCTGCATTCATGCCTGCTGGCCAAGTGGATATTCGTCACATTGATGACCTCGATGTATTCATCGGCCAGAAACTTCAATGTGAAGTCATGGAACTCGATCGCAGCCGGGGACGATTGGTCCTCTCTCGCCGCAAAGCCATGCAGGCGCAGCGTGAAGTGGAAAGTGCAAAGACCCTTGCGTCGCTCAACGTCGGGGATGTCCTTGATGGCACCGTGACAACAGTGAAAGACTTCGGTGCGTTTGTGGACGTCGGTGGCGTGGATGGACTTGTGCACATCAGCGATCTGTCATGGGAACGCGTGCGAAAAGTTGAAGACATCATCAAGTCGGGCGATGCCGTGAAGGGGTCGCTTGCAAGTTGTTTC
>JABAAC010000211.1 GCA_014238965.1 Phycisphaerales bacterium | reverse complement strand
GCAAATCCAGCGATTGAGTCGATCGAGTCGTTGCGTCTGACGCGAGGCAAACGATCTGGAACCTTGGACATCACTGCAACAGCGGAAGCTTGGGTCGCAGGGCGGAGCCGACGCCGATGATGACGCGAGACGAACTCCGTGGGCCACTTGGCCTCAGTTTGGCCGCCTCAGCGGTGGTTGTGATCCTGTTGATTTGGATGGCCGTGCCTATGAGCCAAACCATCAGCCGATTATCCGGTGGCATGCCCCCAGACAGCACCTTGCACGCGCGCACGCTTACCGATCATCTCGAACTCGATCGAGTCGATCGAAACCGCGTGCACGGACGATCATTCTTCTTTGACCCCGCCGAACCTCCGTCTCCGCCAGCGCCAGAGGCCACCGGCGCATGTTGCCTAAGCGAGACCGATTGCCAAGAACTCAAACGAAGCGAGTGTTCCGCTACCGGAGGAACATTCAAAGGCCCCAACCGAAGTTGTACTGATGACACGTGCAAACCACGCGAAGCGCCCCCGCCGCCGCCACCACCACCAAGTGGGCCATCGCGATACGCCGGGCCTGACCTCGTCATGGTCTGGGGAACCGACGCCGTCTTCAAATTGGACGGCAGTTTGCTCATCATCCCTCGCGGACACACGCTTGAAGATGTTGAAGTCGTGTCGATCGACGCGCCGCGAACCGTCACAGTCAATTGGCGAGGCGGTGGGCCATTTGAACTTGATCTGTACCCTGCCGATGCCTTGCCCGCATCGAATTCCACAGTGACCGACAGCCTCCTCGATGGCCGCGACCGGCCGCATGTTCCCGAGGCCCGACCTGCCCGCAATGCCTCTCTTGGCGCCCGGGCGAATGCAGAGACACCATGAGAGAGTTAACGCGAATGCTGACACACGCCCTTCGCCTGATGCTTCCCCTGCTTGTATTGACGGCTACACCAGTGTGGTCGCAAGATGCGCCTGGAGGCGCACCTAGCGGCGCACCAGGTGATCCCATCACTGAACCACCAAGCCGCCCAGCACCCGAGCCGCCCCCGCCAGCGCCAGAAATCCCAGAAGAGGAAGCAAGCACACCGGCTCAGCCTGAGTCTCCTGACGATCGCCCTGCACCCGAAGCACCACGCGACACAGACGAGACCGATGGAACCGAAACCGTGGAAGCCGCGATTGCCGCGGAACCCACACCGGCGATCTTCGGCCATGGCAATGCTCGAACGGATCGTCGTCCAGTAAAGGATGAGCTCGTCACCTTGAATTTGAAGGATGTCAAACTCGAAGACCTGTTCGACTTCATCGCCATTGAAACTGGCAAGATCGTTATGCCCATCGGCCAACGAATTGGTGGCGCAGGCGGTGACGAATTCACAATCATTGCTGATGAACCTATTGCGCGATCGGAAGCGCTTGATCTGATCTTCTCATACCTGCGCATGAATGAAATCGGCATCATCGAACGGCCGAACGTCATCTTCATCGGCAAGATCGTAGACATGCGTGACGAGCTCGGTGAAATCGAAGTCGTCCCGCCGAACGTCTCACTTGATAGTCGAATCGATCGCGGCACCTTGGTATTCAAAATCTTCCAAGTGGAGCGGGCCAACGCTGAGACGATCGTGGCCAATCTTGAGACGTTCTACCCTGCCGACTACGCCAAGATTTCCGGCGATTCGCTCTCGAACCAAATTCTGTTACTTGGCGATGTTGGGCTTGCACAACAAATCGGCACCATCATTCGCGAACAGGATCACCTGTGGCTTGACGATCACATTCGAACTTTTCGCTTGAAGTGGGCCGACGCCACTGAAATCGAGACGAACGTATTAGCGATCTTTGAGGAAGGTTCCGCAACATCAGGATCTCGGACCGGTTCAAGCCGAACCAACACACGTGGCGGAAACCAGCGACAGGCCACAACGCCTCGCTCAGGCGGCACGCAAATTGAAGGACGACAGCGCGTCCCACTTCGCACCACAGTCAATACACAACAAAACACAATCACCATTGAAGCTGAGCGTGATGTGCTCGACAAGATCAGCGAGCAGATTATCACGCAGTGGGACCTGCCTCGCCCTGATGGCACATCACGCCTGTTCATCCTGAAGTACTCCGACCCAATTAAAGTCCGTGACTTGCTCCAGACAGTGCTCGGCGCTGGTGGCGGCGGCACGACGGGTGGAAGCAACCGAGGGGGCTCAACCAGCCGGAATGGGCAAACCGCTGCCGATGCAACAACGGGTATCGCTGGCGTCTACAACATCGAGGCGTTCCCTGACCGAAACGCCCTACTTGTGCTGGCCAAGACTGTCGAGTCCTTTGACTTCATTGAACGCATCATCAAGCAAATCGATGAGCCATCAGATGTGGGTCTTCCGGTCGTCATTCCGCTGAAGTACGCCAATGCCGTTGAGTTATCTGACGAAATCAACATCCTGCTGGCACGTGCTGGCGCTCGCGTATCTATGCCGCGACCCGAGACCGGCCTTACCGCTGAAGGATTCGCGGCCCAAGGGGACTCCTCTGGCGGCATCAACATCTCGGGCCCTGATACAGCTGGCGGAAGTCAGGACATGAACTTCCCCTGGCAAACCGGCGGCAATGAAGATGAGCAATCCGCTGAATCCACCCTTATTGGCAAAGTTCGTGTTGTCCCAATCGTCCGCCAGAATGCACTGTCAGTGCTTGCACCGCCGGCCTATCTCGACTCCATGACTCGGTTGATCCACAGTTTCGATCGACCGCGTCGGCAAGTCATGATTTCGGCAACCATCGTCGAAGTTGAGCTCGGCGACCAACTCAACCTTGGTGCAAAGTTCGGCAAGGGCATCGATGCCAGTGGCAATGGCATCTTCACCGGAGCTGCGGCATTCAGCGGCAAAGGTCCCTTCGCGGGGTTCGACGAGGTCGACACCACGAATCCACTGCATTTCTTCTTCGACAATCTGCTTAAAGGTGCGAGCGGCGTGCTCTCAGTTGGACCCTTTGATGTGAATCTAATCATCGAGGCCCTCAACACCGTTACCAATACACGGATCATTCAAGAGCCCCGGGTCTTCACGGCCGACAACGAGGAAGCCGTGTTCTTCAGTGGCCTGGAATTCCCGGTTGTGTCTAGCATCACAGACTCGGCATCGGCGGGCTTAAATACACAAACCAGCGTGGACTACAAAAACGTCGGTGTGTTCCTGAACGTCCGGCCTCGTATCACCGAAGAGGGCGCTGTCGACTTAACCGTCACGCTTGAGCTTTCCGCCGTTGGCCCGAGTGCAACGATCAGTAGTACGGCCAACGATACGGTCAACAGTCAGATCTTTACCCGCAAGCAAGTATCTACGCATGTCATTCTGCTGGACGGTCAGACAATCGTCATCGGTGGATTGCTCAAGGAAT
>JABAAC010000138.1 GCA_014238965.1 Phycisphaerales bacterium | reverse complement strand
GGCTGATCGCCGCCCCAATGAAGATCCAACCGTTGGCGATCAGCATCATCGGTTTGGCAGTCATGAATCCATACGACTTGAGAACGCCCAATTCGGTTGCATCCCACTGGCCCTCACGCACCGGCTGCTCCTGACCAAGCAATTCATCAGATTTCTCCAGCACAGCCAGACGCAACTTCGCATCAGCGTCTCCACTGCGAGCAGCACGCCGAGCCTTGTCAACGGCGCCTTCAACCACAACCAAGTCAGCCAGAATCAACTCGGCTCGCATCGCTTCCACTTCCGATGCCCCGCCGCTGCCATCCCAACAATTCACGACATGCCCAAGGGCATCGACCGTTCGGATGTGCGCCAGCACCTGATTGAGATTCGATGCATCCCCTCCAGATGGCACACCGGGAATGTCCACGATTTGCACCGTGGCAGGAATCAGTTTGTCTGGAGGAATGAATTCGGAAATTCGATCAAGCCTCGCGTCTGGCATTTTCGCGATACCGACATTTGGTTTCATCGACCCAACTTGCACTGGAACAGCGTGCGCCGTGAGCGCTTGAAAGAGCGTGGTCTTGCCCACGCCCTGCATGCCGATCAATCCACATTCCATGTCGTCAGATCTCCTGCGGGGAAACAGCGCATGGTAGCCCCCTGCCACCGATCGTTCAGGCCTTGGAAGTCCTCGGGCAACGGTCCATCTGCCATGTTGCCCACAGACCGATCAACAGTCCCACCACGAAGATGGCCAACACCACCTGCATGATGAGTAGAGATTGGCTTCCAATGGCGGCAAATATCGCACCTGGAACGATCTGAAACATGGCTGCCGACAGGAGACCTGCCGCGTTGACCACACCAATGGCCGCACCAACATTCGCTGGATCGACTGCGTCGCAGGCGATGGGAAACGTCAGAACACACGTGCCAATCCCCAAGCCCAATGCCAACAACATGAGCGTTGGCTGCCACTGGGGCCCATGGCCAGGCACAAGCAAGATCGCCAACGCCGCAATCAACGCAAAGACCATTCCGCCCATGAGAATGGGTCTTCGAATACGCCATCGATCAGCCGCCCATCCAACAATTGGCGGCATGATCGCCGCCCCAATGAAGATCCAACCGTTGAGTGTCACAGCTTCACCATGGCTATATCCGAACGCCTGCTGCAAAGGCACATCCCACAACCCGCCAAAGCCAAACAACACCGCCATGAGCGTTCCCGCGGTCACCGCTGCAAGTCGGACTTGTCGAACCCCGAGCACTTCCCGCATCGACTGGATCATGCTGCGGCTTCTCGCCGATTCGGTAGCAACATTGCCCCGCGCTGTCGTATTGGAAATACATACAAAACACAGCACAGCCACAATGCCCCCAATGATGGCCAAGTCGACCATGACGGCACGCCATGACTGCCATTGCATGAGGAACTCGACACCTGTCAAACCGATCCAGCCGCCGAATCCAAAGGCCATGTCGATCAAACCCATCGCAATGGCAAACTGCGCGACTGGAAGACGGCGTCTGGCCACCAAGCCCGCGCCTGGGAAGGCAAATGCAGCAAAGATCCCCATGAGTGCCCTGGCCGCAACCGCTGACCAAAACCCCGTCGCCGCCGACAACATCAACGCCGCAGCCGCCACGCCAATGGCCATAGGCGGCAAGAGCAGCCGTGGCCGATAGCGATCGAGCAGCATGCCCGCGGGCACCTGCATCACCGCATAGACGAATAGGAATGATGCCGACACAATGCTGATTTCCCACTCTGCCAGGCCAAGGTCTTTCTCCATTGAAGCCTGCATCCCAGCGATCGAATTCTGTGTGGCCAATTGATATGCCACAAAGATCGTCGCCGCCGCCCATGCGATCCAGCATCCAATGCTGCCAACCTTGCCAGCAGGTTGCGGTATTTCAATCGTGTCGGTCATGGGCCCGGAGTATCACCGCCACGGCGAAGATTGTCCATTCGCCGTGCGTACCGGAAGTCAGGTGCAACAGGCATCCTTCGTATTCGAACACGCCTTGGACCGTGTTCGCCTTGAACTCCAAGGCCTCCAGCTTAGTCCTGATGCCAACATGAACGTGCCCGTGAGCACTTAGGGAGCATATGAAAATTCTTTAGCGGGTCTGCTCAGTCTGACACGAAGCCTCTTTGCACATTGCGGCGGTCCAACCTCTGTATCCGCCCGCAAGATTGATCACGCTTCGCCCCGCCCGAGCCAACATGCTGCATGCGGCGCTGCTTCGGCTGCCGCCTGCGCAATGAATGATGATGGGTTCACCAACGGGCATTTCGTCTAAATGGGCACGCAGCCGCGTATGGGGAATGTTGACAGCCCCTTCAATAGCACCGTGAGCAGCCTCCGCGGTCGTACGAACATCGAGCAGTGCAGCCCCAGCATCAAGCATGGCAGGCAAGTCACTTGAAGCAATCTCGTCAATCGTCTCTCCTCCACCGATCAATTCAAGTGCCACCGCGAGTGTCGAGGGGCTGGTCCAACCCACCACACGATCCAACCCGATGCGTATGCATCGGCGGACAGCTTCATCGAGCTCATCACGCTCGACCACAAGCACAATGTCCTCTTCTGGATTCACAAAGGATCCAACACATGAAAGGAACCCAACTCCAGGCAGCGGGCAGAGACTTCCATGAATATGCCCCGCTCGAAATTCTGGCCATGGTCTGGTATCCACTAGAGCACACTGTGTCGCGTCAATGGATGCCACTTGCTCTGCAGTGAGTTGCTCGGGATGCGGTAGCCGGCTCAATACCTCTACACCGTCACGATTCAACTGCTTCATGCGGGCAAAGTAATACGGGGGGGCAGGTTGATCGGCGAGAATGTAGCGAACGAACGCGTCGGGATCGCCAGTCAATTGAAGTGCCGGATTGAATCGTCGCTCGTACCCGACCGTGCTCTGAGGAACAGCACCAAGCGCCTTGCCACAGGCGCTCCCGCTGCCGTGGGCAGGCCACACCTGTAAGTGTTCTGGGAATTCGAGGAATGACGTAGCCGAGTCGCACAGATCGTGGGCGCTCAGCTCCTTGGTATTGGCCACTCCCGCAGCTGTCTCGAGCAAGTCCGGTCGCCCCAAATCACCAACAAAGACAAAGTCGCCGGTAATGACGCCCATCGGTTCAGTCGCGCCACCGCCGAGATCCGTCACCTCAAAGGACACGTGTTCCGGCGTATGTCCTGGCGTATGAAGGGCTCTGAACTGAATGTTGCCAACGCGGAACAGGTCCCCATGCCTAAGCAGTTGGTGGTTGTACTCGCCCCCGCCGAGGCGGTCCTCAAGCCAACCATAGGACCAGTCTGGGCCACCCTCGCCAGAGAGATAGACCTTGGCGTCTGTCTCCTCGGCAAACTGCCGACTGCCAGACAAGAAGTCGGCATGTATATGAGTTTCAGCTACTGCAACGATACGAAGGCCATGATCTGCAGCCAGTCGAATGTAGCGATCAATGTCTCGCTCGGGGTCGATCACAATGGCTTCGCCGGTGGCTTGACACCCAATCAAATAGGCGGCCTGAGCCAAGGAATCGTCATATACCAGACGTAGCAGCATGGACTACCTCCAAGAGGGTCAATTGTCAGGGCCCGCCCCATTCTGACAGTCATGGTCATACTGCCTGCGTTCGCTGATCCAGGGGTGTCATGAGCCTTGAACGTTTTACGTTCCGTCGCAAGAATTCACATATTGCATCGTACACCCGTCGTCCGGGTCAGACAGGATCCCCGGTAGCATGAATTGGCCATGTCACCCCCTCCTCATTCATCGGAGACGCCGCCTGACCCCAAGCCGGGCGATGATCCTGTCAATGCGGTCCGTGTTTTGATGGAACAGCACAGAGGCATGCGGCATGGGCTGGAGCGGCGGTTCTGTAGCAATGACGATCAAGCCCTGACTCTGGTTCAAGAGAGGATGCTGCAGGCATTTCGAGACTGGAAAGGCTTCCGGGGCGGGGATCTGCCAAGATTTTCTGCACGCCAAACAGGAGGCCATGGGCCGCGGTGTTGCCTTTGCGTTGCCACCGGGTGTCATGACCGATCGCTGCTGGGGCGTCTTCGATTCTCTCGATGTCGCCCAGCACATGTGTTCTGGAATGGGCGGAACTCAGATGCATGATGACTGGTTCAATCAGTTGTTGAGTGTGCTCCCATGAGGTTGCGAACGGTCCTCATTACTGTCTTGATGGTCCAACTGCTGCTTGTCGGTGCACTCCTAGCATTGGCTGCCTTGATGCACATCAATCAAATACGGGTCGAAGAAGCTGAAGAGCGAAGAATCCACTCCTACTTGCTGGCCGATGAGTTGCGGCAATCGTCCGATGACCTCACACGATTTGCACGCTCATATGTGGTGACCGGCGAGCCCCGGTATGAGCAGTACTTTCTGGAAATTCTCGCCATCCGCAATGGCGACGTGCCCAGGCCCGAGGGGTATGAGGGCGTCTACTGGGACTTGGTCGTAGCCAACCAAAATGCCTCGGCCTCCATGGGGCCAGCGGCCTCTCTGCGAAGCCGAATGCTCGAGGCTGGTTTCACCAACGACGAGTTCGACATGCTCAGCGAATCGCAGAATCGCTCGGACGCGTTGGTGCGTCTCGAGGACGTCGCCATGAATGCGGTCAAGGGACGCTTCGACGATGGCACCGGGACCTTCACTCGCGAGGGGGCCCCTGATCGCGATTGGGCCATGGAATTGGTTCATGGACAGGAGTACCACCAAGCCAAGGCAGCCATCATGAAGCCTCTGGGCATCTTCATGGGCATGATTGATCATCGCACGCTCACTGAAATCAACAACCTCAATGTGCGGGAGGCCATCTTGCATTGGGTTGACTCGGCGATCGCGGTGTTGCTTCTGTTGACGACCATTATCTCGGTGTGGATCATCGCAGTCCGCGTATTGCGGCCCGTTGAGCACCTCGCTGACGCAGCCCACCGCGTCTCGCAAGGCGATCTCACTACCCGCGCGGAGTTGACTGGCGGCAATGAGATCGCGGCGTTTGGGCGCACATTCGACATGATGGTGACGTCTGTACAAGAAAAAGTCAGCGTAATCGAGGAGGCACGCGCCAATGCTTTGGAGCAAGCATCCATCCTCGAGCACGAGCGCGCGCGGAGTGAAAAACTTCTGCTCAACGTGTTGCCCGCTGCAATCGCCGACCGGCTCAAGGATGGGGAAGACAGCATCGCTGAGTCTTACCCTGAAGTATCGGTGCTGTTTGCTGACATCGTCGGGTTCACCGAAATGAGCGAACGCATCGGCGCCAAACAGGTTGTTGACATGCTCAACGAAGTGTTTGGAATTCTCGACGAGTTGGCACTGTCGCACGGAATCGAGAAGATCAAAACAATCGGCGACTGTTACATGGTGGTTGCTGGTGTTCCGGACCGAAGCCCAACACACGCTCAGCAGATCGCCGATTTTGCATTGGACATGAAGGATGCGATCGATGAGTACGCTCAGCGGTCCGGTCGCGACTTCGCGATGCGAACCGGCGTTCACACTGGCACCGTCGTGGCAGGCATCGTCGGCACCAGCAAGTTCGCGTACGACCTGTGGGGTGACGTCGTCAACATCGCCAGCCGCATGGAGTCTTCCAGCGAACCGGGGTACATTCAGGTCAGTGATACCGTCAAGATCCGCTTGCAGGATGACTATGTCTTTCAGGCACGCGGAGATGTGGAGATCAAGGGCAAGGGCAAGATGCACACTTGGTACTTGACTGGGCGTCGGAAAAACGCGTGACTACTGACTCGACGCTCCACTTGCTCGACGAAGCGTCAGCATTGCCATAATGTCCTCGGCGTACCCATTGAACAGTTTGGTGGCATTGGCCAATACATCTGACCGGGCAACATTGGCGTCGGCCTCAGCCAGTGTCGTGCACAACGCAGCGGCATAACGACACGCCTTTTCCTGAGACAACAACAACTGCAACTCGAATGAATCCCCCGCCAGCAGCAGGGCCGCTGCGGTGCCGTTAGACAGGGCATTGCGGGTGCTCTGTTCGATCAATGGCAAGCCGTTGCCAGAGATAGTGATGGGTGGCTGCTTGGCCACCAAGGCGATAAGCGCAGTGCGTGTGGATGCGGCGGTATCGGAGATCCGAGTAAGAAGTGCTTGAACCTTCTGGTCCGCGTGCTTGATGCCAAATAACAGCGTCACCTGCGATTCGTTTTGCAGCAGCTCAGTCAGCAGCGTATAGCCGTGGTCAAGGGTGGCCGCGGCTGCCTCTGGCTTCGTGCTGTCAAGAGGACCCTTCAGCACTGGCGCGCAACTGGCAATCAGCGACATCCAGCACGCAAGGCAGGGCAAAAGAGTCTTCAAGGACATATTTGGAGCCTAACAGG
>JABAAC010000104.1 GCA_014238965.1 Phycisphaerales bacterium | reverse complement strand
GGAGTGTGGCGCGTGCTGATCGAGCAACAGGAATTCGCTGATTGACGCAGGATCGATATCTACACCCTGCACACGTCGGTAATTTTCCAACGATGCACCGCTACGAAGCACACCTCGAAGCAGCGCGAGTTGGACAGGAATTGCCTGTGAACCGTCACCGAGGGCATCGGGCAATCGATACGCCACGACAAGCAGGACGCGATGTAGTCGCTCGAGCATGGCACCAAGGTCGACGAATGCCCACGATTCATCTCGCAACATGGTTCGGCCCATAGCACCACCAATGCCAAAAACCCGCTGCTGAACCTCTGGAAGCACAAGATCTGGATCACGACCTGACTCAATCGACGCGGCAAGTTCCAACCACGCGCCATTGATTGATTCGAACGCCTCACGCGATAAGTAATCGCGTACCGCGCGAGCATTCTCTCTCGCGGCCCGAAGTGAAACTGCCACAGAAAGGTCATTCCCCTCACCGAGCAAAAAACTCGACAACATGGCATCTAGCGTGTCGTGAACCTGGCCAGTGCATGTAACTTTGGGCGAACCTGGATAGAGCGCCCCTATGCCATGGACAAACCGCAACGTCGACTCAGGGTCAAGGCCGCCAACTTCCACGGCAACATTGCGTGCGACTTCAAGTTTTCGGCAGAGGCCCGCGGATCGCTCCAAGTACCTGCCCATCCAGTACATGTTCTCTGCAGCGCGGGCAAGCATATGGGTCATTGGTCACCGCCAGAATCTGCCAACACCCATGTGTCTTTGCTTCCACCGCCCTGCGACGAATTCACGACATACGACCCCTCTTGCAACGCAACGCGCGTCAGCCCACCTGGCAACACACGAATCGATTCACCACACAATACGAATGGACGTAAGTCAACGTGCCGCGGTGCAAATCCGTTTCCGGTCCATGTGGGATGCGAGGAGAACTCGACAAGATGTTGCGCAATGAAGTCGCCAGGTGCCGCTTCGAAGCCTACTTTGAAATCCGCAATTTCGGCCGCCGTGGACGTTGGGCCCACCAACATGCCGTATCCCCCAGCGCCGTCGCAACGTTTCACAACCAGTTCGGCAAGATTGTCCGCGATGAACCTAGCATCGTCACTGCGGCGACCGGAAAATGTGGGTACTTGTGGAAGCAACGGTTCCTCGTCGAGAAAGAAACGGATGATCTCGGGGAAGAAGGGGTACACAGCCTTGTCGTCGGCAACACCTGCGCCTGGTGCGTTGGCAAGCGTAATGTTGCCCGCACGAGCAGCATGCACAAGTCCGGGAACCCCCAAGACACTGTCAGAATTGAAGACCACCGGGTCAAGAAAGGCATCATCGATACGGCGGTATAGGACATCCACACGCTGCCGCCCAGCAGTTGTGCGCATGGATACCTGATCATCTTCGACAATGAGATCCCGACCTTCAACGAGTGGCACGCTCATTTCGCGAGCGAGGAAACTGTGCTCGAACCATGCGCTATTACTCGCACCGGGCGATAGCACAGCGACAACAGGCCGTTCTCGCCCCCGCGGGGCAACATGCCGAAGCGATTCAAGCAACATCTGCGGGTAGTGATCAACAGGGCGAACGCCTTGACCACGGAACAGGCCGGGAAATACTCGAGTGAGCAAGCCACGATTTTCAATGACATACGACACGCCACTTGGGCACCGACAATTGTCCTCAAGCACAAGCCAGTCGCCGTTTTCATCGCGAAGGAGGTCGATCCCCGCAACGTGTGTGAATACCCCAAGGCGAGGCAGTACCCCCACCAGTTCGCGGCGGAAGTCCGGCCTTGAGAACACCAGTTCCCACGGCACTATGCCCTCATGCAGACAACGTTGCTCGCCATACACATCCACTAGGAACAAGTTGATGGCTTGAACGCGCTGAAGCAGGCCCGCCTCCAACGTAGCCCACTCATTGGCAGTGATGATCCGCGGCACAAAGTCGAAGGGAAAAACACGCTCAACACCCTCTTCTTCGCCGTATACGGTGAACGTGATGCCTTGGTTGACCAGCGAGATACGTTGCAGCTGTTCTCGACGCTGAATTTCTGCATGATCGAAGGCATCCAACACGCCAACGACCTCTCGATAAGGTCCCCGCGGCGAGCCAGGAGCCGCGAAGCCCTCATCCCAACCTTTATCTGCAATCTGCCACTGATTTGCCATGGAGAGGGACGATAGTCGATCCGCCATAGGGGGACGAGGGCTGGCGCACAACTACCCACTTCCACCATCTGGTATCTCGCGGCCATGTGGATCCATCGTGGCCCCACCGACCTCTTTCTCCAAGGCCCCTGCCAGCGCTGCATCGGTGACGTGCTCAAGTCGCTCGGCAGCGGAGTGCAAGTGACTCAGCGGCATGTCTGATCGCATTGACAGGTATGTCTCCCACAAGCGGTGCGCTCGAACCAAACCTGCAGCTTCACGTCTGCCGTGATTCGTCAACGCCCACTGTCCACTGGCACAGGCGCCTAGCGATCGCCGCTGCACAGTCTTAAGTACGCTATTGACGCGACGTGCACCTACTCGCACATCACTGGAAAGCAAGCGCCGAACATCCTCATCACTCGTTGACTCGCCTCGTTCAAGCAATCTGTAGAGCAGTCCGAGCGCATCTTCAATTGCAACGGTTGAGGACAACCGACGTAACGCAACTCGCTTGGATACGACACCACGCTGCGGCGAGAATATGACGGCGGCCATAAACAGCACACCTGCAGCCACAGCCATCATGCCTGAGGACGACGTGTCGATGCCCTCTCCAAAAAACCAGCCTGGCACGGTAATCGCAGCGATGTGCCCAAGTATTGCCGCCGCTGCAGCGAGCACGACTGATAGCAGTGCGACGACTACCAATCGCCGACTCAAGAGCAGCGCAGTTGCCGATGGCGCAATGATGAACGTCACCGTCATAACGCTGCCAACGGCCTCAAAGCACGCGACGCACGTTGCAGCAGTCAACACCATGATCAGTTGCAGCAGCACATCGGCATTGAAGCCAAGTGTTCTGGCAAGGTTTGGATCAAAATGTGAGAGCCGAAGCTCCTTCCACAACAATGCCAGGATGAGCGCAGAAATAGCCAAGACAGCAAGGATCGGCATCATGCCCTGCGGCAAATCAACTGGGGCGATGACAGACCCAAGCCCGATTGACAATGTGTTCAGCGGCGCCAGTTCAATGGCCCCATACAACACGCAATGGGGATCGATATCGACCGAGTTTGCTGTTTGAACCATAAGGACAAGGCCCACGGAGAAAAAAATTGTGAAGACCGTGCCCATTGCGGCACCACGTTCAACGCGACCCACGCGGTGCAAAACCTGTGTCAACATGGCTGCGGCCACACCAGCGATGGCCGCGCCAAGAAACATCCAAACACTGTCGCGTGAGCCACTGAGCAAGAACCCAATCGCGATGCCGGGCAAAATGGCATGTGAAATGGCATCGCCCATGAGGCCCATTCCCCGAACCACCAGAAAAATACCCGGCAACGCACAGGCTATCGCCGCTGTGACACCAACCAACATCACCATGCCGTCGACCTCCCACGTCATTCGTCAGCACCCCTCAGTGGGTGTGGACTCTGTGGCATGGTGTCAGACGTTGCCAACAAGGCTTCGAGTTCATCAATGAGTTGGGCATCAAGCACGTGCTCAACCATGTCGGCATCGCGGTCAACGTGTGATGGCGCGATATCGGCGTAGTGAATCAAGAAAAGTTCCCATAGCCGGTGGTTTCGAACAATACGCTGTGCGCCTTCAAGGCCTTTAGGCGTCAGTCGCCAACAGCCTTTGCTCACTGTGACCAACTCGCCACGGCGAACAGCACACCGTACAGCCCGGTGTAGTCGGCTCACGCTCCAACCACGATTGGACAACAACTGTGCTGCTTCGACCACGGGGGCATCTGCAGCAGCCTCGTGCACTGCGCGAAGCAAGTGTTGCCGCTGCACGCGACGTCGAAGGGCAATGCTCTGCCACAATCGACGAATCAACCCACGACGGGTGCCCAGTAGAAGACTGAGCACAAAGAACCCGCCGGCGGCGAGCACAATGATCGCCCCGGCAGGTAGGCCAGCGGCCATCGCACTGAGCGTAGAACCAACCCACCCTGATGCAGCGCCTATCAACCCGGCCATAACCATGGTTGCCACGAAACCATCTGTCCAAAATCGAGCTGAGGAAGCAGGAATGATCAGCAACGCAATCATCAGAATGAGCCCAACGGCCTGCAGCCCGATGACAATGACACCAACGGCGACCAACATGAGCAGACCGTCAAAGAAGAGCAGCGGCCGCCCAAGGCTGGCCCCAAAGGACTCATCGAAACACAGCAGCCTAAATTCTTTGCAGAGCAGTACTGAAACAGTGATGACCAAGATGGCCCCTGTCCCAATGAGGATCGCATCATCCCGCACCATCGATGCTGTCTTCCCGTATATGAACGACTGTAATCCTGCCTGATTACCGCCGGGCAGCCCCTGTGCAATGGCCAAAAGAGAAACGCCCAGCCCAAAGGCCGCACCGAGCACGATCCCCATGACCGCATCGTCTTTGAGCCCCGTTGCCTTGCGTATTGCCGGAACAAGCCAAGCTGCAAGCAGTCCACTAACAGCGGCCCCGATCAACAGCCCAACTATATTTTTGCCCCCGCCCCCCATCGCCTGCATGATCAGAAACGCAGCAACAACACCGGGCAATGTTGCGTGGCTCACAACATCACCCAACAGCGCGCGCTTGCGCAGCAGCAGTAGCGTTCCGGCAAATCCCCCAGCCAACCCAAGCAAAGATGCCCCTAGCACTACGACAGCCGTGTTGTAATCCTGCAGCAGCAGAATGTCCCAAAGCCCACGTTCACTGATCACGTGTCACCTGAGTCACCCGAGCCAAGCCGTCCTAGTGCCGATGCCGCTTGCTCTAACAACGTCAATCGACCGCCGTACGTCGCTCGAAGATGCGCTGCGGTGAACGCCGATTCAATGGGCCCAGCAGCAACCACCCGCATGTTGAGCAACACAACCCAGTCGAAGTACTCCGGCACCGTCTGCAAATCGTGATGCACAACCACAACTGTTCGACCTTGCCTTTGCAAGGTGCGCAGCACTTCTACAATGGCCTGTTCCGTCGCTGCGTCTACGGACGCAAACGGCTCGTCCATCAAATACAAATCCGCATCTTGAACGAGCGCCCTGGCAAGGAATACTCGTTGCTGCTGACCCCCGGAGAGTTGGCTGATTTGCCGGCTTGCGAAGTGTTCCATACCCACCTGAGCCAACGCTCCCATGGCTTGGGCTCGCTGTCGCGAGCCAACCGGACGAAACCAACCGAGTCGCCCGTACGTCCCCATGGCAACGACATCAAGGGCGCTCACTGGGAATTCCCAATCCACGCTCTCTCGCTGGGGCACGTAACCCACCCGCTGGCGGTGCTGCCGATAGGGCTTACCGTAGACTCGAACTTCGCCTGAGACCGCTGGCACAAGATCCAAACAGGCCTTGATCAGCGTGCTCTTGCCGGCCCCATTGGGGCCCACGATGCAGGCCAAACACCCCGCAGGAATGTCTAGATCGACGTCCCATAGCACCGGCTTTCGATGCCACGCCACGGTGAGATCATGAATGGACAACGCTGCTGTGTCATCGTGCTCCGATCCGCGCGGAATAGGCTGAACAGGGTGTGGACTGGACATGGTCAGGGGCTCAGTGCGACGGGCGCATTGACACCGGCCACCATTGGTACGGAACCACCGAGCCCCTTGGCGATGGTGCTGCCATTGTGCGCCATCATGCCGATGTAGGTGCCTTCATGCGTCCCTGGCCGCCCCATGGCGTCGGAGAACAACTGGCCACCGACCGTGACAACATGTCCACGGGAAGCGGTGCCTTCAATGAGCGCACGTACGTACTTATCAGGCACGCTGCTTTCCACGAAGACAGCTGGAATTCGGCGGCTGACCAGTACATCAACGAGTGTGTTGATATCTGCAATGCCCGCTTCAGACTCGGTGGACACACCTTGAATGGCGAGCACCTCAACACCATAGGCACGCCCGAAATAGTTGAATGCATCGTGCGCTGTTACTAGCACACGGTGCTCCTTGGGCACTGAGTTCATCGAATCATGCATGAAGGTGTCGAGCATCTTCAGTTGCTCGATATACGTCTTTGCGTTTCGTTCATAGGATTCGCAGTTGGCTGGATCAACTTGACAAAGGGCCTTGGCGATTTCAAGTGTCACAATTCCCCAAAGGTCTACATCCATCCACACATGGGGGTCTGCATGCTTCGGCTGATCGGCGCTTGAAAGCAGATACGACTTGTCCAAGCCTTCCGCCACAGCGTGTACAGGTCGACCGCGTTGAGCAGCCTTCTTGAACAACTCTTCCATACGGCCCTCAAGCATGAGCCCGTTGTAGAGCACCAGATCTGCTCCGAGAATGGATCGCACATCAGATGAGCGCGGCGTGTACAGATGCGGGTCGACACCCTCCCCCATGAGTGATGTAACGATGGCGTGCTCACCGGCAACATGGCGAGCGACATCACTGATCATGCCGGTTGTCGTGACGACGTTCAGGGCTGCCGCGGCGAGTGATGTTGCCGCCAAAGCAAGTGACGCAGAGACAATTGCAAGTGCTGAAATACGCATCTTCATTCCTTCAGGGCCTGGCCCGATCATGATTCGTAGCCTATGCTACACTCTTGGTCGACACACTGCAACGCACGTGTCTTAAAGCCCAGAATGACAGGCTGCATTGAAAGACAAGCCCATGGCACACACCCGCGTACCAACCCCCTTCAGTAAGACTCGATCTGACCACGCCACTGAAACAGCCGAGGATTACGTCGAAGCCATCAGTGACCTGCTTGCTGCTCAAGCCCAATGCCGGGTGAAGGACCTTGCCCGAGTCATGGGCGTGAGCCATGTCACCGTGACCCGTACGTTGCAGCGACTTCAGGGCGAAGGCCTTGTGAACAAGGAACCATACGGCCCCTGCCAATTGACTCAACGCGGCCGTCGTCTAGCTCGGCATTCTAGGGAGCGACATGGCATTGTCTTGGCCTTTCTGCGTGCAATTGGCGTGCCCGAGCACAATGCCCTCGAGGATGCCGAAGGCATTGAGCACCATGTCGGCAAGGCAACACTGCACGCAATGCAGCACTATCTGGACAGCTGAACCCAAGCGACTGTTCCTGGCACTGTCCAATAAGGCGGGACGCCAAGCGTGCTCAGCCAGTCATTTTGAGTGGTTCTTTCGCCGTACCCCCTACAAACCCTACAAACGGCATTGAACACTTATCGCCCCGTTAAAAGAACACAACTAATGTTTGAATCAAGCCGATCTGAGTCGTACGATGTTCCGGCTAATACCAGTTTTCTCCCACTGACTTTTTTGAGGCGATTCGCGAGACGATGATCCGACAAATGCGATTTTTGTTGCCCATGCTGTGCGCAGTAGCGCTGGCCCCAACCGCGTTGGGTGGCTTTCAATTCACGCAGGCACATGGCATCGCCAGCGTGCTCGTTGGTGATGGGCCTGAAGTGATCGATGAGGCCTGGGGGCTGCCGCTCCAAGTCTCTGCAATTGCTGGTGGACAAGGTGGCATTGGCTCAAGCACTGGCGCAAGTTTTGACCTTGGCTACGGTTTCAACGGCACAGCGAGTGCACAGGCGACATCCTTTACACCAGTTGCAATCTTGGCGGCGGGAACATTGATGGACTTCTCGTTCATTGTGAACGGAGACGTCACCGCAAGCCTCAGCATCGAAATGTTGTTGTGTGCAAACGGCGATGCCTTTGGCGCTGTCGATTTAATGCTGCAAGACATTACCGACGACATCACACTGGTGGATCTACACCAAACGCAAGGCTCCACTTCGATGACGTCCGCCATCGATTTGCTGGATGGGCACACCTATCAGTTGATCGCACAGGCCCAAGCAGGCTTGGCCGCCGACGGCCAAGGCTTAAGCACATCAGCCCTGTCGTTCCAAATGCTGATACCCGCACCTGGTGCACTGGCGCTGCTGGCGATATTCGGTCTCAGGGTTGGCCGGCGACGCCACTGAGCCAACATCCGCACAACCCACGCTTGACCGTAGACTGATAGCTATGAGTTGTGTGTTGTTTGCCATCGCCATATGCGCTGCTGCTCAGTCACCTACACCCGTAGATACCATCTGGATTCCAGGGGGCACCTTTACGATGGGCGCCAGCAGTGACGATGCACGGCCCGATGAGTTCCCACCTCATCAAGTTCAGGTTGATGGCTTTTTCATGACCAGAACTGAAATCACCAATCGACAATTCCAACACTTTGTTCATGCCACAGGCTATGTAACGACGGCCCAGTTACCCGTCGACTGGGAGGTGCTCAAGGAGCAGGTGCCACCAGGCACAGCCAAACCCAGCCCTGAAATGCTGCAGCCAGGATCGATGGTATTTCAGCACGCACCGCTTCATTCGTCCCCGGACAACCTCTCTGCTCGATGGTCATGGGTGCCTGGCGCGTCGTGGAAGCACCCAGAAGGGCCAGAGAGCTCCCTGGAGGGTCGCCTAGACCACCCCGTCGTACACGTATCGCATCATGATGCAATGGCCTACGCACAGTGGCGTGGGGGCAGCTTGCCAACTGAGGCACAGTGGGAATACGCCGCACGAGGCGGCGCCCATCGCAAACCATTCGTGTGGGGTGATGATGTCATCAAGCCTGCCTACGCAAACGTATGGCAAGGTACATTTCCGAACCACAACACGAATGAAGATGGCTTTGCCGGCACGGCGCGGGTTGGGGCATTTCCCGCCAACGCGTTTGGCCTGCACGACATGGCCGGCAATGTGTGGGAGTGGACGGCCGATCGATATCAACACAACCTGTACTCGAGTCGGTCGTCTAACGATCTCACAGTCAATCCCACGGGCCCTGATCGTGCCCGCGACCCACGCAACCCGTATGCCAAGGATGTCCGTGTGCATCGCGGGGGTTCATTTCTGTGCCATGCGTCGTACTGCAGCAGTTACCGACCCGCCGCCCGCATGGCGACCACTCCCGACTCTGCCCTGTCACACCTTGGCTTTCGAGTCATTTTCACAAAGGCTCAGGCCCAGGCATTGCCCTCTGGCATTGCACGCCCTAGAGATCCAACCTCAACTTCCCAGTGAGTATTGGATGGTCGCTCAAGCCAGGGGATACCCAATGAAACCCTGTAGGACTATTGCTCCTCTCGCACGCCTGCAAATACCTCATAGTGCGCGAAACGACAATCGATCTCGCCGTTTCGGTACGGCGTCCGATGTGTTGCCTTCAATCCAACCTTGCCCACAAGTTGCCGGTCGGTAAAGACCCATGCGTCCCAACCAGCGCATCGTTGCTTGAGGAAGTCACCAATCCTCTGATATTCGCCAGCCAAGTCGCCGGATGTATCGAGCCGCTCTCCGTACTCGCCGTGCATGATGATTGTGCCGGGCGTCTCAGGCAACGGCGTATGCGCAAAGTCGCAGCAGTGAAACGACAGCAGTTGATCGACGCCCGCCGTAACTGCATTGGATCGAGCAGCCTCAACCATCGCTTCGTCAAGGTCGCTGACAATGATCGGGGCTGGGACACTCTTGTGTCGCACCTTCTTAGCGGCCAGCCTTGCTCGGCCCCACGTTGACTCATCAAAGGTCAACAGGTGCTCTATGCCCATGTTTGTCCGCAGTAATCCAGGCGCTCGTCCAGTAGCAATCAATGCTGCCTCGATTGCGATCGTGCCGCTGCCACAAAATGGCACAACCAAGGGCGACGATCCGTCATATCCCGTTTCCTGCAACATGGCTGCCACAATGGACTCGCGTAGTGGCGCCGCGCCAGGAATACGGCGATACCCACGGTCACTGAGCTTTCGACCAGACAAATTCAACCAGACTCGCGCTTCATCATGCTTCCAGTACAAGTGCACAACAGCGCGATCGTTGCGTGGCCCTGCATCTGGCCGTCCTCCCATTCGCTCAGCGATGCGGTCGACGATGGCATCTTTGAGCCGCACGTTGGCGAACATCGAATTCCGAATCGTCGGGTTGTCGACCACCGATGTAACACATACATAACCATTAGCGGGGATTACCCGCTCCCAGGGCAATGTGACGGCCCCTTCATATAACCCGTCCGCATCCTTCGCCCATAGATCGCCGAATCGCTGCAGCACATGAAATGCAATTCGAGAATGCAAGAGCACCGACATGGCCTGCGCCATTGTGCATTCCAATTCAACACCAGTGTGATCGCGGCGATCCACTGGAAGTCCTAGTTCGGCAAGCTCTGTTTCCAAGGCCATGGAGAGTCCTGGAGCGCAGGTCACACGATGCAAACGTTTGGGCTCTGTTGGCATGTGGCACATGGTAGCGCAGTGAACGTTGCAGCAAGGCCGGCGATACACTTTGCCCCATGCCTACGCGAAAACCGTCTCCTGGAAAGCCTGTGCTCACGCCCTCCCCCAGTGTTGAGCGAGATCGCAATCTCGCACTCGATCACTTGAATCGGGGCCTCATGGGCATGGCCAGTGAGGTTGGCGAGCGGCTTATCGACGAACACCCCCGCCGATTCGATGGGTACTTCATCCTTGCGCGCGTTGCCAAGGAAACCAGTGACTTCGGCATGGGACTCAAGCACGCCCAAAAGGCAATGGAGTTGAGCCCCACAGAGGAAGCCGAGCTGTATCGGCTGACTATTTTACACGCCACCATGTCAGGCAATAATACGATCGCTGAAGCGATGCTCCAACAGTTCGACAAACGCGCTGACAAAATGGCAACGCTGTCGAAAAATCCCTGGGCTCCCAAGGAACTTCGAGCTCGGTACTACGAGCGAAATTCCCGCTTCGAAGAAGCCCTTGAAGTCATTGCTGAAGCGCGTCGAAGCGGCATCAACCCGGCCATCGCCGATACAGTCGAAGGTCGCTGCCTGTACGGACTCAAACGGTTCGGGGATTCAGTGGATGTACTGACACGGCTGAAGGACACCGCAGGCTACCCAACCGAAGAACGCGCCCTAGGGGCGTTTGCGCTGTCGAAGTTGTACGACAAACAGGGCGACTACGACATCGCTTGGAATGCGGCCCAAGACGGGCATGCAATCATGAATGTCTCATACAACCCGAAAGAGCTCGATGAGTTAATCAAGCAGGATACCGAGGGCTTCACAGCGTCGAATCTCGCCATGTGGCAACGGCCAACTAACTCTGGCAGCGAAGCTGTTTTCATCTGCGCCCTCGCACGATCGGGCACCAGCCTCATGGAACAGATTCTGTCGATGCACCCAGCCGTGCACCCCGCTGGTGAATCTGGTGGGACATTGCAATTGCACCGACGGCTACAAACAGTGTTGGACTCGTTCCATCGCTACCCCACCTGCTTTATTGACATGACACAGCCTGAAGCTGATCAACTGCAACAGACGTACTTCAAGACCGTTCGCCCTGATGATCCTGCAAAGACTCATACCACAGACAAATCGCTTGGACTATTTCATCGGCTCGGACTCATCACCGTGCTGTTTCCCGGTTCTCGAATGATTGACCTTCGGCGGCACCCTCTTGACAATTTGCTCTCGTGCCACATGACTCAACTCGTCGTCGCGGGACACACCTATGCGTCGAACCTAGACCACCTAGCGCACTACTGGAAAATACAAGACCGTACTCTCAAGTGGGGCAAGGAGACGTTCGAACTCGACTGGCTGGAGTTAAGCTATGAACAGTTGACACATGATCAGGAGGCATGGACCCGCCGCATGGTGGAGCACGCTGGATTACCGTGGAATGATGCATGCTTACAGTTCCACAAGTCCGATCGGCGTGTAGCTACGATTTCGTACGACCAGGTGACGCAGAAGATGTACACCTCATCCGTAGAACGCTGGCGCAACTACGAAAAGCAATTGGCCCCACTCATCAAGGCGTTGGGCAAGGACGTGGACAACTACGATCCGGGGATCTGAGGGAAGCCCACGAACGCCGGTTCATGCCGCACCTCAAAAAGACGCGTCCCCCGCATTATGCGGGGGACGCGGTGTGATCTGTTTAGATCGTGAAGCCTAGTGCGGTGTGTGTGGAAGCAGAAACGCTTGCACTAAACTCCGTATCGCGTTCAGCGACGGCGACGTCGGCCAGCAAGGCCAGCGAGGCCGAGCAGGGCAAGTGCGCCAGGAGCAGGAACGGCGACGGAACCGAGCAGGTCAATTTGACCACTCCATACACCATCACCACCACTGCCATAACCATTGCCGATCCAGATGTGATAACCGGAGACATCAATGCCGCCGATATCAATTGTGCCACCACCGGCTGTGCCAGTAGCACCAGAGTCGCCTTGTGACCAGGTGAAACGATGGGCAGCGCCATAATTGCTGTAGCCACCAATTTGCATGTACAATTCGCTCAGATCGGCATTGGCAATCATGACTGTGAGGTCACTGCACCAAGTCCAGTTCTGGCCTTCTGCATCAAGCATGAAATCGCCTACTGCAGTATCGATGGAACCACTAAGTGTGCCATCAATCATTGAAAACTGCGACCCAGCAGCGGTGAATCCATCAAGAGTGATGGAAACATCAGCCGCGGCTGATCCTGCCAGTGTCATTGCTGCGACACCAGCCATTGTAAGTGTCAACTTCTTCATCTCTATGTTCTCCAAAGTTGTTTTAAACCTATCTGCTGCGCCGATTGCATCAGACTCTTCCTTCTCGCCCGCTCATCACGCAATGAACATCGACACGGGTGCATGCACTCTCCAAACAAGCTGGCTCGACTGCTGATCACGATGGATCAATGGCCGATCATGATGCCGGTACCTGCTTGGCTCTTAAAATCTCTAGTATTCTTATGCTCGAGCGTTGCTGCCGAGCACTCCTTCTCTACTACTACCTTCCTGTGCGAGCACAGAACTTGGCCTGTATTCGCATCTGAAGGATGGTCGATGCTCGGGCCGAAGTCAAGAAATTGAAGTGAAAAAAGCGGGTTTCTTGAAAGGGGAATTGATCCATAGACGACCTGAAACTGCCCCAAAGGCCTTTCAGGGGCTATATAGGGCATTTTGAGGAACAGCACTCCATCACAGAACGCCTCATGCCCCGCTTGAGGGCTCACTAGGAACGCGATCCTCAGGCCTTTCATCGCGATTCCAGTGCACGTAGTCGTTCTCTTCAGGCCGTCCAACCGCCAGTAGTGGCCTCTTCTTGTCGTGCTTCCCAGTGATCCAACCCTCGGTGATCATGGCTTCAATCGCTTGAATACACGTCTTCACTGGCGACTGGTGCCCTGAGCCCCCGCCGAAGTAATACGACTGGATGCGTTCGTAGATTTTGTCGACGCGCGACTCCTCTTCCAGAATGTCGTGAATCACTTTGAAATTCCCGGTCATGGGCAAGCGATTCTGCCCACGCACCCAACAATCTTCACGCTCGATCATGCCATTGTGATAGACCGGCAACACCTTGCGTTCAGCACCTCGCAAATTGAGCTTCAGCACGTTCATTTTATTCAGGGCCCAATCGCCCTGTTGATCGGTCATCACCCAAAGCACTTGTTTAAGTGAGGGCAAATCACACGTGCCCACTGCTGGCCGTTGCAGCCCTTCATTGGTGAAGCCGCCCTGCGCCAACCATCGCCATGCAGCTTCGGGCGACATTTTGATACCCGACTCCTTGGCGATTTGCGCACAATGCTCTTGGAGATCTGTGAACTGACCGTTTGCTGCATACCAAAAGTCTGCAAAGCGAATGTGCTGCTTCACCCGGCGGAGCTGCATTTCGGTGTAGTTGTCCTGTAGCCATGTCACGGTGTCGCCCGAGGGTTCCTGCGAAAGCAACTCCACGAGCGTGTAACCGAGCTCACGGCCTCCGGTGTGCGCCAAGGTCAGCCCCGCCGCGAGAATTGGATCAGCAAATCCAACTGCCTCGCCCACCAAGAACCAGTTATCACCGTGGCCAGTATCAGCCGTAAAGGACCAGTCCTTCGTGGCCTCCACCATGCCTCGAGATGTGGCGTTCCTCACCAGAGCGCTGATGCGCTCGTCATTGGCGATGGCCTCGTGGTAGACCTCTTCAGGCGTCTTGCCCAAACTCTTGTAGTGGTCCGCTGGAACGATGTACCCGATCGATGTACGTGTCGGACCAAGCGGAATAAACCACATCCACCCCGCCGCTTGGCTCATGACCTGTACGCGAGTGCCCCCGACACCGATCTCAATGGCCCACTCGGCATTCTCCCAGTAGTCCCAAAACGCGACATTCTGCAAACTGGTTTCCGGATGCGTCTCCACGTCCATCGCACGGCGGAGGGTGCCCACATGGCCAGAGGCATCCACGTAGTACTTGGCGCGGATCGTCTCTCCGCTGGACAGCACCAACCCTGTGACAGCATTCCCCTCACGCAAGACCTCATTGACCAGCGTTTCTTCACGAACTTCAGCGCCCAATTTCTCGGCGTGCCTCAGGAGGATGTCGTCATAGATCGCCCGATCAACCTGGAAGGCCGTGAAGTGCCGCACACCTTCATAGGGTGTAGGGCGAACGACCTTCTCAACCTCTGCGGGAGGAGCGAAGTCAAAGTCCCAGAGTTCATCGCTCTTACCCCAGCGGTACGTCGCCCCGACCTTGAGCGGGAATCCAGCATTTTCGATCTCATCCCAACACCCCATTTCATTGATGATCGCCCCGATGCTAGGCAGGTGGCTCTCCCCAACATGATCGCGCGGAAACTTGGCCTTCTCAAGAACCAGCACCGACGCATTGGGCGCATATTTGCGAACAAAGGCGGCGGTGGTGGACCCCGCAGGACCACCACCAATGATCGCAACGTCGTATATCTGGTGGGCCGATTCGGTTTGCGATGGGTCCGGCATGGGCGTTTGATCCTCCGAGTCTTCATTCTATATGGAAGGGCAAAGAAGGTGTCAGGCACGCTCGCCCCTTGGCAAGATTGCCCCGACCAGTGCCCCACAGATGATGCGCATCAGCAAGGCTACGATCCAATATTGTTCTGTCATCATCAAGACCCCCGTGTGCCAATAGCCTCATCAGCAGGCACAACACACAGACTCCATTGCACCATAGGCAGCGTGTGAACCCAAACCCGAGCAAAGATCAGTCTCTACCGGGCCCCGCTGCACTTCCATGAAACATTGAAGGCCACGCATTTGAAATGCGTTCTTTTTTGCCCGCCTTCACCTCTGCGGTATCCTGAAGAACCATGTCAACGTTTGAACAACTCCTAGAGCAACTTGCGCTCCAGCCACATCCTGAAGGCGGCTTCTATCGCCAGACGTGGCAGTCTGCCGCACATAAAGCAGATGGCAGGGCATTGGCTAGCAGCATCTTGTTTCTTTTGCCCCGTGGAGTGCGTAGCCATTGGCACCGCACCGATGGCGAAGAAATCTGGATCCACCAAGCAGGGGCGCCCCTTGCGCTGCACATCGTCGAGCATGGCCAAGCCAACACGCACATTGTCAGCATTGAACACAAGCCACAGGTGGTCGTGCCGGCAAATGCATGGCAATCTGCCCAATCCAATGGCGACTGGACATTGGTGTGCTGCATTGTGTCGCCTGCATTTGAATTCGATACCTTCGAAATGGCGCCCCCGGGCTGGGATCCACTGTCAGAAACGACACTTGGCTAAGGCACGCACCCTTGCTCGAGCTAGATCACGCACAGACAGACTGTGCCTAGTCACAAGATCGCATTGGAGTCGTGGCGTGGCCTGCGTTCTTGATTCATCCGTCCTGGGCGAATCAATCGGGGTGACAGGATTTGAACCTGCGACCTCGTCGTCCCGAACGACGCGCTCTACCAAGCTGAGCTACACCCCGTAGCCATTCATCGCAGCCCCCACCCCGGATCCATACGTCCAGGGTGCAGGAATGGGCGAGACAGGATTCGAACCTGTGAAGGCGTACGCCAGCAGATTTACAGTCTGCCCCCTTTGTCCACTTGGGTACTCGCCCGGGGACTGAGCAGGGTACCGCACCGCCCCCCCTGCGGGCAAGAACCTAGATTTCAAGGTGGCCGCACCAAGTCCCATTCCACTGACTCACCAGCCTGCAGCCAAATCGCTCGAAGTGTGCATTCCATCATTGGTGGCATCCCACTGCCTCCAACCCGCTGCACGATGTGAATCTGTGTGGGCACATCAACTCCCGCGGCAGTAGGAATCCACGCTGATGGCGTCGTCTCCAACTCTATGTCCACCTCGCCCTCCGACCACAGACGCACCACCCGCCTAATGGCCCAGTCCTCGGCAGGGTCCAGCCACACGAACAGAGGATTTGTCCAGCCCACCCGCAATGTCACCATCGCCCCGTCGTCTTCAACAACTGCAGCCCCCGCAGGCAACGACTCAAGCATGTGTGCCACATCGTGCGACGGCACCACCGCAAGACCGCGATGCGCAATCGACGCCAACATGGCCGTCCCAAGCCACGGCCCCTCTAGCCCCAGCACCTGCCCCCCGTTGCACTCTTGGGCCACAGGCAATGCCAACACGCCATCGCCACGCAATGACCATGTGCCGCGTGCATCGCACCCCGCAGCCACGAGCTCACTCGCTGGTGACTCGTCGAGCAACGTTCGAAGATCCGGGGCAACAATTCGACGCACAGCCAACGGGGTTCGCGTCCATCGCCCCCACCACGTTCGCTGGCCCCCCACTTGCAGATCCTCGTGCAATGGGCCCGCCGCATTGGGATCGATAAACATCGACGCGTGATACACCACGTCCAATGTTGATACCGAATCACGGCGATGTGCAATGGCTGCACGCACATCATCAACTTGAACGCTTGGCCGCTGCCGTGTTGTATTCCAAGCGTGCAGCAGCGCCCCGATAGAGGACTGTTCGTGCTCGATTGCTTGTCCCGCGAAGTGACGGGTGACAACCTGCAGCAAACCGTCGCTGTCCAGCGGCGGCGAAGCCGCGTGTATCTCCGCCACCGCGTCACTCAACGGCGTGGCTATGGCGGCCGCCAATACACAACAGAACATCATTGGGACTACCGCACCACATCGGGACGACGACACGCTTCAACCGTGGCAAAGCTGCCCGGACAAGGCATCATGCGCACCATGCCGCCAACTGGCCGACAGGGGCCAAGGCAAAACCCGAACAAATTGCCCGAGCACTGACACCGAGCGAACACAGCGCTATAGCGACTGCCGCACGCATGCACGACTTTTCGCTTGCCGGTATTGAGGCCAATCGCCCACCCCAATGTGGTTTGGCGAGGCGTACACCCGTTTGATGACTCACCTGCAGCACACTCTTGGACACCTGTGAACAAGCCATTGGGACACTCGATGGGCGGCATGACGCAAGCAGACCACTCAAGAGCTTCAACCTGAAACGTACACGGGCCAGCGACTCCCAAGGCGGCGTTCAATGACATGACGCACGCAGTAAACATTGACATGTAAATCTCCTTTCAGCCGTCGATACTGATCGGCCTCAAGGAGCCTATGGCCAGCACTGTGTATCTCCACGATGCAGCGCCAAAGAGCGCGAACAAACTACCCCTCCTTGCAATGCATGCAATCGCCAAGGCAACTGATGACTGTGCCTGCTACGGGCTGTTGGCCTGCACAGCTTCGCCGCCAACGAGACTAGCGTTTCAACGCAACACCCAAACCATCACCGATGGGCACAAGACTCCAATCAATACGATCATCACTTGCCATCAGGTCAACAAGCTGCCGTGTTGCAACAGTCGATTCGTCTTGATGTGAAGGATCGGCCACTCGACCGCCAAGAAACAGGTTGTCAACCGTGTACAACCCTCCTGGGCGAAGCAGTTGCAGCCCTAGTTCGAAGTACTCCACTGCTGACTCCTTATCAGCATCTACGTACATAAAGTCAAATGCCTCGGCCTGGCCTGCCTCGAGCAATTCCGCAAGGGTCTCCTTGGCTGGCCCAAGCCTCGATTCAATACGACTGTCGATACCCTCTTGAGCCCACCATGACCGCGACACATTGAGGTAATCAGCATCCGAATCGCATGCGATGAGCTGGCCATCATGCGGCAGGGCAAGTGCGATGCCCAATGCGCTGTAACCGGTAAACACACCTATCTCAATCGCACGCTGAGCACGAATCGATTTGAGCAGCAATTGAATGAATTGGACCTGCTCAGGCGCGGTCTGCATCGCACCATGCGGATGGCCTTCCATGGCGGCTCGCAGTGACTGCTGGACGCCTGTCTCACGCAGGGTGCGCTGTTGGAGCCAATCGCCCAAGACATGCGATACATCAGTGGTTCGTCGTGAGATTTTGATGGCTCCTAATGATCAAGACGTATTGCAAATCTAAAAGAGTCATTGCATGACAATGGGGCACATGCCAGTTCTTTGTACCTGATGCCCTTCTAAAATGCCATCACGTCAGAGCGCCCATATCCGCGGGCAGTCTTGTTCTTTCATAGTTGACCTCCCCTCTAGGTGACAATGCTGATTCCGTCACACGCGGCGTCTGCTGCATGACCACCCGATGCATTTAGATCAAGTGAGCAACGCCACTTCATCGGTGGACTTGCTAGATGTAGGTGGTGTCTGTGAGAACGATCCGCCATCTTGCTCACGCGATTTGAACGGTGACCAAATGATGGATGTCACCCACATTCCCCGGGCTATTGCCTGCTGGAGTGTTTGCCCCTAAACCCCCACATCACCTTCGTCTGTACAGGGATCTTGTTCTACAGGTCACATGGCATCGCAAGTCATTAAGACCTGCTGTAGCAATGGCCCATGTGTGTCGATACATGGGATCTGTAGAAAGCCGCCGGGGGGACTTGAACCCCCAACCTCCAGATTACAAGTCAGGCGCTCTGCCAATTGAGCTACAGCGGCGTTGGGGCGGTAAGGATACCGTCTCAGGCCGACGAAGCACGCCCCAATGCCACCCGCAACACCGTGACGTCTGCCGGGTTCACCCCCGCAAGACGTGAAGCCTGCCCCAGGGTCGCAGGCCGGAATCTCGACAACACATCTTTAGCCTCGCTCCGCAAGCCCTCAATAGCCATTGGATCCAGCGATACGGGGATCCGAACGCCATCAGCCTCACGCTGCCGTTTGATTTCAGCCTGCTGCCGCACCAGATAGCCCGCATAACGGCAGTCGTTCATCACGCGCTCCACATCACGTGCAGCGTCCTTGCCTCCAAGCATGACACCGACCGCCTCAACCGTCATGGATGGCCGTCTAGACAACGCTGCAACACTGCGCCCCCCCTCGCCCGATACCGCATCGAATCTTGCTCGCAGAGCGAGGAGTCTCCCCATACGCACTTGAAAATGACCCCATTGCGAGTCACCCACAAGCCCAAGTTCACGCCCAAGGGGCGTTAATCGCTCATCGGCCGTGTCGGCACGCAATCGCATGCGATGCTCTGCGCGACTGGTAAACATCCGATATGGCTCGGTTGGCGTTTTCGTCACAAGGTCGTCGAACATCACACCTATGTATGCCGCATCTCGGGCTAAGCGAATCCCCTCGAGCCCTGAAACAAATCGGGCCGCATTGACGCCAGCAACAAGTCCCTGCCCCGCCGCCTCCTCGTAACCGCTAGTGCCATTGATCTGCCCGGCAAGAAACAAGCCCCGCACCGACTTCACCATCGCAGTGGCATCCAGTTGATGTGGCTGGACGAGATCATATTCCACCGCATAGCCTGGGCGAATAATCTCGGCACGCTCACAACCAGGCATGGCACGTACAACGACCTCTTGAATGGCCGGCGGCAAACTCGTCGAAATACCGTTGCAATACACCTCATCCGTGTGCAACGACTCGGGCTCAAGAAAGACATGATGTTCAGATCGATCCGCGAAACGGACAACCTTGTCTTCAATGCTCGGGCAATATCGTGGCCCACATGTCGCTGTCATTGCCCCGGCGTACATCGGCGACAGATGCAAATTGTCGCGAATGACGTCGTGGGCCGCGGCGGTTGTGTTCGTCACTCGACAATCCACCTGCGGAAGTGTCGGAAATGCTGTTGAGCAGGTTCGGTCGCTAAAGGGCACTGGGTCCGTATCACCGAGTTGCTCGGGCAGCGAGTGCCAATCAAGGCTCCCTCGCCGTAGCCGCGGGGGCGTACCAGTTTTAAAGCGTGCCAATGAAAGACCAAGTCGTTGCAGACAGCCGCCAATGCCCTCGGCAACACCCTCACCAACGCGGCCACCAGGCACCTGCTTCGGACCGGTGTGCATGAGGGCCCGCATAAATGTGCCCGTGGTCAACACAACGGCGCCAGCAACGAGATCCACGCCTGCTTCAAGCCTGCTGGAAGGTTCTCCCGCAAACGGTCGATCAGGCATTGCCTCGCCGAACATCGATGCATCCACATGATGAGGTTCGACGACACCAGCGCCCCTAGGAAGCCGGACGCCAACAATCTGGCCGTCCTCTACAAGCAGATCATCTACCGTCGCAGCGATCACAGTGACGTTGCACGCAGCTAACAACAACTGCGCATGGGCGGCATAGGCGTGCTTGTCACTCTGACATCGCGGGCCACGAACAGCTGCGCCCCGCGACATATTAAGCATGCGAAACATGATGCCTGAGGCATCCGCGGCAAGCCCCATAATGCCACCGAGCGCATCGATCTCGCGCACAATTTGTCCTTTGGCAAGCCCGCCGATCGCCGGGTTGCAGGACATTTCGCCAATTCGAGATGGGTCCATGGTAATGAGGCACACACGCGCACTGCCAGCAGCCGCCGCCGCTCGCGCTGCTTCAATTCCAGCGTGGCCACCGCCAATGACAATGACATCCCAGTGCAGGGAACGCATAGTGACTCAAGTAACCTGCCAGGTCTCCGGGCCCTGGACTAATGCAGTCAAATCAGCAGCGCGGTCCTGCTTCGCCTGGGTCACCTGCGCTGCGCACGCGGACTCGTAAACCGGCCGAGACGCATCGACGTACAAGACCCCAAGGGGCTCGGGGAACTCAGGAAATTGCATGGATGCGATTTCAAATGCCTGCGTTCTATTTGATTCATCGTGCACCACAATAGTGGCAGCATCAACTTCAGCGACGCTCGCAGTTGCGAGACCATCACTCGTACGAATGATGCACCGCTCTGCGTCGTCTCCGAAGATCATCGGTTCGCCGTGCCTGAGGTCCAGCGTGCTGGCCTTACGAGTGTCTTTCTGAGACGCGTGAAACCACGTTTTGTGGTTAAAGATATTGCAATCCTGCAGCACTTCCACAAAGGCGGTTCCAGGGTGCCCCGCAGCGCGTTCCATGATGCCGACAAGTGGCTTGGCATCGATATCGAGACATCTTGCAACGAAACTGCATTCCGCTGCGATGGCGATTGCCAATGGCATCACGGGTTCATCGATGGAGCCCATCGGTGTGGACTTCGTAATCTTGCCCACTTCGGAGGTGGGCGAATACTGGCCTTTAGTCAATCCGTAAATGCGGTTGTTGAGCAGCAGCACTCGAATGCCGACATTCCTTCGCATCATGTGCACGGTGTGGTTTCCGCCAATGGACAGCAAATCGCCGTCGCCGGATACGAGCCATACGTCAAGTTCTGGATTCGACAACTTGATGCCCGTGGCAAAGGCCGGCGCACGTCCATGAATGGAGTGCATGCCATAGGTCTCCATGTAATACGGAAAACGTGCTGCACACCCAATACCCGACACAAATACCTGGTTCTCTTTCTTGCCGCCAATGACAGGCAGCGCCTTGCGTACTGCGGCAAGGACCGCGTAGTCACCGCAACCGGGACACCAGCGAACATCTTGGTCGGACGCGTAGTCCTTGGCTTTGAGTTCGGTACTCATGATGCCACCTCCACGGTGGTACCCATAGCCGACTTAATGCCATCTACCAGTTCCTGCACTTGGAATGATCGACCTCTCAGAACATTCACGCCCTTGATATCGATGAGGTACTTCCCGCGAAGCAGCATACGCAACTGGCCATTATTCAGTTCAGGAACAATGACGTGCTCGTAACGAGCCAGTACATCGCCAAGATCGGATGGCAATGGGTTCAGGTGCCGAATGTGCGCGTGTGCAATTCGAACACCCTCGGCGGACAAATGATTAGCTGCTTCAAGAATGGCCCCTCGTGTGCCTCCCCAGCCGAGCACCAATGTGTTTGCGTCCGCGTCGCCATGGACTTCAACTGGCGGAATAGATGCCGCAGCGGAATCCACTTTGGCCTGACGAGCATGCACCATGCGTTCATGATTAATGCCGTCATAGCTGACGTTGCCAGTGTTCTCTTCTTTCTCCAAACCGCCCACGCGGTGCTCTAACCCGGGCGTTCCTGGAATCGCCCATGGCCGCCCACCTGTTGCGGCATCGCGAATGTACGGGTGGAACTGCTCGCCATCGTTAGGCTCGGTTGGATGCACGATCTCGATGGGATCGATTGCATCGACATCGGGAAGATTCCATGGCTCGGCGCCATTAGCGATCGCAGCATCCGACAACAGAATCACCGGGCACATGTGTCTCGTGGCAAGCGTCACGGCTTCGATTGCGGTATGAAAGCAATCGCTCGGTGACGATGCGGCCAACACGATGACCGGGGCCTCGCCGCTGCGGCCGAACATCGCCTGCAAGAGATCCGCTTGTTCTGGCTTCGTGGGCATGCCTGTGGCCGGACCGCCACGTTGAACATCAACAATCACCAAGGGCAACTCCAGCATGACCGCCAGTCCCATGCCTTCGCCCTTGAGCGCCAGCCCTGGGCCGGAGGTCCCCGTCACTCCAATAGCTCCACCGAAGGATGCGCCGATAGCTGCGCACACCGCAGCAATTTCATCTTCAGCTTGGAAGGTCGTTATGTCAAAGCGTTTCATGCTCGCCAAACCATGCAGCACGTCGGAGGCAGGTGTAATCGGATAACTGGCATACACCAGGTTGGTGTTCGCCTTTTGGGCCGCTGTTGTGAGCCCAAGTACCAGCGCCTCATTCCCACTGATACGGCGATACGTGCCCGGAGGCAAATCCGCCGGAGCAACGGTGTATCGCTCGCCTACAAGTTCAGCTGTTTCGCCAAAGTTCCATCCAGCCTTGAGCGCTCGAATATTAAGATCAGCAAGATCTTGGCGATTCTTCTTCACACCGAACTTTTCGTTCAAGTGATCGATCGTTGACTCAAGGGGCCGCTCGTATAACCAGCAGACCACGCCAAGCGCAAAGATGTTGCGACACCGCATGACATCCTTGGAGCTATTCGTTTCATCAGCAAGCGACTCCCGAACGATTCGCGACAGTGGAATAGGCACGATGCGATAGCGCCGCTGCAAGTCTTCGTCGTCGAGGGGGTTCTCGTCGGGCGAGTAACCCGCTTTCTTTAAGCCAACCTTCGTGAACTCGTCCTCATCGGCCAGCACAATGCCACCGGGACGCACATCAGCGATGTTCGTTTTAAATGCGGCGGGGTTCATTGTGACGAGCACATCGACGACATCGCCAGGCGTATGAATTGTCTGGCTTGAGAAGTGCACCTGATAGCCCGAAACCCCAAACGTGGTGCCTCGAGGTGCCCTAATCTCAGCGGGGTAGTCAGGGAAGGTTGCGAAGTCATTGCCCACCAAGGCAGTGGTTGCGGTGAATTGGCCGCCGGCGAGTTGCATACCGTCGCCGGAGTCTCCTGCGAAGCGAACAGCTACATCGTCAACCGCAATTGGCGTCAGCGTCTTTCCGATTGTGTCACTTGACACGGAACATGCTCCCTTTGTGGCCGCAGGAGAGATGCGGCGCTGCGGCGAATTCTAGGCGGTGTGAGACAGCGAGGGGGTTCAGTCCATAAAGAACTTGCAATGCATTTCCCAATCGTGAGGCGGCCGCATCAGACACCACCACCCACTACGGACGCTTGACCTCAAGATCTCCCCAGATCAGCAACAGTTGGCCGAGGTCTCGAATATCCACAGTCTCGTTGCGATCAAGATCCCCGGGCCGCAGAGCTTGACACCGCGACGCCAAAATGCCCACGCAGTCAGACTCTGGGCCTTCCCATCGACCGCCCGCTTGAACGCAGGCTTGCTCCAGCACTTCAATACATAGATCCCCGAAGCAACATGCGCCCTTGGCCGCCAGAAGCCGGCCACTGCTGCCGCCTTCAATGTCATCGCCTTGCTGCACAAATTCGTTTTCAGATTGCTTTAGCGTGGCACCCCAGCCGAGGTGTACAGCGCCACCGCCGACACCGGACTTATTGTTCAAAAATCGGCAGCCGGTGATGGTCGGTCTTGCATCGAGCACCGACACCGCGCCACCGGAGAACCTGGCCTTGTTCTCGTCGAATAAGATGCCCGAAATCTCAATCGTGGAACGATCGACAAACACACCGCCACCGCCGTATCGCGCTTCGTTGAAACTAATCGAACCAGTTTGCAGCGATGGCGTCCCACCGAAGATGTACAGACCGCCGCCCTTTTCCGAGGCATTGCCCGTCACCGTGCAGTCAATCAACTGAAATGCGGATCTCGCGGCGTACACTCCCCCACCGCGATAGTTCGCACTGTTGCCGGCAATGATGCACTGCTCTATACGGGGTGCGCCACCGAGAATCACAATCCCCCCGCCAACACGTGAGTTGGCGTCGTAGATCATGGCGTCACCAATACCCCCGGTAATGTGAAAGCCTCGAATTATTGTGCGAGGGCCTTCGCTCGAAACGAGTCGAACGGCGGGCCCCATGCCCACTGCGTCAATGACTGTTCGATCTGCCCCGTGTGTGGACTCGACCGTGATCGATTTGCCTCCAAGATCGACGTGACCAATCCATCGACCTGGCGAGACGACAACGCGATCGCCAGCCTTGGCTGCGTGAACAGCCTGCTGAATGGTCGGCATGTCAGCGGGAACGGCGATTTCGCGAGCGTGCGATACGGACGCTACAAGTAGTACAAAGCCAAGGAGGTGAACTTGGTGCATACCCCCATTCAACCCGCAACTGGCCCCGGTGTCCAACTGGGGCCGTACCATGGCACGTATACGAGGTTCCCAGACATGCCCCTCCTGGAAATTCGAACGAAACAGAGCCAAAGGCGACTTGAGCTTTCCGGCAAGCCCGTCTCCATCGGTCGGTCCCCGGAAAACACGCTTGTCTTGACTGATTCTAGGGCCAGCCGGGAGCACTGCCTTATCGAGTTGGTCGATGACCGGTGGAGCGTTCGAGATCTGAAGTCTCGCAACGGCACACAACTCAATGACGAGTCTATT
>JABAAC010000068.1 GCA_014238965.1 Phycisphaerales bacterium | reverse complement strand
TCTGTGAATAGCGGGGACAGGATTCGAACCTGCGACCTCCGGGTTATGAGCCCGACGAGCTACCAGACTGCTCTACCCCGCAATAGAGGTCCGGCATTGTATCGACCCACATCCCTGCGTCAAGATGACGAGAGAACCCTTGTCCCAATCAAACGATCCATACCCCAAACATGCCTCACCACCGACCATAGCCAACGTGCCCATCAGCCACACCCCCACAACTGCAGGACACAAGCAACACCACAGGGATGTCACGTATCAGGACTGCAGGCGCACCAATACCTTCAGCTGTGCTGCAAAGATTGCGTTGTCTTGATCCCCATCTGATGGTTTGCCCATGGAAGGTGTGACGAGCGAGGCCCATCGCCTTCGTCCGTCCATCTACTCCATCATCGGAAAAAGTTCGTCGCCCCAAACGCCGCCTACGCATGCATCGACAATCAAGTCGTCACTGCCACTTAGGACTAGGGCACCGGCAAGATCGTCTTGATCCACACTGCTGAGCCACGCGCAATCCAGGTCTACCAGCAGGAAGTCCGCAAGCATTCCCGGGGCAATGACACCCGCATCGAGACCAAGCCCGCGAGCACCGTTGACGGTTGCCATGTCAAACAATGTGCTGCCAACGCGACCTTCGTCATCCACGCATACGCCACGTCGTTGCAGACTCAGACGCTGGCCCAATTCAGCCATGCGCATTTCTTCAATCATGCTGATGCGCGCGTTGGAATCTGTCCCGAGCGAGACCTCCACTCCACTACTCAACATGCCAGGCAAATCACTGATGCCATCGCCCAAATTGGCCTCAGTCATCGGGCACAAACACACACGCCCCCCAGCATTGGCATAGACGGCCATGTCTTGGGGCCGCGTATGGGTGCAGTGCACCAACGTCATGTCAGGCCCTGGAGATAAGTCCGCATTAACCAATTGCATCGGGGTGCACCCGTGCGCCGCGATGCATGCCTCAATCTCTGCAGGCTGCTCTTCAAGATGCGCATGCACCACAATGTCACGCCGCTTGGCTTCGGCGCGTATGGCGATCGCCTGCTCCAATGGCACCGCACGCAAGGAGTGGATTACGGCACCAGTTGTCTGCGTTCCCGCCTCGCACTGTGCCGATACAGCATCGAGCGAGCGAAGCCACGTGTCGTGATCAACAGTGTCAAAGCGATACTGGCCACCGGCAAGTGGTTCGCCGAACCCCCCCGCGGTGTACGCGCCCTGCAGCAGCGCAATGCGCATGCCCGCCATGCGAGCGGCCTCAAGCACAGCAACATCCATGGCGAAGTTGCGTTGGGCATCATCGTGATGGAAGTAATGAAACTCACCAACACTCGTGATGCCAACGCCACGCATTTCCATAAAACATCGCCACGCCGTTTCGGCAACGTCGTCAGCGTCGAGAGACTCGACAAGGTCATACATCGCCTCTCGCCATGTCCAAAACGACTCTTGGTCGGTCGGGAACACCTCGCCTCGCCCACGCAACGACAATTGGAAGGCATGCGAATGCGCATTGACAAAGCCAGGAAGCAAGGCCATGCCCGGATGTGTTGGCTCATCGGCGGTTGGAACAACCGCGGCGATGCGATCACCATCGAGTTGCACCTCAACTCCATCGCGAAATGCCCCTCCAAGCCAGGCAAGTTCTGGACGAATAATGCTCATGCATGTGCTCCACAAAAGTCGCTGATCATGGCCTGAAGATGTTCGCCAACGGCAACCACTTCATCAACTGGCACAGATTCATCTGGCCGATGCGCATGGACAATAGATCCCGGGCCGAACAACACCGGCTCCACACCAAGTCGTGTCAAGTGCCCCCCATCACTGCAAAAGGCCGCACCTTGGGGCATGTCTTGGCCCAGCCGCTGGAGCAACCATGCGTGTGCCTTACTGGTTGCAGAGGTGTGCAG
>JABAAC010000200.1 GCA_014238965.1 Phycisphaerales bacterium | reverse complement strand
GGCGCGCTTGGGCTTGTGCCGCTGGTCATGGTTTGGATCTACGTCATGTGGCTGTGCCTGCTTTACGGCTTGGAACTGGCAGTGCTCATTGAGCGTGGCCGCAAGCGTTGGAAAGCGGCGGTTGCCACACTCCAACACTAGCGACGCCGACGTTCGTCAGCCCACCAACTTCGCGTGAGTGCTTCAGGATCGCCAAGGTGCGTCTTGAACACTGCATTGATGTCCGGTCTGTCCCCAGTGGCCTCATCTGGGCGGCCCAAGGAGTCTAGAAACAGGGCGAATGTCGACCGACGTGATCGTGAGAGCCACGAGACAAGCGCACACCCGTCGACATAGGCCGCATTCACTTGATGTTCGTCATCGTGATTCAATTCTGATTGTGCTAGCAATTGGCCAATGGTCCAAGCAGTTCCAGCATCAAGCCGCTCCAGAAAGGCTCTGCGTCGCTGTGCAAAGTCACGGTCTGGCCCAAAGGGGCGACGCCGATCAGCGGTTTCGAAGGCTGTAGACAGGCCCTCATGCAGCCATTGGGGCCAGGCGGCGTGGTATGGGAAGGCAGGCGTTTCATGCACCAATTGGTGGATGGTTTCATGCGAGGTCAATGCCATGCGACGAATGACTTCGCTTGAAGCAAGCTCATCGCGGGCGAGTTCCAATTGGCGTTGTGCCTCATCGACGCTCTCGCCGCGTTGTGCGGCGTCATCAACCCTTTGCTGGGCTTGGTCAATTCGATTCCATGCATCGTCAAGGTCAGCGTGGTCACCAGGATCGAGAAAAATGATCCAGCGATGTTGAGGGCTAAAATAGCCAGGCACCTGCTCGGCCGATATTGAAAGGTTGTCGTAGGTAGCAGCAAAGTGCTCAAATTCCTCCGCCTTGGCAAAGACGATGCATAGGCGTTCCGCTTGCTGGGCATCTCGAGGGCGTTCCATGAGCCGAAGGAATCGGTCCCACTCCTGACGTGTACGTTCCAGCGTGCGCTGAACCTGTTGGACAGACCTCCTAGGCGCGTCCGACAGAATCGTCCAGCCGGTTTGCCGCCACGTTCGAAGGTTGGGCATCGACGCCTTGAGCTCGTCCAATGTCGGCGTGGCAGTCAATGCGAGGGCAAGGGATCCAAGTAATGCCAAGTGCATGGACTCATCATCCGCGATTGCTGGGTCCTCTGCCAGTGGTAAGGGGTGTACACTGTGGGTTGATGGGTATTGAAGCTTCCATTCCTGTTGACGGATTTCTGACAACGTCACTTAATCGCGTCATCAATTGGGCACGCCGCTCAGCGGTATGGCCCATGCCCTTTGCCACAGCATGCTGCGGCATTGAGCTTATGGCAACGGCTTCGAGTCGATTTGATTTGGCACGATTCGGCGCGGAAGTCTTCAGATTCAGCCCGAGGCAGGCCGACTTGCTGATCGTGGCCGGGCGCGTGTCTGTAAAGATGTTGCCGGTGCTGCAGCGCATTTATAAACAGATGTGTGAGCCTAAGTGGGTCATTTCAATGGGTGCCTGCGCAAGCACAGGTGGCGTCTTTGATACCTACGCTGTCGTCCAAGGTGTAGATCAGTATCTTCCTGTAGACGTCTATGTGCCGGGGTGTCCGCCGCGGCCAGAGATGCTCATTGAAGGTATCATGGCGATTCAGCGCATCATCGATCAGGAAAACATTCCGTATGGCGGTGATGGCAAACGATTGCCACTGCAGGTTGCCTTGGATCCGACACATCAGCCCGCGGATCAGCCTATCGACGTCACCATCGGCGCGACGTAGAGTGCAAGCGTCGACCCTTCGTGGGTAGACAAGCATGCATAGGCCCGCGTCAATTGTTGGTTCTTATATCGCTAGTGTCGAAACGCACGGGTGCCCGTGAGCACGCATGTTGCGCCGTGCTGCCGGCACAACTCAAATGTGTCTTCGTCGCGTTTTGATCCGCCCGGATGCAACAGACAGGTGACGCCCGCATCGAGCAGCAATGCTGGACCATCGCTGAATGGGAAGAAGGCATCCGAAGCAGCAACCGCCGTGGAACAATTGGCCAGCGCTTCTGTGGCCTTTGCCACGGCTATGCTCGCGGCGCTCACCCGATCAACCTGTCCGCCACCAACGCCTGCAAGCCGGCCATCGCATGCTATGGCAACTGCATTGCTGGGAAGGTGTTTGGCTGCCGTCCAGGCGCAGCGGGCATTGGCAATCGCGGCGTCGTCTAGCCCCTCGCCCACTACAACGTCCCAGTGTTGGTCATCGGCAATCTGATTGTCATGGTCTTGCAGCAGTAGCCCGCCGGGAATGCTGCGAATCGTCTGGCTGTTGCGTGGACGATGCATGATGTCTGGAACCGCGACAAGTCGGAGGTTCTTCCATCGATTCTGCAAGGTGTCGATGGCATCTTGATCGAATGCCGGAGCGAGCAGCACCTCAATGAATCGATCGCCTTCGACGATGACTTGGGCAAGTTCGTTGGTAACGGGTTGATTCAGTGTCACGATGCCACCGAATGCCGCAAGGGGATCGCCCGCCCAAGCAGCCTTGAAGGCGTCGATTGCGTTATTGCGTGCCGCCAAACCGCAGGGGCTTGCGTGCTTCACCACCACGCAAACGGTATTGCCGTCGGGTTGATCCTCGGTCGCATGGGCTAGATCACGGCAGCATCGCAAGCCACCCGCCGCATCGTTGTAGTTGTTGTATGAAAGCGGCTTGCCATCAATCGTGCTTGCTGAGGCTAGGCTTGCATCACCAGAGTCGGGAATGGCATAGAGCGCCGCTTGCTGATGTGGATTTTCGCCGTATCGAAGCAATCGTTCACGTCCAGCGATCAGGTGGAGCCATGCTGGAAAGGCGTCGCTGGAAGCCTCCATCCACGATGCAATCGCCGCGTCGTACCGAGCCGTCCTTGCAAAGGCAGCCGTAGCGAGCGATCGTCGTAGGGCCAATGTTGTGCAGCCATCATTGGCGTTGAGCTCCGAAATCACTTGATCGTATTGGCCGATGCCCGTGACGACCGTGACGAATGCGTGGTTTTTGCTTGCGCTGCGAAGTGCTGCGGGACCACCAATGTCGATTTGTTCAATTGCGTCATCTTCGCGGACGCCTGGTGTCGCGATGGTGCGCTCAAATGGATACAGGTTGATGCATACAAGGTCGATGGGCTTGATGCCATGGGTGTTCATTGCTTCAACATGGTCGTCAACGTCACGGCGAGCAAGGAGGCCGCCATGGATACGTGGGTGGAGCGTCTTGATTCGGCCATCCATCATTTCGGGAAAGCCGGTCAATTCATCTACCGTTATGACATCGAGTCCAGCTTCAGCAAGCGCTTTGGCAGTGCCCCCTGTGGAAATGAGCTCCACACCATGCCCGCTGAGCGCTCTGGCAAATGGGACAAGATCTGTCTTGTCGCTGACAGAAAGCAAGGCACGCTGAATGTGAACACGATCTGACATATGTACTCGTTGGGTCTCCACAGGGGTGGCGGTGGGTTCCCCCTGACGATGCAGACGCATCGTCTGTAGTTTCCGCGTTAGGGCTCAGCCCGCGGGGATGAGCGACTCGATGCGGCCGTTTGGTGTGATCACGAAAACGCGGCCTCGGTCAATCGCCGTGGTTTGGACTCGTGTGCCCAAGGGGAGGTCGAGCATTACGTCGATGGAGCCACTGGTAGGGGAAATCGTCGCGAGGGCACCATTTTCAGGTTGCCACGTCAGCAATCTATTGCCGTAGGTGGACAGCACGCTGCCTGTGACATCTGCGGCTATCCATCGCTGTACGCCATCGGGCGTGTTTTGGGGGGTTGCGTCCCATGCAGTGAGGCCTGTTCCGGGCACTTGTTGATAGACCACCTCGCCGATGAGTGTCACCGATGTCTCAAGCGGTGCCTTGAGCAGAGCGGTCCACAGGGGCCGACCATTGTTGCCGATAGTGAGGCATCGTAGGTGTTGGTCCAAGCCACTGACATAGACGTAGTCGTCGCTGCACACGGGTGGTGCACCAAGGCTATCGAGCAACTTTGTAGACCACAGCAAGGCGCCGGTGCCAGCATCGAGTGCGGACACATGGCCGGCCATCGATGCGGCAATAATGGTGTTTCCAGTTTTCACCGGGGCTATGGAGATGCGGCGGCCAACTCGATGGGCTTGCGTGGAAAACCCTCGCTGCCACGATTGCCAGACGACTTCGCCCCCGAGGCCGCCATAAATAAACTCGCTGCCGTCAAGTACGCCGCCTGTGCGGCCCAGCCACTGCAATCGTTGGAAGGGGCTTACCGCGCCACCGAGAGGCCCCTTTTGGAATCCCGTGGTAAGGTCGACGGTGACAATGGCGTCTGATCGAAGGATGATGAGCAGGCCCGTGTCGGGAACAATGTGTAGGTCCAGTACGCGATGACCTGGATCAGCAACGAAGGCCCGCCATTTGCGCAGCCCGGTGTCGGTGGCCAGCAGCGACAGCTCGTTGCGGCCATCGAGTACAAACACGCCGCCCTCAGTTGACCAGATCCGCTTAACACCAGCATCGGCGGCAAACGACACGCTCCACGTGGGATGCAAGCCGAGGCTTCTGGCGGCAACGGGACCGATCGTCATCTGTTTTTCAAGATCATCAGCTCGCTGGGCCAACGGATCGAGCGTTGCGCTTGGTGGTCCACCCAATGCAGCTGGAGCTGGGGCGGGGCGATCAACACTGGAACAACCGGCAAGCAGCATTGCAGCTGTACCGATCGCAGTCATCCAGACGGGATGCACGCTCTTTGAAGCCATGGGTTTGCCGCGTCTCCTGCAGGTAGAGGGAATTTCCCAGCCCGGCAGTATACCTCGGGCATGGTCTTGTTGAGTGCAAGCACGGCACCTTGTTGCAGGGGCGGATACGCTTGATGTGTGTTCACAGGTCTCATTCAACAAGTCGGCACTGTTGACAGTGTCTCACCATCAGCCCATGGCATGCGGTTGATTGTCAACGGGCAAGGTTGGTCGCATCGGCCCGCTGAGGGAGATTCCATCGCTGTAGCGGGGTGTTGCTTGACCATGGTGTCCTGGCAAACGGGCATGCTCGCCTTCGATGTCATTCCTCAAACCCTCCAACGAACGACGATGGGCACGCTTGTCGCCGGGCAGCAGGTCAACCTAGAGGCAGCCATGCAAGCCCAGGCCCGCTTGGATGGGCATGTTGTGCAGGGCCATATTGACCAAACCGGCACTGTCGTGGCTGTCAAGCGTGCCTCGGAAGGGGGCCATCGCGTTCAGGTACAGGTGGCCCAAGAGGCACAAGACTTGTGTGTTGAACAAGGGTCCATCGCGATTGATGGGGTCAGTTTGACAATCGCAGGCATGCACGCAGATTCGTTGGAGGTGGCGCTCATCCCAACCACACTCTCGGGCACCACGCTTGGCGCACTGGAAGTGGGCGATCGCGTCAACGTAGAAACAGACGTCCTCGCTCGACACGTTGCACGATTGATTGAATCGCAGGTTGAGAAGCAACTCGATTGCGTTTTGCAGCGTCGCGCAGCGGCGCAGTGAGGCTAGGCTCGGGACAATGCACTATCGGCCAGCGCTCGATTGTCGTCGCTCAATGTCGAACAACATCGCGATATCCATGTCAAACAGGTCACCGCGTTTAATGTCATCGTCTTGAATCGTGCCAGCAGGGAATTCGGCTGCGAATCGAACGGGCACTTGGCTTGAGTACGAGGGCATGCGCTGGAGATATGCCAACTCTGACTCGCCATCGCCAATGGGTGGCTCAACAGGCATCTCCCAGGTGGCGACAACTCGGCCCCGGGCATCAAGAAAGACCAGATCGATTGGCATGATGCACCAGGCCATCCAGAAGCTTCGTGTTGTTGGTTTGGGAAAGACAAACAACATTCCGCTGCCTGGTGCTAGGGACGTGCGGCCCATGAGGCCTCGCTGAATTGCAGCGTCGCCTAGGGCCAACTCCATAGACCACTTCTGCCCATGAACCACAATGCTTACGTGCGTGGTTGGTTTCGCTGCGCAGCCTCCAATCGAGGCCAACAGCACAACCATCGCAATAGCAGCACATCGCATCATGCGTCCAACCACGCAAGATGTTCGGGCGTGACAGTGATGTCGTGTGGGGGGAGGCGGTCGATCGAAAACGCAGAGGCAAATGTTGCGGCATCCATGGGGCGCAGATCATCGGTTAAGCCGCTGAACATTGCCAGCAGCCCAATGACTCGCTCTGGCGATCCGTCGCGCCACCGTGTTAGTCGCGAGTCACCATGTCGCTTGGCCAATCGTCGTCCATCGGGCCCCCGCAGGAGTGGCAGGTGCCACCATCTGGGCGTGGGCAGGCCTAAGTGTCGCTGTAAGAGCTGCTGTCGGGCGGCAGAGGGCAACAAATCATCGCCGCGGACAACCTGCGTGACACCTTGCCGTGCATCATCGACTGTGACGGCCAACTGGTAGGCCGGAACTGCGCTGGGCGTCCATATTGCAAAATCGCCGCAGTCTCCGGCGATGTCCACTTTGCTGGGGCCTCTAAAAGCATCAAGGACTGGTTCATGCCCACTGTCTACCAGCAGCCGCCATGTTCGATGCATAGTTGGCGAATCGTATGGTGTGCCTGCTTCTGGGGGTCGTAGCGATGCATGGGCACACACTGCGCCATCGCCTTCGTTGGGAGCAGAGGCTGCCAATTCCGCTCGCGTTCGATCGCAAGGGTAGATGAGCCCTTTGCCTGCCAACGTGCGCAGCGCCTCGATGCACGGTTCAAGAGCTGTAGATTGCAGGGGCGCTTCCTCGTCCCAGTGCAGTCCTAGCCAGGTCAATACATCGCGGGTCTGGTCGACGGCCCCGGGACGAACACGCGGGTGGTCAATATCTTCTACTCGCAGCAGGACTCCCCAGCCGCGTTGGTGAGCCATCGCCCAATTGGCGAGAAACGTCCTAGCGTTACCCAAATGCAGGGCACCAGTGGGCGATGGGGCCAGTCGAGTCATTGGTGGGACGTTAGGCACGAAATCGATGGTACGGTGCCCACGAGCCAGCAGGAGCCTTGAACGATGTCAGATACCAACAACACGCCCGCGCTACTTCGATTAGAGGAAGACGACGTAAAAGGCCGTCTTGAGCGATTGCCTGATTGGGCCTTGGCCGGGGACGTGCTGCAACGGACCTTTGCCTTTGCCGACTTTCTCGCAGCCATGGCATTTGTTGAGTCCATTGCCGCTGTCGCAGAAGCCCAAGGGCATCACCCAGACATCTTGATCAGGTATTCCAAAGTGACCCTGGCGCTATCCACGCATGAAGCGGGGGGGTTGACCAATAAGGACTTTACGCTCGCTGCGAGCATCGACGAGCTCTGCTGATAGGCCTAGGCCACTTGCAGTTGCAGTCGTTGTCGCTCACTTAGGTTCCGAGCATCTGCCTCACAAGTTCAGCGCGGACGCTTCGAGCATCGGCGGGCGACAGCGATCCGCCCGCTCTGGAACGCAAGTGTGCAGGTTGGATATGCAGGAATAATGCATTGACCACCTCGAGTGTGGGCGATTCAATGATTCCCATACACACACCCAATCGCACATTGCTCAGTCGTTTCATTGCCTCATCTGCCTTGAGTAGCCGTGCAGTTTGTAGCTGGCCCAGATCGCGATGCACTCGATCTTCAACGGCAAGTCGCTCTCTGTTCATCAGCACATCACGTGCAGCACGCTCATATCGAACGACTCCAGGAATCAGGACACGTTGAAACTGATCGAGTAGTTCTTCCTCAGACACACCGAGCGTGACTTGGTTGCTGATTTGGTAGAAATTTCCGGATGATTCTGAGCCTTCGCCGTAATAGCCTCGCACGGCAAGATGCAGATCCTTCGCCGCTTGCTGCACTTTCGCCAATTCGCCGGTCATGCGAAGTGCAGGCAAGTGCACCATGGCTGAGAATCGAATGCCTGTACCGACATTCGTCGGGCAGGCACACAGATAGCCCCACTGTTCATGAACCGCAAAATGCAAAACTGATTCCATCTGTGCATCGAGTCGGAGCAGTCGGCGGAGGCATCGTTCGGGTTGAAGCCCCGGGGCAATTGCCTGCATACGGACATGATCTTCTTCGTTGACCATGACGCTCATCGTCTCGTCTTGGGCCACAGCGACGCCACGAGGAATAGGGGCCTCGGCAAGGTGTCGCGAAATTAGGTGTCGTTCTACTAGCAGCTGCCGGTCGTGCGCCGAAGCCGTTGTCAAATCGACCCAGTTGAGGTTCTCATCGAGGTCCTCTCGCAGCAAGATTTGCTGAAGCATGTTGACCATGCTGCGTGACTGCTCCTGATCGCTGCGATGCACAAAGACATGGCCGGCAACATTCCGAGCCAGTCGCACACGGCTACTGAGTACAACGTCGGATTCCGGGGCATCTGCGCGGGCTAGCGGTGGTGGTCGGTCAGGTCGCATGGTCAGGTGTCTTTGTCATCTGGAGTATCACGATCGACCATGCGACTCATGCGAGCAAGGTCATCGCGAATCTTGGCAGCACGTTCATAGTGCTCGGCGGAAACGGCCGATTCCAGTTCACGCATGAGTCGCTGGGACTCGTGTCGTCGGGCCAGGTCAGCCTTGCTGCCCGCCGGGCGGCGGCCCACATGCTTGGTGGCTCCATATTGGGCTTGTTCAATCAGTTTGCCAACTGGCGCCTCAAGCGCCTTGTAACAATCAGGACAGCCGATGTTTGAGTTCTGACGAATTTGTGCAAACGTCATACCGCATGTTTCGCATTGAGGTGCTTGCACAGCGGCAGTGCCAACCTTCGTTGAGACGCTTTGCATTGCTCCTTTGGAGTGTCCAGCGAAACTCGAGATGCCAGGTGCTTCTGCGAATCCTTGCTGCGCAGCGTGTTCCTGGCAGAGGTGCAATTCCTGCTTGATTCCGTTCATGATCTGGAATTCATGCACGACGGCTGGTTTATTGCAGAGGTCGCATTTCATGCCGTGATTCCGGTCAATGCAGATCGGATTGCGGCCACTTCCTGAATGATGTCAGCAGTGGCTTGGAGTGTCTGCACGGTTGCACCGTCAGAGAGCGATTTAGAAGGATCAGGGTGGCACTCAATGAACAGTGCCTGCACGCCAGCGGCAACTGCCGCACGGGCTAAGAGCGCCGCTCGCTCGGGTCGGCCGGCGCTTGTGCTACTTGCGCCACCGGGCAGTTGGGTGCTGTGTGTTGCGTCAAAGCACACGGGCCAGCCCAATTGCATCAGATCACCAAGGCCGATGAAGTCATTGACTAGTCGGTGGTACCCAAAGAACGTACCGCGTTCGGTGAGCATTAAGCCTCCGGCGCCGGCATCCATTGCTTTGTCTGCAGCATGCACCATTTCAGCGGGCGAGAGAAACTGCCCCTTCTTGATGTTCATTGGCCTGCCCGTTGCGCCGCAGGCGGCCAATAGGTCGCTTTGTCGACAGAGGAATGCTGGAATCTGCAAGAGGTCAACAACCGCCGCAACTGGGGCGGCCTGCGATGCATCGTGCACATCAGTTGTCACGGGTACGCCGAAGTGTTCGCCTGTTTCGCGCAGCATGGCGAGCCCGTCTGTCATGCCAGGCCCACGTGGACTGTGAAGACTGGTGCGGTTCGCCTTATCGAAGGAGCCCTTGAAGATCCACGGCAGACCCGCGGCGCCGCATGCGTCTCGGAGGGTCTCGCCGATAGCCTCGTGAACGGCTGAAGATTCCAGCACGCACGGTCCGGCGATGATCACCAATGGGGGTGGAGACTCTGTTGAGTCTGAGCCAATCGTAATAGGGCCAATTGAGCAGGTCTGCATATGTACAGGATATCGGCCCTGGGGGGCTTGAGACCGCAACAAGGCCCATTCGCGCCATCTGAAAGGCCCCCACAGGTCTCCTTTCCGGAAGATCCTGATTTCTAGTTTCACCACAGGCCATTTTAGGGCGATGGTTCAAATTGATCGTTTACTAGAAGGAAGACACGACATGGGCATGTTGCCACGAGAACCCGAGGCCTTTTGTGAAGCTGTTGCAGCCCTGCTGCGGCGACGGTTTCAAAATCAACCTGTGGATACATGTGGCCCGTTGGATGTCATGATCGGCAACCGCAACCTTGCCCTTGGCAACTTGTATCGCATGGTGCAATGCGAGCCTCACCGGGCCGATGCGGTGGTGGATGAGTTTCTTGCCAGTTTGCAAGAAGGCGAGTTGCTGGGTGAAATGGCGCTGCCACTGTCGCTGGCGCGTGGTCGAATCATGCCACGGCTCCAACCCGAATCACTGTTCAAGCGGCTTGACCCAATGCAAGTGGCGCACATGCCATGGGTCAACGGTACGGTCATCGTGTACGTCATCGATCTGCCACGGGTAACTGTGAGCATTACGACGGAGCAGACCGTTCGCTGGGGGATTGGGATTGATGAAATTGACGATTTGGCTCGGTCCAATCTGGGTCGCTATCGACCTGATCTAGAAGTTAAGTTGATCGAATCAGAGGACGGGGGGCGAGCCGCACTGATGTCCGCCCGCGACGGCTATGACGCGACGCGGCTCCTTCTTGAGGGGTTCCACCAGCGGCTGTCGCCTCAACTGCGAGGAGACTTCTTCGTGGCCACGCCTGCGCGAGATGTACTTGTTGCCATCAGCGCCGATCCAGTGGATTTTGTGGATCGCATTCGCCACCGCATCGACCGTGACTATCGCCGACTGCCGTACCCAATTACCAGCGATTTGTTCTTGGTCACACGTGACGGTATTGCTGGCACAAAGGCTGCGTAGCAACGGATTCCTCTGAGGTTGCGTGTACGCTTTGCGCATCGTGCTGCTGTTGCTGGACAATTACGACTCATTCACCTGGAATTTGGTGCACTTACTGAGCACCGTTGCGCCGGGCCTTGATATCCAAGTGCATCGCAACGACGCACTCTCGGTGGCGGCGATCGAAGCGATGAGACCTGATCAGATCGTGCTGTCTCCTGGCCCCTGCACCCCGTCAGAGACTGGCGTCTGCCGTGATGTCATTACAGCACTTGGTGGGCAAGTACCGATGCTGGGGGTTTGTCTTGGGCACCAGAGTATTGCGGATGTCCACGGCATCACAGTGCGTCGGCACGATGAGCCTGTGCATGGCCGCACATCGATGATCGAGCATGATGGCCGTGGTGTCTTTGCAGGCTTGCCGCCACGGTTTGAGGCAGCTCGCTACCACTCGCTGGTTGTGGATCGAGGAGAGGTGAAGGCCCCACTTGAGGTTTCCGCATGGACGGACGATGGGATTGTGATGGGTATTCGACATACGGGGCTACCCCAGCCCATGATCGGGCTGCAATTCCATCCCGAGAGTTTCCTGACACCCTGTGGCGGTATGTTGATAGCGAACTTTCTCCGGGCAGCAGGTGTTTCCGTCGAAACGCCCTTGGCTGCGGTCAGTGAAAATTGTTGAGATCCGGGTATGAACGACGTAGTTGCAACGAAATCGCGCACACGCATCGAGGTTGAGAGGGTTGAGGGAGATGACGTTGTGCTGTCACTGCACGAAAGCGCATACGCAATTCGGTTGCGATGGGCAGGCGATGACGCACCTTCAACTGGCGTTGTCGCGGGCAGAATTCAAGTTCGTGCGCTACGTCTGCACGGTTCGTCTGCTGGGGGGCGGTTCATCGAGCCCGTTGCAGGCGCGCCTCGCATCGTCTCGGGTACGGTTGAAGCGATTGATGCAGGCTCAGCAACCATTGCTATTCGAAGCGTTGTGCAGATGCAAGTCGCGCTTGAACGCCGCGAGGATCTTGCCTTGTGCCACGTGGGAGGTCATGTGAATTTCCACGTACACAGTGATGGCGAGTTCATTCCTGACACCTAAATCGAGGTGCCTCAGGGCGTTGTCCGCAGGCCATCGATCATTCGCTCAAAGGCCAAACGATGCGTTTCAACGGTCTTGTTGGGGCCGAGCAATCGAATGACGATGGTCCCTTGAGGCCCAGCGGCAATGGCAATTAACTGGCGGAAGTCGGGTCGGTGCCAGCCTCCACCCATGCCGGTGTACTCCCCAGCAAGGTCGCTCAGATACACGTCCATGCCACCAATGGTGCGATGCTCGATGGTGGTTTTGGTGGGAATGATGCCCGATTGGAATTGGCGTTCCCATGTGGGAACACTTTCTTCAACAAGGGCCTTGGCAGCCCTCTTGGATGACCACAGCACTAACTCTGCAGGCTCACTGCCTTGAGGTCCAGGCACGATCCACTGCGCAAGCCATGCAGAGGCGCGAGGTGGCTGCCATTGCCACAGGGGCGACGTAGGGGCTTCTAGGCTAAGAAACAACAGTCTTGAGGGGTCCTCTGGCTGAGGCAGCGCAACAGAGGAAATGCTAGTTGTGCGGGTATCAGTGGAGGTGATCAGTTCGGCAATGCCTCCACTGGAGGCCTCTGGCGTAGTGGCCTTGGGCGCAGTGGGTGTCGTGCCATGGCCTGCAGGTGTGTTGGTTGGCGTTCGATCACATCCCACCAGCGTGGTTGTGAGCATTGCACATACCAAGAGCCCGCCTATGCAAGAGGATTTGGACCCACTGCAGGCGTGTCTAGCTAGTTTCGTACGAACAAGCATCATGGAAGGGTAGCATCGGTCCACATGGAGTCAATGCACCTGCAAAATGTCCGTGTCTGGGTTGGTGATGGGTGTTGGCGCACCGAGTTGCCGATTGTGGATGGGTGTATCGCAGCATCAAGTGGTGGTTCAGCATTCGATTGCGGCGGACGAGTTGCCACCCCTGGCCTCGTTGATGCCCATGTCCATTTCGTCATGGGGGCCCAGTCGCGCGGGGGTATCGACCTATCGAATGTGGGGGGTCGGGCTCCATTTGAGGCAACATTGGAGCGTGCGCATCGAGCCTTGCCCGCTGGAGAGTGGCTTATCGCACAGGGCTGGAATGAGTCGCAGTGGGGCGATGGTGCCTCTACGCCAACGAAGCGTTGGCTTGCTGCCATGGGCGATCGGCCGACAGTCTGTTGGCGGTGCGATTTGCATGCAGCGGTGGTCAATCAGGCGGTGTTGGATCGACTTGACTTGCCCGCCGATGCGCCTTGCTGCCAAAGTGGGCTTCTTGTTGAAGCCCAGGCGTGGGCGCACTTGGTGCCAGCGCTTCCCGAACCAGCCCTTGAGGACGTACGACGAGCTGTTGTGGATGCCTCGGGTTGGCTTAACAGCATGGGCATTACCGGCATTCGGACTATGGAGTACCGCAAGCAACTTGAGGATGTACTCGATGTCGTTTCATCGCAGTTGTCCCTTCGAACGACAGTGACGTTGTTGGATCGAACGCTACCACTGGATGTGGGCTGGTTAGCGAATCGATCTGCCCAATTACCTCGCGTCATTGGCTGCAAGGCATTTTTTGATGGCACACTCGGATCCCGCACGGCTCGCATGGCCACGCCATTTCTCGATCGCGGGGACTGTGGCCAATGGGTTGAGTGTGCGGCGGACAACACTGATGTGAAGTGGTGTGAACAAGTGCAAAGGGCTGGCCTTGCGCCATCCATTCATGCCATCGGTGATGCGGCAGTGGCACGAGCGATGGCACTGCTTGTTGATGTGCCCGATGCAGTTGTCGGGACCATTGAACATGCCCAGATCGTCCCGGAGGACAGTTTGGAAGTCCTTGCTCAGATTCGACTGAGCGTGCAGCCTACGCATCGCGCTGAAGACGCCAGCACGGCGATGGAGTCACTCGGTGCGGCGCGTGTGGCGCGCATGTTGCCTCTGCGGACGCTGCATAACGCCGGGGCGAGATTGGCCTTTGGCACCGATTGGCCTGTGACGAGCCCTGATCCTATGCGCACGCTCGCAGCTGCAATTACGGGTCGAACGGTCTCAGGTGAAGTGTTGCATGGGGACCAGACCATCGATAACGAGGTTGCGATACACGCCATGACGCTCGCAGCAGCAGAGGCAACCATGCTGCCTACGGCTGAGGGGTTGATTCCGGGGGCACCTGCGGATGTCGTGGTGTGGGATGCAGACCCATTCACGTGGCAAGGCCACGAGCCATCGCCCCGTCCTTGGGCGGTCTTCGTTGCAGGCCGTTGTGTGTACTCCCTCACGGGGGCGTGCTGACCTCTATGCTGCATGGCATGAGTGATGAGCTCACACATATCGATGCGGAGGGGCACGCAGGCATGGTGGACGTATCCAACAAGCCAGCCATGGTTCGAGAGGCGTTCGCGCAGGCGATGTTTCACGCAGCACCCCAAACGCTGGATCGAGTCATGGTTGGAGATCTTCCCAAGGGCGAAGCGCTAGCTGTCGCTCGTATCGCGGGGATTCAAGCGGCCAAGCAAGTGGATCGACTGATTCCCTTGTGCCACACGCTTGGGCTCCGTCACGTCGCCGTGCATTTTGAACGTGCAGCGTGCGACTGTATTTGCATTACGGCCTCAGCAAAGGTTGTCGAGGCTACGGGTGTGGAAATGGAAGCACTTGCTGCGGCGACCACGGCGGCATTGACACTGTGGGACATGACAAAGGCTGTAGATACTCAGTTGCGAATCGACGGTATTGAGCTCATTGGGAAGACAAAGGTCGCCCTTGGCTCAGATCGCTAGAGTCGGTCCGCTGCATGCCCGCGAGTATGTTCGTCGCCAAAGTGGCTTCTAGCTGCTTTGCAGAATGCCTTGATCAGTGCGGCATCTTTCGTCCCTCGCGTTGATTCAACGCCGCTGCTGACATCGACGCCCCAAGGTTGAAGTGTTGCCACAGCCTTGGCGACATTCGTGGAGTTCAGCCCGCCAGCGATAATCAGCGGTGTTCGAATTGCATGCCGTAGTGGGGCAAGTGAGTCATGATCGAACAACTCGCCGCTGCCACCTTGTGGGGCATCGATGAGCAGGCGTTGCACTCCTTCGTGGTCGTCAAACGCCTGCACCAACTGGCTGTCGTGGGCTGGTACTGCTTTGATCACTGAGTACTGGGCTGATGCTGCTGTAACACACTGGGGGGTCTCTTGGCCATGCAGTTGCACCCAGATCGTGGGCAGGTCAAGCCAGTCCTCGGGCGTTGGATTCACCAGCAGCGTCACGGGCACAATGGCATCACCACAGTGTTTGGCAAGCCTAGAAGCCCTATCGCGATCGACATGGCGTGGACTGCCTTGGCAACGAATGAGCCCAATAGCGTCAGCGCCGGCCGCGACAGCCGCGTCGATATCGACTTCGTGGCGAACCCCGCAAATCTTGATGCGAATATCCTCGCCGTTGGTTGTGGTCCAGCTCATGCCTTCCCCTCCAACAGCACAGTGTCGGCCAACTGCACGTGCGCTGGATCACGGAGTTCCTTGCGTGCTTGTTCCAGGAGCGCTTTGGCTTCGTCGGCGCGATGCAGCTTTCGTGCAAGCAGGACGCCAAGTAGCAGTCGCACCATGGGGGCTTCTGCATGATCAGGATGATGGTGTAACAATCGACGATAGGCGTCCGCCGCAGTGGTCCAGTCACCTGCCGCTTGCAAGTGGTTCGCCAGATCTAGCTGAGGGGCAGCTGGGAGACATGCCTCGGGCGCATCGGGGGCTTCTCGCTTCCACCGCCGCATGGCCCCTTCGAGCTGGTCAGATCGCATGCCTGCCTCAACCTCTCGAAGCCAATGCGCTGTTGTCATCACAGAATCTGGCGTTGTGTCATCAGCTTTAGGCGGTGGTGTCATTGGTGCCGAGCGTGTGGATTGTGAGAGGGTCGCGCGAGCCGCTTGTCGTCGCCGCCACTGTTTAAACATCCAGAGCGCATCAACGTCATCGCCGGTTGTGCGGCCAAGTACCAGCAGGCTGATGCCTGTCAAGAGGCCAGCGGCATAGCCACCAAGATGGGCGGCGTACGCAGTTGCGCCATCGCCCGCACCAGCGAAGCCAACCAGATCCATCACCATCCAGAAGGCGATGACCCAGGTTGCAGGAATGGACCAAATGCCAATGAGAATGAAGATGACCAAAATGCGAATGTGTACGCGAGGCAACAGCATGGCAAATGCACCCACAAGCGCGCACACACTTCCGCTTGCGCCAAGGACTGGTGCTGGTGAGTCAAGCAGGTGGCCTGCGCCGGCGATGACGCCACCGCCAAGGTACAGCGCTAAGAAGCCAACATGACCAATGCGATCTTCCAATGGACGACCAAATACCCATAGGCCAACCATGTTGAAGGCTAGGTGAAGCAATCGATACAAGCCACTGCCGTTGGAATCGCCGATGAACGGGTTGTCGTGCGCGAACTGATAGGTGATGAAGGTCCACGGGGCACTTGTTGTGGCACCTCGCTCTAGCGTCATCATGTCAATGATTCGGGTAGCCATATCCGGATCGAGGAGACCTGCGAGCATCACCAGGACGTAGGCGCCGATAGTGATCATGAGCAGCGCTTCGCAAGCGCGAGGTCGGCGGCGCATAGCTCTATCTGTGCCTAGAGGGATAAACATGTCTCTGAGTTTACGAAGTGGTCTTGATGGAGGGTGCCCGCGGGCTGCTATACTGCGGGACTCAGTGAAGTTCTTGGCGTGCCGCTGACGTGGTGGCGAGGGGGGGTCTGCAGGTGGTGCCAAAGTGGTTCCAGACTTGTGGTCAGCGTGGCGCTGAAGAATAGATGGCAGCGACGCTGCTTCGAAGAAGACAGCGCGAACGTGCGCATGGAAGGGTGAGATGCGATGGCCGATGCGACAATGGCGATGACCATGGACAAGGGTTTGGACCACACCATCATTGGTGAGTCCACCAAGTCATGGATCGATGGGCAAAAGGGGGTTCTCGAATACGTCGGCATCGATATTGATGATCTTGCGCGGTATTCGACCTTTGAAGAGACGTGCTGGCTGCTGCTCAATGACCGACTGCCTACGGCGGCTGAATTGGACGCATTTACGGCTCAACTTCGAGCCAATTACGGGCTATCAGAAGCCATGCTGACACTGCTGAGGTCGATGCCAGTATCTGCATCGCCAATGCATGTCGTTCGCACTTTGGTGTCCGCTATTGCGTTGGAGGATCCCAACTGCAACGAGACATCAGACGAAGCGGAGATGAACAAGGCGATGCGCGTGCTCGCCAAGACGCCCGCCATTATTGCCGGATTTGATCGCCTTCGACGTGGGGAAGAGATCATTCACGCAGATGTCAATAACACCATTGCGGTGGACTTTCTGCACATGCTCAATGGTGAGATGCCCGGCGAGGCAACCTCGCGAGCGCTAGATGTCTGCCTCATTCTGCATGCTGATCACGGCATTAACGCTTCAACCTTCGCCACAATGGTGGCTGTTGGAACCGAGAGCGACATGTACTCTGCGGTGACTGGAGCGATTGGGACCCTTCGGGGGCCATTGCACGGTGGTGCCAATGAGCGCGTCATGAATATGCTGCAAAGCATTTCTTCAGTGGACGATGTGGAGGCCTTTGTCATGGGCCGGCTCGCTCGTAAGGAGAAGGTGCCTGGCTTTGGCCATCGTGTGTATCGAGCCGTCGATCCACGGGCGACCTTCCTCAAGACGTTTGCGCAGGCGATTGCCCAGGAGACGGGCAATGAGGATCTTTACGCGATGAGCAGTGCCATTGAGGGCGTCATGGAGCGAGAGGTCGGCGCCAAGGGGATCCATCCCAACGTGGACTTCTATTCGGCGACAACGTACTTTTCCATGGGGCTGGCAATCGACTTGTTTACGCCAGTATTTGCACTGAGTCGGAACGCTGGTTGGGTTGCGCATGCCATGGAGCGACGATCGGACAATCGATTGATTCGCCCACGCTGCCAATACACCGGGCCTCACGGCGCAAACTACGTGCCAATTGCCGAGCGTTGAGCACGCTCAAGGTTCGAAGGCTTGGGCGCATTGCCCTAGCTTGGGCGTATTGCCCTAGTTTACTGCGCGTAGACAAGCACTCGATCGTGGACAAGTAACACGACATCGATGTTGCCGTCTCCTGTGACGTCTTGTAGCACGACTTGTCGAGGTTGATATTCGCGGCCTTCGCTGCCTTGGAAGAGCTTCGATTCGAAGACCGGAAAGCCTGTTGCATGCAGCATCCGTCCCGCGTCTGAGAACGTGAAGATTTCAAACATTTGCTCGCCAGCGTCGAGTGCAACCATATCGCCGCGGCCATCGCTATTGACATCACCGATGGCCAGTTCGTGCGGTGCATGGTGCTCAAGACCACTACGCCAAGCTGCTACTTCCTTCAGTACGGTGCGTTCGCCGGACAAGGAGATTGTTGCCATTGAGTCTTCGCCAACAGCAAGCATTGTTGTGGCATCGTCTCCGTTCAGAACGCCTGATCGCAGTTGGCGAGGATGAATGCCGTGCATCGCGATCGAATCGGTTTGTGACCAACCTTGTTCAGTGGGTTTAAGCACCAGCAGGTGATTCGATTCTGAGTCAGCAGCCACAATGGCCTCGTCCATAATGGTCACTGCGTTGAGTTCAGCCTCTGGGTCTTCTGTATTGATTTGCTCGACGACCTGCCAGCCTGGGGCATCGCCGTCGCGGTTGTACCGAAGGGCTCGAATGTAATTACTGTCCGCACTGAGAAGTTCCATCATGCCGTCGCCGTCAACGTCGCGTGCGGACATGGCGGCCGACGATGACGCGCCAACCAAGCCGTATTGGCCCATGTCATCCTTCTCAAGTACGGTCCATTCGCCATCAGGCTCTGCCAGGACCAGCGTCATGGGGCGATCGTTGGTCAGGAGCAGCACATCGGTGCGGCCATCCTGATCGACGTCTGCCATCAACACATCGTTTGGGGCACGACTGAGAGACCCTAGGTCGATGCTCGTGGTGTCGCCGCCATGCGCTGGCGTCAAGTCGAGCGTGTACTTGCGAGCCTTGTTGCGAACGATGACCAACACCGGTGCGCCCTCAACACTGGTGACGCCGATGGCCTTCGGGGCCCAGCCCTGCTCGCCTGGAATGGCTTGAGGAAAGGAAACGATGCGCTCACCTGATAGCGGGGATCGTCCCACGAAGCTCTCTTTGGTCGACAGCACCACAAGCTCCGGTGGGTGATCGCCTGATGCTGGAATGACGGCCATTCCGTCAACTTCGGCGACTGTGGGAGAGGTTGTTGGTGGCAACAGTCCTGTGCCTGCCCGTTGCCGATAGATGGCAATCGCATTGCCTTTGGTGTCTGCGGCAATGACGTCAGTCAAGCCATCTTGATCTACATCGGCAAGCACGATTGAGCGGTCACGATTGCCCGGATCGGCAAACCCAAAAAGGCCCACTGCAGCTTCGCCGTTCCCTTTCGACCGCACGACGTCGTACAACACGATGCGCTGGGTCTGACGTTCAATGACTGCAATTCGTTCGGCCTCAGCATCAGATTGACCGACCGCCTCAAATTCAATGAGTGGCGGCATTTCAAAGGGTGATTGCACACCGAGACCACGAGTGTCTCCATCGTTTTGTGCAAACCAGATACGAATCGGGGCGTCGTCGTCTGGAGCTATTCCGGCAACGTCAATCATGCCATCGCCGTCATAGTCAGCAGGTACGATCCCAGCGAGGTTGACGCCCGAGGGTCGTCGTTGCATTCCACCAAGGCGTGTGCCTTCTAGTGGCCACCATGCGAGCTCGCCGTCGACGATGGACAGCAACTCCGGTCCATTGTCTCCTTCAATATCGGCAAGGGTGAATGCGGACTGGTTGGCAGCCAAGTTTCGAACGTCACGCTTTGTGGCTTGTTGGAACGAGCCGTCGCTTTCTTGGAGCAATATTGTGATCCGGCCCGGCGCACCACCAAGGATAAAGTCGCCTCGGCCGTCATCGTTCACATCATGCACGATGATTCCATTGATTTGGTTTGGCAGTGGGATCAATTGCCGTTCCCAATCGGGATGATCGGGGAACTCATTAATGCCTTTGGCTGGGCCAGGTGATTCAAGTTGTTCGGATTCGGGCCGCCGGCGCAGTACTTCAATGCGACTGCGGCGATTGTTGCCAACCACAATGTCCAACAGTCCATCACCATCGACATCCGCTACGAGCATTGGGCCTGGGTTGTCTCCAACGGGAAGGACATCCATGCTCTGGAAGCCGAACCAGTCGCTTAGTGGCGGGGGATCGGCCGCTTGGGCGAGGTGCAGCGATGAGAAGGAAAGCAGCAGTGTCAAAAGCATGGGTGTCTCCAGAATGGGCATCGTAGGACACAGACCAAGGCCCCGCAGCGGATACACTCAGTGGCCATGCTTCGAACTCAACTGTCGTCATCTATCCTTGCTTGTGTGTGCCTGGGGGCTATTGCCCGCGGGGACGTTGTGAAACTTGATGGGAATGCCGAAATCATCGGTACCGTGATCAAGCAGAACGAGCACAGTCTCTGGATTGATCTGGGTACACAAATCGTCGAAATTCCCAATGCTCAGATTGTGGACGTGACGATCGAGGGAACCCTCGAGCAAGCACGCTCGACGCAGGATTCGCTCTTTCACACGGTGGATAATCCTTCGGAATTGAGCATTCGTCAGCAGGCGGCACGGGTCAAGCCCAGCGTGGTGCTTGTACGTACCTCCTCAGGACTTGGGTCCGGCGTGATTGTGAATGATGATGGCTATCTCATCACCAATGCACATGTCATTCAAGGGGAGCGTGATCTGCAGGTTGTCACGTGGTTGCCGCAGACTGATGGCACACTTAAGCGAACGACAATCAAGGACGTTGAGATTATTGCAGTCAACAATCACTTGGATCTTGGCCTACTTCGCGTCACGCACCCCGATGGTGGCACGTTCTCGTGGTCGCCACTTGAGCGATTCGAAACCATTGAGGTCGGTCAGCCAGTTTTTGCCATCGGCAACCCTTTAGGCATGGAACAGACCACCAGCCAAGGCGTCATCTCTACGACGCAGCGCAATTTTGAGGGCTTGAGTTACGTGCAGACTGATGCCGCGATCAATCCAGGTAACTCTGGCGGGCCGCTTTTTAATACACGCGGTGAAGTGATCGGTATTACGAATATGGGCATTCTTGGAGGCGAAGCACTGGGCTTTGCCATCCCCACTCGCTATGTGAAGGACTTCATACGCAATCGCGAAGCCTTCGTCTACGACCCGTCGAATCCAAACGCCGGGCATATTTACAACGAGCCGCCGCATCGCCGGCGGGCAGGCTTGGCTCCGCAACTCAGCGACGGCAATGCCACTTTGGAGTGATTCGTTCATGAAGTCTTACCTGTCTTCTGTTATTGCAGCCACCATCGTCTCGAGCGCGGCATTTGCCGAAGATCTCCGCCTTGAAAACGTCCTTCCTGAACGCACGGCAGTTGCGTTTTCTATGACAGGTGTTGATGCCATTATGGAACGCCTTGAGGCATCGGGGATGCTTAAGGCGATCATGGAGGAATCCCCAGAGGACATGAAGCAGGCCGCGATGCAAGCTATGCCCAAGGCATTGCGTGCGCAAATGATGGATGTGATGGAGGACCACAGCCCTATGGAACTGCTTAAGGGCATGTCCATGGGTGGGGGCGTGTGGCCCGTCGATACTCCAAGTGACGCAGCCCCCGCCAATTGGCTTGCATGGTGCAATCTTGGGATGTTGGCAGAGCCCATGGGCGAATTCATCGATGAAGCATTCACGGAGTTACGCAGCAGTGGCGAAGTGTCCACTGAGCGTCTTGGCGATGTGGATGTTGATCTCTATGGCAGCGACGGGGCCTCAGGTTCGTTTTGGTTCGTGCATCGCTCGCCACTGATCTTGGTGTCTTCATCGAAACTGGGCATGGAACGAATGCTCTCGGTCTTAGCAGATGAGCCTGTCCAAGGCACGCCGCTGGGTGAAACGGAGACCTGGATGGAAGCAACAGCCTTGATGGGCGGTACCAGTGGCATGCGGTGCGTGCTCATGCCTGAAGTCATGTTGGATATGTTCCAGATGACACCCGAGGGCGCCATGGTCGGCATGGTCCGGCCCATCGCCAAGACGGTCATTGGAGGGCATGATGCCATGGCGTTTCGGCTTGATGCAGGCCAAGACGATGTCATCCTCAAGATGCAAGGTGGCACGTATATGCCCGATGGCGTTGAGGGTTTACTGTCGATTGTGGTGAACGCAAGTGGTCCTAACAATGCTGTTCGGGATTTTATTGATCTTGACAGCGTGTCAGTTTCGGACATGAACATTGCCTTTGGCGCGCTGACAGACCTTGTCGATCAGATGCTCGCCTCCTCGCCCATGCTGTATGCGGCCAAGCAGCCATTTGATCAGATGCGACCAGTAATGGAGGACTTTCTTAGTCCACTAGGAAGCAAGGTTACGCAGATTGTCAGCGTGCAGCAGCCCATTTCCGCTGACAGCCTTCGGTCGCTTGTGATTGTTGAAGTGGCCGATCAGCGCAGCTTGGAAGACGCATTTTCAAAGCACTTGGCTCAGAGTGGATTTGAAGTTCGTGAGTTTCAAGGGCGACAAATCTGGTCCATGCAAATGCCAGGCATTGTGCCGGGCATGCCCGCACAGAGTATTGCGATGGTGGTTGCTGGTGACTGGATGTTGGTAGGTGACGATGCTTCGGTTGAAGCAGGCCTTCGTTTGATGGCTACCGGCGGCACAAAGCCCCCATGGGGAAGGTCCATCCCACGTGGCTTAGACTTGCCTCGGTCTACTGCTATGAAGGGCGTCGTTGATTTGCATGGCTCATTTGCCACGTTGATGGAAATCGAAGCGATGAAGAACGATCGTATTCGCAAAGCGCTACAAGCTGAAGACCCTGAATTGTGGGAGGAACTTGCCGGTGACATTGCCAAGGAAGATTCCACGGTGTTGCATCAGGCAAAGGCGCTGGCTCGGGCGATGGGAATGTTGGGCTGGTCGGTGCAGCGCAATGATCAAGGCTTTACGTTTATAGGTGGCTTAACGGCGCCTCTGGAAGGTCAATAATCGAGGGTGCGGCAGTTCGCTGCCGTCAACTGTTCGATAGAGCCTCGCGTCGCTTACGTCCAGCCAAGTTGCAGGAAGATTGTCGTAAAGAGCATGTCGACGATGATCACCGCCACGATCGTCTGCACAACCGTGTCCGTCGTGGCCTTGCCTACGCCAGCGGCACCGCCGCTAACCCTAAGCCCGTTGTAGCACGCAAGCGCAGCAAGCATGACGCCAAAGCTTGCGGCTTTGATAAGGCCGGTGCCGATATCCCAGGGGCCCAATTCAGCCAGTGTGTTGTCGATGTACACATTCCAGCTCACGTCGAAGGCAGCAACAGTTAAAAAAGCTGCGCTGAGAATGGCGACCACATCAGCCATGACAGTGAGAATGACCAAACTGATCACTGTTGCGATTAGTCGAGGCAGCACTAAGAATCGAACCGGATTAAGTGCATGGGCCTCTAGGGCTTCAATTTCTTCGCCCACGACCATGGTGCCTAACTCAGCGGCAATCGATGCGCCCGCAAAGCCTGTGAGCACAATGGCTGAGATCATTGGCCCCAATTCTCGGCTAATGGCGATGGCAACGATATTGGCAATCGTTGCTTCTTGGCCGAATTGTTGCAGTGGGGGATACATGGCCATGGCCAAGATCAGCCCGATGCACGCACTGACCACAAGTACGATCGCAATCGAGCGTGTTCCAACGCGCACGATCTGTGCAGAAACAGCTTGCCGACCCAGTCGCACATCTGGCGAAGTCAGTCCCCGCACGAACCATCGGGTGGTTTCGGTGACAAGCAACGCTGCTCCGCCGATGACCGATAGGAGTCCAAGCGTCTTGGCGCCAAGCCCCGCCACGAGGCGGGTGGGCAAGCTTGGGCGTGACTCACTCAATCGGAGACCTCCGATGCTGCGTCCAGATCATCGACGATGGTGAAGATGGCATCGAGTCGCGCAATTTGGAAAATCGACTGCACGCGATCATTCAATTGGCACAGCACGAGCCGGCTGTTGTTCCGACGTGCTAGTTGCAGGGCTTCGACCAGGGTCGCCACGCCACTTGAGTCCATGTAGGCCACGGCGGCAAGGTCGACTATGGCGGTGTCGGGATTGCGTGCGATCGCCTCTCGCAGCGCTGTCCGAAGGTCAGGGGAACTCGACAGGTCAACATCGCCATGAGGGCGAATGATGACACCGCAGTCACATGGTTCAATATCAATGGACAATGGTCTTTCAGCACTCATCACCGGCCTCCACAAGTTTGCCCTCGGCGGCTGCTGCCGCGATGAGGTCTTTCTTCAATTCCAATCGCATGCCTCCCCCGTCGCGGTGAGACCATACGGCCTCGTCCATGACTTCGCGAATCAGATGCACCCCAAGTCCCCCTGGACGAATGTCATCTAGGGCCCGGCCCTTGATGTGCTGGATTGGCACTTGTACGGCACGATCTTCAATGATGAATCCAATGGTTGAACCATTGCGTTGCATGCTAATGTCGATGATCCCGTCACTGTCGCCTTGGTAGCCATGGCGGATGACGTTGGTAATGGCCTCGTCAACTGCCAGGGCGATTCGGGAGGACATAGCTGGCTCAGCGCCGGCAAGGTCACACCAGGCCTCCACGGCATGGCGAGCCACCGCCAGAAGCGAAGGGCGGCTGAGTATCTGGATCCGGGCTTCAATGGGGCCGATCATGGTCAGTTCGCATCATAGCCTTCGCCGGTACAATCGCTGGCTTCATGTGGCGGGCCCATTTGGCCGCCAATCAATTTTAAGGCCTACGGAAGCAAACGCATGTCTTCGATGCACGACGATCCCCGCCCTGGCGATGTCGACACCATTCCCATTTTGGACTTCGGCAGCCAGTATGTGCAGCTGATCGCGCGTCGCATTCGAGAAGCTGGAGCATTCAGCGTCTTGCTCGCGCCGGACGCTTCGCCAGAAGAAATCATGCGTTGGAAGCCTCGTGGCCTCATCCTTTCCGGAGGGCCAGCGAGTATCGACGAACACAATGCCCCGACCTGTCATCCGGGGCTTTTTGACCTCGATGTGCCGATGCTCGGTATTTGTTATGGCATGCAACTGGCCAGTCACATGTTTGGCGCGAGTGTTGAACGTGCTGAATCTTCGGAGTACGGTCGAGCGAAGTTGCACATCAGTTCCGCTACCGGGCTCTTTGCCGGGATTCCTTCGGACACAACGGTCTGGATGAGTCACGGGGATCAAGTTGAGAATGTGACAGCCCACTTTGAAGTGCTTGCCTCAACGGATACGTGTCCAGTAGCTGCGGTTCGGCATCGCACGAGGCCATTCCATGGTTTGCAGTTCCATCCGGAAGTCACACATACGCCTCACGGTGTGGACATGCTTCGGAACTTCATTTATGAAATTTGCGGGTGCAACGGTGGTTGGCGCATGGCCGACTACATGGAATTGCAGTGCAATGCACTGCCGGGCATCGTTGGGGAGAACCGTGTGATTTGCGGGCTCAGCGGTGGCGTTGATTCGTCTGTTGTCGCCGCATTGCTTCATCGAGCTATTGGAGACAAGTTGACATGTATTTTTGTGGACAATGGTCTGCTGCGTAAGAATGAGCGTGAGTTGGTCGAGAAGACCTTTCGCGAGACGTGTGACATTGACCTTCGGGTCATCGATGCCTCCAAAGCGTTTCTCGAGGATCTCAAGGGTGTTACCGATCCACAAGAGAAGCGCCGCTTGATCGGACATCGGTTCATTGATGTCTTTCAGCAAGCAGCTGATGAAGTTGTGAAGGATGGCGGCTCACCTGTAAAGTTCCTCGCCCAGGGCACGCTGTATCCAGATGTGATCGAATCTGGACAGGGCCATGCAGGCACCGCTGCAAATATCAAATTGCATCACAACGTCGGTGGGTTGCCCGAGGATTTGGAATTTGAGTTGATCGAACCGTTGCGAGATCTATTCAAAGACGAGGTTCGGGCGCTTGGTGAGGTCCTTGGGCTCAGCCCGGCTATTGTTGGGCGGCATCCGTTCCCTGGTCCGGGGCTTGCTGTCCGGCTGTTGGGCGAAATCGATGCAGAACGACTCTTCATTCTTCGCGAATGCGATGAAATTGTCTTGGAAGAAATTATCGCGGCCAATCTCTACAAAGCGACGCAGCAGGTCTTTGCTGTGTTGTTGCCCGTTCGATCAGTTGGGGTGATGGGAGATGGTCGGACCTATGACTCGGTCGTTGCGGTGCGTGCCGTTGTCACGCAAGACTTCATGACAGCTGACTGGGCTCGCATTCCGTATGACGTGCTTGCGTCAATTAGCAATCGCATCATCAATGAAGTCAAGGGTGTCAATCGAGTTGTCTATGACATCTCAAGTAAGCCACCAGCGACCATTGAGTGGGAGTGATGTGCCTGACCTCGCCTTGGGCCAGATCAGCTCACGGGGTGATCAGGCGGCGGGGGCGTGTGCCGCTTTGCGAAGACCAGCCGGCCAGCACTGGTCTGTACTGCATTCGTGATTTCAACTTGTATCGTGGTGCCAACCGCTTGGGCGGCCCCTTCGACGACCACCATGGTGCCATCGGGCAAGAAGCCGATGCCCTGCCCCTCTGATTCGCCGGCCCGTTTGATATCAAGGCCAACGCAATCACCTGGAGTAATGGGCCCGCGCAATACACCGCCGAGATCATGCAAACTTAGGACTGGAACGCCGCGAATGTCGGCGACTCTCGCCAAATTCGTGTCTGTCGTGACAATGCGAAGGTTCTTCTCCTCTGCCATGTCGACAAGTAAGCCATCGACGTCATGGCCTTCATGATCATCAATGCGTTCGACGATGACATTCACGCGATCCATTGCCTGCAATGTCCGAAGGTTGCCCAGCCCACGTCGGCCGCGTTCACGTCGGGTGCGGTCGGAGGAGTCAGAAAGATGGTGTAGCTCATCGAGGACAGGTTCTGCCACGATGAGCGGTGCATCGAGAAAGCCCGTCTCGGCAATGTCGCCGATTCGGCCATCGATGATGGCCGATGTGTCCAGCAGCATGGGCCGAACGCCACGGACCTGCCGTGAGAACTCAACATATGGCAGCAACAGACGAATGCTATCTCGCGTTGACAACACGACCGACACGGCGAGATACGTCAGCGTGAGGCCAACGGCCAACTTGAGGAGCGTTAGGTATTGCAGTGCGGATTGGTCATCTTTGATGTCCCATGCTTCTGCAATGAGGTCAATCAATGCGCCCACAGCTAGCGCAGCAAAGAGCCCAGCAACGAGGGCCAAATAAACGCCCACCACATTGGAAATTCGTTTCCGAGGGGTGCGTACATCCAACAAGATGACAATGACGCCCATCGCGACGGTTGCCGCCAGTGGGGCCAAGGCGATCAGCCAGCCTCGGGGTGTACTTGGCGCTGGGCCGATGAGCGGCAGCGATGCCGCGGCAATCATGAGCACCAAGTAGACGAGCCGAATGGAGAAGAGCAGGAATGGCTGCGCATCGCCGCGGTCACCAGGTAGGCCGGTGCCGGGATCATTTGAGAGTGTTACAGAGGATTCATTCACTCGTCGAGTGTACCTGCCAGAGCATGGCGACTACCATGTGCTTCGACGGGGCCAGAAGGCGGTCGGGCCCTCGGGTGGGTGGCTCGTGAACCTGGTCAGGGCTTGATCGCAGCAGCCATAAGCGTCGCTGTCCGCGCCGTGGATCGCCTGGCCGCCTCCTCGCCTCGTCGCATGCCGTGTCCCCAACTACGGAGCACGCTACGGCATGTTGTTCACATCGCTCCGGTCTACGGAGGTTCCGTGAGTTACACGGTTCTGGCTCGACGCTATCGATCCCGTGACTTCGGCGAACTCGTCGGTCAGGCTGCTATTGCAGACACGTTGCAGCGTGCCGTTGAGCGTGATCGCGTGGCGCACGCGTACTTGTTCTGCGGGACCAGAGGTGTGGGCAAGACCAGCTTGGCCCGTATTTTGGCACGTACGTTGAACGCGGTGGACACCCTCGGTGATGCAGTAGGTGTTGCCGATGCGATCATGCGTGGGGACGATCTTGATGTCATTGAGATTGATGGGGCATCTAATCGAGGTGTTGAGCAAGCACGGGAGCTTATAGCTGCTGCGGGGCTGTCGCCCGCGAGATGCCCATATCGCATCTACATCATCGACGAAGTTCACATGCTGACATCTGAGGCTTTCAACACACTGTTGAAAACTATGGAAGAGCCTCCGATGCATGTGAAGTTCATTCTATGTACGACAGAGCCACACAAGGTTCCAGCGACCATTCGCAGCCGATGTCAGCGGTTTGACTTCAAGCCCATCACGACGGGTGACATCGCCGGGCATTTACAGCACGTGACGTCGGAGGAAGGCGTTGACGCACAGGCGGGTGTGCTTGAACGTGTTGCATCACTTGGCCGTGGGTCTATGCGCGATGCTCTTGGTGTGTTGGAACGCCTCTTGGCCTCGGGCGAGTCGCCTCTGACCATGGAACAGGTGGAGTCCACGCTTGGACTACCTCCGGCGGATTTGGTGTTGGCATTGATTGATGCCGTACTCGATGGTGATCCTGCGACAGCGCTTCGATCTGCCGAGATACTGGTGCAGCAAGGCATTGCACTTGATCAGGTCATTGAATCGCTCATTGAGAACTTCCGTGGGCTCATGCTGCAAGTCACATGTGGTCCCGACACAGACTTACTTGATTGGCCCAAGGCTCAGCGTGATGCAATGGGCGAGCGAGCAATGCGTGGTCGTGCCGATATGTTTGCACACGCCGTTGCAGTGCTCGAGGCCGTGGCCCGACAGGCCTCGCTTGCGGCATCATCTCGCGCCATCTTCGACGCTGCCATCGTGCGTCTTGCGTTGTCCAGTGCCCTTGAAGAAGATGGGGCGCCCGTTAAAAAAAAAATAACGAAGGCGCAGCCGCCGCCAAAGCAGCGAGTTGACCGCTCTAGCGACTCAATCTCTGGGGACACGCAAAAGAAGACTGCACCGCGTTCTAAACAGAAATTGCCATCGTCTACTTCCGCTAGCCCTGTGGCCGCTCACAATGGGAATATTGCTCGATGTTGGGCCATGGCTGTCGAGGCGATGGATAGTCGTTCGCTGCAGGCTGCAGCGGCCCTTTTGGAACCAATATCGTTTGAGCATGACACATTGCGACTCCGTGCTACGGGGGGTAGTTCCGAGGTTCTCAAGGAGCGACTGGGTTCAATGTTGCCCGCCGTGCAGCATGCATTTGGTTCATCGGCCCGTGTGGAATTGCACAAAGAGACAACCGAGGCAAGGCCTCAGACAAATGCAGTGGGGGAATCGGCGGAAGAAACGAGTCGAGATTCAGCAGTCACGATGGTGAGTGAAGTATTCGACGCACAAGTTGTTCAAGTTACAAATCTCAAGGAGGGCAACGATGTTTGAGGGATTAAAAAATATGGGCGCCATGGCGTCACTGATGAAAGATCTGCCTGCAATGCAGGCTCGCATGGAAGAGGTTCGGTCTTCGCTGAGCGATATACGTGTCACCGGTGAGGCCGGGGCCGGCGCGGTCAGCGTGACCATTGGTGGTGACCTAGTTGTGCATGAGGTGCAAATCAATGCGCAGTCTGCTCAGGGGCAGGATCTTGAGTCGCTAATCACGATGGCGATCAACGATGCCATTGGGCTTGCGCAGGCAACGGCCAGAGATCGACTTGCACAGGCGGCTGCAGACATGGGCATTCCACTGCCCCCAGGTGGCCAATTGCCAGGCATGGGAATCTGAATCGTGCGAGGGTATCCCGAACCCGTTGAACGGTTGCTCGCAGGCCTTGAAAAACTGCCGGGTATCGGTCGCCGCACTGCCGCGCGGCTTGCCTTTTACCTTCTCAAGGCAGAGCCTGAGGAAACGCGTGCGCTCGCTGCTGCTATCGACTCGGTGGTCGACACGGTGGGTTGCTGCAGCGTGTGTTGGAATCTCACTGACGTGCAACCGTGCCGAATTTGTGCCGATGAACAACGCGAGGCTTCATGTGTGCTTGTTGTGGAGGAGCCTCGTGATTTATTGGGCATTGAAGGCACGTCGTTGCACAAAGGTGTGTATCACGTATTGACTGGCCGGATCGATCCACTTGGGGGAGTTGGGCCCTCGGATTTGACGATCGCGGCGTTGCTTGAACGAATCGACGACGCTTGTTGCAATGCCCAAGGGGTAGAGGTGTCTGAGGTGATTCTTGGATTGAGTCCGACATTGGAAGGTGACGCAACCGCGTTGCATCTTGCTGAGGTTTTGCGGCAACGTTCTGTACATGTCACCCGTTTGGCTCGGGGATTGCCAACCGGCGGTCGATTGGAACACGCCAGTGCGGCTGTCTTGGCAGATGCGCTGCTTGGTCGTGGCGTGGTCGACTGACCGGGATACCCTGTAAGACATGGAACATCGCTTGGACACTTCCCTGTCGGCCGGTTTGGGTCAGCAGCTTCGAACATCGCCTCGGATGATTCAGTCGATGGAGGTCCTGCAGATGCCTTTGCCAGCATTGCAGGAACGCATTGATCAGGAACTCGAGGGCAATATTGCCTTAGAGGTGGACGAAGATTCCGTGGCATCAAGAGGCGTTGATGGCGAGGATCCGACTGATCTGGGTCACGGCGAGGGAACCGGCGTTCGTCCGGAGGGCGCTGACGAGTTTCAACGATTGGATTCGATGGAGCGCACCTATGGAGAGGCCTACGACAATACGTTGGGGTCCCGGAGCCTTCCTCGGGCAGGCTCGGGCGATGGCGATCGAAAGCAGGAGTTGATCGCCAATCTCAGAGCGAAAGGTGACTCGCTTCAAGATGAAGTGCTGCGGCAATGGGCGTTCGCTGATGTCTCACCCGATGTAGCACAGGCGGGGCGTTATCTCATTGCATTCCTGTCACCGGCAGGTTTGTTGGAAGTCAGCCCAGCAGAGGTTCGCATGCAAATGCCAACGGCAGAGCAGATCGATGAGACGGCGTTTGAAGTGGCGCTTGATACGTTGCAACAGTTGGTTGAGCCTTCGGGAATTGCGGCTCGGAGTTTGCAAGAGTGCCTGCTCTTGCAAGTTGCAACACAGGTGGCGCAGGATCCAGAAGCATCGCAAGCGTGGGGCCGGGTATCCATGCTGATCACGGATCATCTTGATGATCTTGTCCAGAATCGGCTACCAGACATCAGTCGGGCCACCGGTCTGGGCATGGACGAACTGCTTGAGGCCATGCGGCTCATGCACCGGTTGAGTCTCTCGCCGGGATTGGACCTTTCGCCAGATGACGTGCCGCCGGTCATTCCAGATGTACTTGTGGAGTTCGATGATGCAACTGATGCATACGTTGCAACGCTGTTAGATGGCCCGATTCCTCCGCTGCGAGTGTCACCGCGATATGAACAAATGGCCAAGGACAAGGGGCTCGACCCGGAGGCTCGCACGTTCCTTGACCGAAATGTGCAAAACGCCCGCTGGCTTATTGACGCATTGCAGCAGCGCGGCGCGACACTCTTGAAGGTTGTCGGTGTTGTGCTCAAGCGGCAGCGTGACTTCTTTGACGAAGGCCCACGTCATCTCAAGCCTCTTCCAATGACAGAAGTTGCCGACATTATTGGTGTGCATGTGGCAACTGTGAGTCGGGCCGTGTCAGATAAGTGGATGCAAACGCCCATTGGCATGGTGTCGTTGAGGCGATTCTTCTCAGGTGGGACATCAACTGCATCAGGCGAGGCGATGTCGTGGGCCGCCATTCGAGAAGTGCTTCGAGAGATTGTGGATGAAGAGAACAAAGCCAAGCCCCTTGGCGACGAAGCCTTGGCGGCGGCCTTGCGTGAGCGTGGTATCGACATAGCGCGTCGTACCGTGGTCAAGTACCGTCAGAAAATGGGCATCCCGCCTGCGCGATTGCGGCGGACGTATTAGAGGCTGGCGTTCAAAAGCCGCTTCAGATTTGCTCGATTTCAACAACCTTCTTGTCGCACAGGTCATCAAGCTCGCCAATATGTGACTTGGTGACGTCCTCGACCTCACTCTTGGCGCGTTTGGCGTCGTCTTCGGAAAGGGATGACGACTTATCTTTGAGGTCGGCATCGATTTGACGAAGCACGTCTCTTCGCTCATTGCGAATCGCAATTCTCGACTCTTCGGCCATTTTCTTGACCTGGCCCGCTAGCTGGGATCGTCGATCAGCCGATGGTGCGGGCATGTTCACGCGGACGGAATTGCCTTCGACCATTGGGTTCAATCCCAGATCAGCGGACTCAATAGCCTTGGCAATCTCGCTGCGAAGCGTCGGATCAAATGGCTTGACTAAAAGTTGGGTGGGCTCTGGCACGCTCACCGCAGCGATGTCTCGCAGATCACATGACGAGCCATAGGCATCAACCTTGAGGTATTCCAGTAGGGCGGTACTCGCTCGCCCTGTTCGAATACCTCGGAGTTCCTTTTGGTAGTACTCAATAGGCTTTGCCATTGCACCCTTGGCGGCCTTGGCATAGTCAGAGGACATGGTCGCTCCCGATCTCGCTAGTCGTAGTCGTAGGCGAGTTGTCGACCATGGTGCCGATGTCTGCGCCGTTAATGACTTTTTTGATGTTTCCGTGTTCTTTGAAGTCAAACACTCGAATGGGCAGGTTGTGTTCCATGCACATTGACAATGCAGTGAGATCCATAACGCCAAGACGTTGATCAACCGCATCTTTGAAACTAAGTCGGTCGTATCGCGTTGCCGTTGGGTCTGCTGCAGGATCTGCAGAGTAGACGCCGTCGACCTTTGTTGCTTTGAGCAGGATGTCGCAATTCAATTCGACGGCTCGAAGAGCGGCGCACGTATCCGTTGTAAAGAATGGATTGCCGGTCCCTGCAGCAAGAATGAGTACTCGTTGTTTGGACAGGTGCCGAAGTGCTCGCTTGCGAATGAAGGCCTCGCCAATTGCGGGCATGTTGATTGCAGAGAGGAGTCTTGCTTCTCCGCCAGTGGACTCGATAGCCTCCTTCAGCGCCATGCCGTTCATCACGGTGCCAAGCATGCCCATGTAGTCTGCAGTGGCTTGGTCAATGTTCAAGCGGCGTGCCAAATTGGCTCCGCGAATCATGTTGCCACCACCAACCACAACAGCAATCTCAGTCGTCCCTTGGGCGGCATCGGCTATCTGACTTGCGATCAATCGCAGTTCTTCAGCGTCAATACCGGTTTGCCCGGGCTTGGAAAAGCTCTCGCCACTGATCTTCAGTAGCACGCGTTGATACCTCGATTCGCTCATTGGGCACCATTGGACTCGCATGTGCATGGTCGGGTCAAGCCGGTACGGGCGGAGACCTGCCGGTAGTCTTGCATTCATGGCCCTTGTTGGGAGAAACCAGATCGTCGAGGCAGCCCCCCAAAGGGCCTTGATTCGCCTTGTCCCCCTTGTCATCGTCATCTTGGCGTCGCTGCTGCTGCACCTCATGCTTCTGAGCATTATTCGGTGGCCTGGGCCAGTTGGCATGGACGTTCTGGAGATTGTGACTCTGGATCTGCAGCCAGCGGCAGCGATCCCAGAGCCGATTCAGGCAAACGTGGCACCCAATGAGGCTCCATCGCCGCAGGCTCACACTGTCGCCTCGCCAAGCAGTATCCAGGTGCCATTGCCGGAGCTTCTAGCTGCACGTGTGCCATCTAAGGGCAATGGGTTGGGGGGATCTGGCCTTGGGATGGGGGCAGTGCCTGGGGCTGATCCTCAGGTCCAAGTGGGACCACTGCGCATTGGTGCCCGCCGCGTTGTATTCATGGTGGATGTGTCCTCAAGCATGCGAGGATCATTTCGAGATGGCACGACGCTTGGTGAGGTTGCAGCACAGGCAGTTTGTACCGCAATGAACGGATTGCCCGAGTCAGTGCAGTTTCGACTGATGTGTTTCAGCGGCGGGCTCAATGAACCACTGGGTAGCCAGTGGCGATGGAAACGCGACGCCGACATGGCATGCAATGCGCTAGAACAGGTGGCTGCCGAGGCTTCTGGACTGACGCGCACAAGTGCGCTCTTTGATCAGGGTGGGCTTGGGGACGCTCGCGCCGATGCAGTGGTCTTGGTGACCGACGGTGGCATTCTGGATCTCGAGGCAGGGGCGCTGCAGCGATGGATCGACCTCGCGCCAACCATCCAACTGGATGTCGTGCTGATTGGTCCAGTGTCAACGCCGACCGAAACGCAGCGTAGGCTTGCCCGAATGGCCCGTGGTACTGGTGGGGGAGTGCATCGCCTGTTTGGGAGCACGCGGTAATGAGTTGTGCACTGCTGGTCTTGATGCTTCTGGGCGACGTGCGTGCAGACGCCTTTGCGCTCTTGGATGCAGGCCTTTATGCACAGGCGGAAGTGTTGGTGCTGGAGGCCAATGCATTGGATGAACGCACGGTGGATGGCACTCCAAATGCCGATGTGCTGCTTGTGGCACGATTGACACGCGGCGACGCCATCGGTGCGTGCTCAGTGCTGCTGGACGTGCTGGAAGCATTAGATCGTGGCAAGGTGCCAAGTAAGGCGCTCGCCGAGCAGATTGATTCACGTTGGTTGATGCCGTGGGGGCTTGCTCCAATCATGCCTGAAGGAGCAGATAAGGAAATGTTGTTGCAGTTGCTTGCCACAACAGTTTCAACTTCCAAGCGTGTCGATGGTGTGCGCGGTGCACTGCGGTCCATTCTGACGCTGCAATTCGATCCAGCCGCGCAACATGCACCAACTCCATGGCGTGATGCTGCATTGGCACTTGCCGGAGACGATCGGCAGCGGAGGGCTGCGCGTGGGCGACTGCAACGAACCACTGTCGATCCGCAAGAACAGGCATGGCGACTGCACATCATTGGCCGATCGCACTTGGTAGAGCAGTCGCCTGGAAGTCAGCGTCGTGGGTTGGTGCATTTGTCGAGAATCGCCGCGGAAAGCGAACTTCGCGAATCGCACCCGCGGCTTGCACTGCATGCATTACGAATTTTGATGGAAAGCACCAGTGGCGAGGCGAAAGAACGCGTCCGCGCTGAATACGAAGCACTGCGCACAGTATTGCGCACCCGTTTGGAGAACGTGACATGACATACATATTGGCTCTCGAGGGAGGCTTGCTGCCATTGGTTCAAGCAGGCGGCACAATCGGCTGGATCTTGCTTGGCTTGTCAATTGTGGCCTTGGCGCTGGTCTTTCTTCATATGTGGAGCATTCGTCGCAGTCGATTACTGCCGAGTGTGCAGATTGAAGCAATAAGCAGTTGTGTACAGCGCGGAGATCTTGAGGGTGCACTTGCAACGTGTAAAAAGCACCGTGGAGATGGGCTGCCCGCAAGCATGGCCGCTGCTGCAATCACGCGAATGCGTAACTCGCCACTTGGTGCATTGGAGGTTCACGAGGCAGCCGAGGAGGCAGGCGTTGCCGAGGTTGCGCGGCTGAGTCGATCCCTAGAGGGCTTGTCCGTTATTGCCGCCATTGCGCCACTCCTTGGACTGCTTGGCACAGTGCTTGGCATGGTTGATGCATTTCAGGCTATCGGAGACCAAGGTCCTCACGCAGCTCCAGAACTTGCATCGAGTATTAGCCTCGCGCTTGTGACAACCCTGCTGGGGCTTTCATTGGCCATTCCATGTGTGGCCTTGCACGCTTGGTTTCGTGTACGACTGGAGGGCATTGCTGCTGAAGCGGGGCTTGTGATGGAGTCGGTCCTGTCGCCGCTTATGAAACAGGGCGCAGCATGAGACGAGTCTCGCCTCGAAATTGGGCCATCGTTGAATTGACCCCATTGGTCGATGTGGTCTTTCTGCTGGTCATTTTTTTCCTTGTTGCAGCCGATGCCACACGATTGTCTCACCCGCCGGCGAATCTGGTTGCCGGACCGGGAGAGGCGGCCAAGGGCACTGGCTGGGATGTGGTGCTCACGTTGGGCAAGGACGGTGTGTGGCGTAGCCGCGTTGATGGGCCGCCGCTGCCTGATGTTGGAGTAGATGGGATTGAGCCCGACGCGCGTGTGTTGCTTCGGGTGGATCAAGTTGCGCCGGCCGAGGCACTGACCGCGATGGCGGGTCGATTGCGACGTGCGGGCATTGGGCGTGTCGATCTTGCACTTGGGAAGGATGCCCCACAGTGAATCTGGTATCAGGGACACAGGCATCAACGCGAAACCGAGCTGTCGTACGCATCGCCGGCTTGGTCGACCTTGTGTTTCTGTTGCTTGCGTTCTTTCTCGTCACGACAGCGCTGTTAGAGCCAGAGTCACGTGTTGCGGCCTCTTTGGGCGCGCGTGGGGAAACGCAGCAGATGGTTCGTCCAGTGCATGTCATGGTGGAATCTGAAGGTTGGCTCGTTGGCGATCGGGTTATTGCTACGCCAGTAGCGCTACGTCGTGTGCTTGAGGCGTTGCCGCGAGGGCCCGGCATCGTCATTAGGTCACGCAAGGGTGTTTCAGCAGGGGCTGTTGTTGCAACAATTCGCGAAGCTCGAATGGCGGGAGTTGTGACGCTGACCCTGGAGACCTCGCCATGATTGGTGTCATTTTGGCCGGGGCATGTGTTCTTGGCCCCGCCGACTGGGTTCGCACTGCCCAATGGCTCGATTCCATGGCGTGCCCCAACTTGGGGGTGGAGGCGTTGTTGGTCTCGCCGCCGCACGACGTCAATGACCGTGCAATTGTGGCCGAGGGCCTCATGGGTGCAATCGCGTCGGCATCACCTGGGGACGCCGGCGCTGTTCGGGCGAGGATTGAGTTGCTGCAATTGCTCAGTGGGCTGGATGTGATAGAGGCACACCGTGCCAAGTTGGTCTTGCTGGCAGACGATCGGGCAACGGCACTACTGGCGGAGGGATCGAACCGTCGGGATCTGCTTCGAGGTGCATTGCAATCTGCTCAGGTGATGCGTCATGACTTGGATGCCGATCTAAAGGTGGCTACGGACTCATCAACTCGGCGCAAGCTAGAGGCACTTCATCGCCGGGTAGGTTTGCTCCGTGGGCTTATTCAGATTTACTTACAAGAGCAGCCCGCTGCTGCCGCCTCGGCGCTTCGCGCTGCACTGGTCGATGGCGTTGATCCGGGGCCTGATTCCATCGAAGACATCCCCAGCGTGATGCTTGAATCAGTTGATGGGGCCTGGGCCGCCTTGGCGTTGGCGACCTTGGATTTGCAACAGGGCAATGTGAATGGTGCACAAGCATGGGCAGATCGACTCATCGAGGTTCGTTCGCCTGTGCTTAAGCAAGCCGGAGCGGCGCTCGTACAAGACGTGCTGCTAGCCATGCCCCAGGAGATACGAGATGACGTATTGGCCCAATGGGAATCACGGCTGCACGTTGACACCTTGCTATCGATGTTGTCCAGTGCCCCGGCCTTGGATGTCCATGTGCTCTTGGCGCTGCAAGGCCGCGGCGTGAACACTCGAGTGATTGAAACGCTGGATTTGGCGGATCGCCCGTTGCCCACTGGGGGCCAGAGTGTTGCGGCGCATGCCGCGCTTGGGCGAGCCCAGCGTGGCGTGCTGACGTACGAGGCAGCAAAGGGGTTCATCGATGCTGCCATCGCCATCGATGGTGAGGATCCCCAATTGCAATTGGTACTCGCTCGTGTACTTGCTGGGGCAGGCAAGCACAGCGCATCACTTGATGTTGCCCGAGCGATTCCTGCGGGGGAGCATAAGGCTCAGGCCGACGCAGTGGCGATGGTTGCCATGCTGCAGGTGGCTCCGTCAGATGTTTTGGCCCCTCGTGATCCTAGCTTTAGCGTGCTGCTGGAACGTATGGCGGCACGCAGTCCTCAGGCACCGTTGCGGCACGAGGCTGCGCTGCGTCTTGCTGCATTGCCATCGACCCAGGATGACGTGGCAATAGCGCTGTTGGCGTCCATTCCCCAAGACAATGTGCTGCAGCCATTTGTCATCCGGCAACGTGAAGTTGTCGCTTGGAGCATGTGGCAACGCTCTGGCCGAGGTGCGTTGGCCTCTGCCATGGCAAGTCACGCAGTCTTGAATCTTGATGGTCCTGACGCAGCGGCCGCCGCGGAACGATTGTTTGCGGTGTTGCTGTACGCCCAACTTGATCCGATGCGTATGCAGGTGATGGCGACTCGTGCGGCAGAGGCAATTGCCGATGCGCACGGGCCTGCTGCAGGCCGCGGGGCAACTGCGGCGTTTGAACTGGCCTTGGGCAATACCGAATTGGCTTTGCAAACCTTGCAAGGCGCATGGGCTCGAGGGCTGCGTGATCAACGGTTGATTCACGTGGCTCGCGATGTGTTGGCAACCCCATCGCCGCTTGGATCAGCCGCTGATGCCTTGGCATCGCGTGTGCTTGGCCGTTCGCCAATGGCTTGTAGGGTTGATGAAGTCACGGCGGAGGATCAGATTATTTTGAGGCACTGGGCACGGCATCTTGCAGGCAGTGGCGAGATGACGGGTGTTGCCATGGAACATGCGGCCGCGCTTGACGTTCTTGACCAAGGTGGATTGATGTTGCTGGGCCAAGCAGCCTCGGAACGTGCACGATGGCCAGTTGCGATTCGAGCGTGGGGTCGTGCCGCGGATCTTGGTGGAGTGTTGGCAGGTGAATGCAAACTGGAGCAGGCTCGCTCGCTCGCCCATGTTGATGTCGAAGCTGCCCGTGATCTTGCTCAGCAACTTGCCGTCTTGCATGCGGGCAGCGCATTAGGCACGGCCGCAAAGGGTGTGGTTGCCTCACTCAATGGTCAGCCCTCTGGTGGTGCACCATGAATCGTCGTCGACTATTGCGGCTCAAGCGAGCTGGACTGCTTGGGCCACGGGGCTCCAAGCTGAGTACTGCAGTTGGGGCGGAGCCTGTGCAGCCGCTCCAGAGCGTTCCCGGGAGCCGTTCAACAGGAGACTTTGGCACGCTTGCGGTGGTGCTCGCTGGGGTTTTCGTCGCCGTCATGTTGTGGGCGATGCTCGATCAAGACGTTAGCAATCCAAGTGGACCAGAGCACACGGGTGCGACGTTCATTGAGCCTGTTCCGAACATGCCTCTTACGTCAGCAAAGGCCAACGTGTCCGCCGGCCTGCCAACCTTGCAGCCGCATGTCGTCCATGAGCCACGAGCACATGCTACGGTCGATGTTGATGCCTTGATGCTTGGGCTTACGCAGAGCATCGCCAAGGGTTCGGTCAGGCGAGACGGCAAGATAATGGGCTATGTTCAATCGCTAGGGACCATCTGGCTAGCGCTGTCCCAAGATGATCGAATGCTCGCAGCGCAACGCATGGTTGATGCAATTGTCCTTTGTCGTGATGCACCAGCCACATTACGCGCAGTTGTTGCTGCAATGTCGACACCAATGCGCGATGACGTGTTTGCGATGCTTGAGTTGCGCAGCGACGTTGCACCATTGCCTGCAGCGCTGCTCGTCAGCCCATGAGCCAGCGGTGCCGTTGCGTCAAAACCGAGAGGATCTCATCGGTCACGCTATTGGCGGTCAGGGACCACACTGCCCAGCGCGTGTGGAAGGGTTCCTGTCCAAGTTCTAATCCGTCGCGGATCGCTCGCTTGAGTCGACGCACATTCAACGTCTTGATGAATGCTGCTTCCAGAGGCATCGCCAGTTGCAAATCCTCCGCTGCGGGAATGATCAGCGCGACGGGGTTGTCGTCTTCAAGTCGCTCATGCGTCAGAAAGTACCCAAGCGACCAGAACCAACAATCGCCGTACCAACGGGGTTCTTCAACGATGTCGTCGAATGCCAGAATGGTCTTTCGAGTGCGATCGAAGAGGTCTGCTGCCTCTGCTTGCAGGTTCTTCCGCAATTGAGGCACCGTGGGGGTGCGAAACTGGTCAGTCCATGGTGTCCGTGTGGTTGGCAAGGGAAAGCTCCGGGCCCGGCATACCCGGGCAATCCGACAGTGTAGCCCGAACGTGTCGCTCGCTGGTAGCATTCAGCAACCCGCTTCGTGGTGAGGGATCACCGCGGCAAAGGACACCTGACATGGCATCGGCGAAGCATCCCTCAGATTCAGCAGATCTCACCAACGCCCGCATTTTGGTCGTAGATGACAATTTGCAGAATCTTGAGTTAATGCAGGCCTATTTGGAGTGCCTTGGGTGCGGCATCGAGACAGCGGCTGATGGGGTAGAGGCGATGCAATGCATTGAGTCTGCTCCGCCGGACCTGGTGCTGCTAGACGTCATGATGCCACGAATGTCAGGGTTTGAGGTCTGCCGCAAGATCAAGGCCGATCCAGTGAGCCGCGACGTCGTTGTCATCATGGTGACAGCCCTCAATGAAGTGGCTGACTTTGAGCGGGCTGTGGAATGCGGCACGAATGACTTCATTGCCAAACCCGTGAATAAGCATGAACTGCTCACGCGGGTCAAATCTCTTCTTCAACTGCGGTTGCTCAAGCGGCAATTCGATCAGATTGGCAGCTCAGATCTGCAGCCTTCAGCGGCAGATGTGCATGGGCTGCGTGATCGTGGAGACCGAATTGTGCCCCCGCCGCCTGGAGCAGATGACGAGGCATCGATCGAGGGCAACGACACTTCGGGCGACTGAGCTGCAATCAACGTGGACGCGGCCGGTACCCCACCATGGACCTTGTCCAAGTCAGTACCGGCCGAATCACGTGTTATTGGTGCGACTGGTCCTCGGGGGAACCAATCTGGGCAAGACGTGCCAGGTCAGGCTGCCATCATTGCGGGTGTGTCGTTGGGGCGGACCCAGCTCGTGCCTCTGGGTTCCAGTGCGTTGAGCATATGGTCGAGGTAAGACCGAAGGAAGTCAGCGTCAAAGCCCTCAAGCCATGTCGCTGAAGCGGTTGGATTCAAACTGCGAATAGCGTCAATCAGGTATGTCTTAGCTTGCATCGGTCCGGACTCCTCTCGGTCGTGCAGCAGATCTTTCGGCACGGTGGGGAGCGTGTATGCACCTGATAATCACTGCAATGTGTACGCAGAGGTCAAAAACGAGGCATGTGTATGCGACTGGCAGCGGGGGCCCTGTAGCCAACCACAAGATCTAGGGGGTAAAAAAGAGTGGCACAAGGGTCCATATTGCAGCGGAGTGCCCAAATGGGTCTATCGCATCCTCTATGGGCTGCCATCATCCGCATCAGGTTGAATGAGACGGTGCAGGGACTTGGGAGAGAGGTCGCCAAATGATGTGGTCGTGCCGTCGACCCAATGCACCGTCACATCTTCAAGCATTGCCTGGCGGCCAAGTCCAATGTGCACGCGTGGATCGTTGGCGGCCATGTAGGAATAACCTGACTTGACTGGGCGGGTAATAGTGCGGTCACCAAGTGTCGCTCGAACAAAGGCGCCCAGTGCGGGTGCATCATGTGTGTTTCGAATGTCCAGCGTCACTGATGGTAGCGCCGCCGAGGTGGTATTGAGCAGTATCTCAACAGGGGCGTCTCGGTTGATGACAACGACGTCAAGTCGACCGTCACGATCGAGGTCGCCGAATAATGCTGCACGAGTTGTCAGTTGTTGGCCGTCTTTGGTACCTCCACGCAACTGTGTTGGCACAAATTTGCCCGAGGGCGAGCCCTTTAGCAATAAGTTGCGTTGCGCATATGGGTCGCCATCAATCTTGTGGTTTGGACGAAGCACCGCGCCATTGGCTTCATACAGGTCGAGCCATCCATCATTATTCAGATCAGCGAATCCAACACCGAAGCGGGTGTTGGCTCGTGTTGTTGTTCGCAGTCCACTCTGGGCCGTTATGTCGACGAAGTAGTCGCCGTCATTGCGGAATAGTGAATCCGACTCGCCCTTCAAATTACAGATAATCAGATCAAAGTCACCGTCATCGTCAATGTCGTTGGCGTCGACGCCCATGCCAGCCTTTGCAACGCCTTCATCATCCATGGCGCAGCCAGTGGCCAAGCCTATCTCCTCGAATGTGCCATCGCCGCGATTGCGCCATAGGTGGTCCCGCATCAGGTCGTTGGCTACAAAGATGTCTTGCCAGCCATCATTATCAAAATCGACAGATACGATGCCCAGCCCAGTGCCAGGTCGCGTGACAATGCCTGACTCAACAGTCACGTCGGTGAACGTGTTGTTGCCATCATTTCGAAATAATCGGTCCACAGATGGGGCCATGAAATTGCTGGGGGAGCAATAGTCGCGGTTGCCGCCAGATCCGATGCAGTCAAGTGCTGTGGCAGGTGACCATGAAAGGTAGTTCACGACGTACAAGTCGAGATCGCCGTCACGGTCATAGTCAAGAAATGTGCCTGATGACCCCCATGCGTTGTCGCCAGCCCCCGATGCTTCCGTAATGTCGGTGAATTGGCCCGAGCCGTCATTTTCGTACAGCTTGTTTTCGCCCACATTCAGCACGTAGAGGTCTACATCGCCGTCATTGTCTATATCGCCCGTTGCTACGCCCATTCCATAGCCAGTGTCTTCTGTGCCGCTTGTGACAACCTTGAAGGCGCCTTGTCCATCGTTGGTCATGAATACATTTGGATGATCACCGGGCATGATGCCAGTAGCGGAGATCTTGCCACCTTGCACAAGGTACAAGTCAAGATCGTTGTCACCATCGGCATCGAACAATGCGCCACCGCCACCAATGATCTCCGGCATGAAGTACTCGCCACGTGCTCCGGAATGCCATTGCTGGTCAACACCCATACGAGCACTGTTGTTTTGAAGCCAGACCATTGGTGGGTCCACAGCAGTGCCCGCACTGTCTTGCACACTCGATGACGAAGGCGTGTCATCGCACGCGGTCAGCGACAATGCAGCGAATGACACAAGCAAGCACAGTCGCTTCACGTGTCGTTCTCCTGATTCGATTGGCCCTGAATCCCCCGTGACAGATCACGGGACAGTTGGCGAAGTTGTGGATGGCCGGGATTGTGACGTAGGCCCGCTTTGGCTGCTTCAAGTGCAATTCGTGGTCGTCCAGCAATTGCATGCGCTTGGGCCAGAATGATCCAGCCATTGGGTAATGTGGGCGTTCGTTTCAGTACATCGTCAAGTCGTTCAATGGCCTCATCGGTCCGCTGTGTCTGCACGAGCGCTCTGGCAAACTGCACGTGCTCTTGGGGATCGGTGACCCCTAGGGCAAACGCCTGCTCCATTGCAGCGATAGCTTCGATGGGTCGTTTGGCAAGCAGGTGCATGCGTGCTACCTGCAGGTGGCCCTCGGGCACATCTGGTTGCAATCGAGCAGCGATGATCGCAGCACGAAGTGCTTGTTCGGAATCGCCTTTAGCTCGAAGGGCCATTGAGAGATTGAGGTGCGATTGAAAGGACTCTGGGTCCAGTCGCGCCGCTCGTTGGAGGATTCTTACCCACTTTGCGGCATCGTTGTTGCGTCGATAGACCTCGCCTAATCGATTCAGTAGATGGACGTGATCGGGCCAGATGACGAGCGCTCGTTTGATTGCCAAACTGGCATCGTCTATGCGGCCTTCTTCCAAGAGGCGATCCGCACGGGCGAGCTCTCCATCTAGTCCACGTTGGGCGTCGAGCAAGGCTGCATTCCACGCATCAGGAAATCGAGGCACCGCAGGCGTACCAGTAATGGGGAGTGATGCAGCCTCCTGGCCACGGCCGCCACGTCGAAGGGCTTGCCCCAATAGGTAGATCGTGTAGGGGTGCCCTGTTTGCTGTGCCAATTGGGTCAGTCGCGTGATCGCAGCGTCGGTTCGTTCTAGTGCGAGATCCGCCCGGGCCATGCCAATGACGGCAGCAGCTGCAGTGGCATCGGTGTCGAACGCCTGTTGGAACAGTGCCCGTGCTGCTTGAGCATCACCAAGATCAAGAAGCCAGAATCCAGGTCGCCATGCAGCGGGGCTGTGATTTGGCGCTAAGGTTCGAACGCGTTGCATGCGTTTAAGCGCAATGTCCCAATTGCCTTGTTCGGCGGCCTGCAAGGCCAGAAAGAAGTGCGGGCGGCCATCAGATGGAGCCAGCGATTCCATGGTCGTCCATACCCTGGCTGCTGCGGCATCAAAGCCGTTCCCATCGAGGAGGAGTGCCAACTGGAGCCAGTTTTCAGTGCTCCTTGGAGATGCTTGGGTGGTTGTCCAGGCAGATTCAATTGCCTCGCGAATGACCGGATCCGCTAATGCAACGCCTGCTGGTAATGGTGTGGGGTCTGGGGCGACGTCGCTGCAGGCTCCAACGAGGAGCGCTGTGACGAGGGTTGGACATGAGCGAAGGACCATGAATCTGATGATACGTCCGGCCGGGTGCATAGAATCACAGGCATGGGTCATCACCACAGATCTCTTTTGCCCGCTCTCGCCATTGCCATGTTGCCATTGCTGGCTGTGGCATGTTCAGAAACCCCCACGCCACGTGCGCCAGCCTCCGCAGCGCTCTCGCCTCCACCAAGGGACGCTGCCAGCATTCAGGCTCACAACGCGGCCATTGCCGCTATGGGGCGATTTGACTACGACACTGCGTTCGATCTTCTTACGCCACTAGCTGGGGCCAACCGAGGGTGGCTTGATGGGCAGGTCGATCTGGCCATCGCTCAACTCAATCGTCAGCATGACGGCGATGAAGCAGCGGCACTTGCACGTCTTGATGCTGTGCTTGCTCGTGATCCTTCGCATCTTCGGGCCCATCACACTGCAGGCATTCTTCGCAGTGTGTTGGAGACGCCTGAGGCTGCGCTTGGCCACTTTGAAGTGGTGGCCAAGGCGGATGAGACAGATGCCTATGCGGCGTATTTCACGGGCCAAGCGTTGGCGCAACAAGGCCAATGGGCCCAAGCCGTGTTGTGGTTCGCTCGGGCTATCAAGGCCGATGCGTATTTGCGTTCGAGTTATTACGCCGGATCGCAGGCGGCCCGCCGTGCGGGCGATACTGCGCAGGCCCAAGCGTGGCTGGCCACCTTTCAGCGGATGGAGCACAACCCTCGAGCGACCTTGGCGGAAGTAAAATACACACGAATGGGCCCTCGGGCGCAGGTGCGTGCAATCGATGCAGTTTCATCATCGCTGGCATTGCCTCCCAAAGGAGATGTCTTTGACTATCACCGCATGGGATTCAAAGCGTGCGATCAATGCCCGCCATATCAGGACGTAAGCGTGGCCTGGTTGGGCGAGGGGCGCAATCTCGTCTTGTGTTCTACAGAGCAGTACTGCGAACTCATGACCCTTGGACCCTCATCCCATCTGGAGCATGTTGTTGATCCAAGCCAGCCACTGGAAGCGGCACCTATTGCGGGCGTGACAATGGTTCGATCGGCATTGTGGGGCGACATTGATGCCGATGGGCATGTCGATGTTGTCTTGTGTCGGAATGGCCGCAATGAATTGTGGATGGGCGTAGACGATTTGGGCTTTCAGAAGGATGATCGATTCATCGGTGGATCGGCAACTGAAACCGTTGACGGGGCATTGTTCGATGCCGATCACGACGGTGATCTCGATGTGCTTTTTCTGCAGTGGGACGGCTCATTGCAGATGGAGAACAACAACGGCAACGGCACGTGGCAGGACATTACATCACGGACCTTCGGTGACTTGCCCTCCGGCGGCCAAGGGCGTGAACTTGTCGTCGCCGATTTTGACGGCGACCTTGACACTGACGTGCTGTGCATTCAACAATCGCCGCCCCATCGAGTATGGATCAATGATCGGCTGTGGGATTGGCATGCTGGTGATGCTGTTTGGTCTGGCATGTTGGCGGCATCGATTGGGGCTGCTGTGGCAGCCGACGTTGACGCTGATGGTCAGGTCGAACTGGTCACCATAGATGACTCATTTGCCTTGGGGGTGTGGAACAGCGATCCCGATGGTTGGAACGTCACGCCTCTGGGGGCGTCTTCATCGACCTTAGATCGCGCAACAGACAGTCGCATCACGTTAGATCGCGCACGTGAGCGGCCGCGACACATGGCGGTTGCGGATCTCAACGGCAATGGCTCAATGGATGTGCTGGCGGAGACAGGGTGGGTTGCGGGCAACCAGATCGGCCGACCCCCAATGCTCCGAGTGCTTGCCAATGATGGCACGCTGCTGCAGCAATTCATGGGAGAGTCGCACTGGGCCCTCGTACATCGAAAGGCAGGCGAGGGGCCAACATTCATTGGCGCTGGCGCTCGGGGATCGGTTGTCACGGTGCCACCGGGACCGGGCCGCTTCCCGTTTGTTGATGTGCAACTTGCCGGGCGGATCAATCCAAGTGAATTTATTCGATCTAATGCCAGTGGTATTGGGGCGACGCTTGCCGCCCGTGTGGGTGATCGATGGTCCATCACGGGGGGGGTCCGAAACACCGCCGGCCCGGGGCAGAATTTGCAGCCCGTTTCCATTGGACTTGGTGGAGCCAGCGCAGTGGACTTTATCGCCGTGGATTGGAGCGACGGCGTGTACCAAACTGAATCCAATTTGACCTCTGGTCAGGTGCATTGGGTTGTAGAAACGCAGCGTCAATTGAGTTCATGTCCTGTGTTGTTTGGGTGGGATGGTCAGCGCATGGCGTTCATTACAGACTGTCTTGGTGTCGGCGGGATCGGTTTTTTGCTTGAGCCAGGAAGCTATGCGCCGTCGAGGCCGTGGGAACGAGTGCTCCTGCCAAAGCATGCCCTTGCGCCTCGAGACGGCGTGCTTGAGTTGGTTGTGGCTGAGCCGATGCAAGAGTCGTGCTATCTCGATGATGTCAGCCTCATCACGATCGACATGCCATCTGGCTGGGAAGTGCTGCCGGATGAGCGAATGGGCACAGGTGGAGCGGATCCAACAGGCGAGTTGTTCTATGCCCAACACTCAATGTCGCCCACGTTGGTGCTCCGCGGTGATGGTCAAGATATGACGTCGCAGACGGCCGTGATTGATCGCGTGACGGCTGATCCCGTTGAGGTGGACACTCGATTCATCGGGCGCACAGTGGATGAGTTTGTCTTGAACGCCTGGTTTGATAAGGCCTTCGACGCCGTTGAAGGTACGCCGCTGCTGGTGCTCGATGCGTGGGTGGAATACCCCTACGCGCAGACTATGTTCGCTGCATGGCAGGCGGGCGTAGGCTACGAGCCCATGAGCGTGGATGCCCAATTGCCATCGGGCGATTGGGTCGAGGTGGCCCATGAGGTGGGGTATCCCGCAGGCATGCCTCGAACGATGGTGTTGCCACTGCATGGCCTGCCATCAGGGGCGTTGGCACTGCGGCTTCGAACAACGCTGGACTGTCATGTGGACCGTCTTCGCATTGCCTGGGCAGGGGATTGTCCAGAGGCCCATGCCAGCTGGCAGCAGCCCTCAAGCGCCCTCCTTGAGTCCGTTGGGTTTCCGCTTCGACAGGATGGCCCTCAGCGTCGGCCAGGGTACGACTGGAGCAACCGAGTGCCATTCTGGGATACAAGGACCCAGTCGGGCCTCTATACGAGGATGGGCGACGTACGGGAGCTTCTAGAGGCTCGAGACGGTGCTTTGGCGGTGTTTGGTGCCGGAGAGGCGGTATCGCTCACCTTTGAGGCCCCTCCAACGCTTGCGAGGGGGCATGTTCGCCAATTTGTCCTTGATATTGGGGGCTGGGCGAAGGATATGGATCTGATGACTCGAACTGGGCCAACCGTAGATCCACTTCCAGGTGACCGTGACGCAACGGCTCAGGCCCTCCAAGAGGCGACTCGAACTCGATGGCGAGATGGCCGGTGAGGTCGCTCGTGAAAGGTTCCTGCGAGAAAGTGCGGCTTTGAGAGCATTGATTCGTCGACATTCCTCATGCAACTTGGACACTGGGCCCTGAAGGGCGCACGCATACGGCGATGAATCGATGACTGACAGAAACCTCCAACCACACATGCCCACGAACGCAACTGGCCCGCGCAGGCGGCCCGATCCAGTGCTCCCACCAAGGCTTGCACGGTTACTCGCTGTGGTGTTTGCCCTCGTGGCCCTGTTGGTCGTCAACTCCGTGTATCTGGTTGGCATCCGCGTGCTTGGCTTGGCAACGGGCCAGACACATGAGAATTGGTTCTATCTGGTCATGTTCATGGCCCATTTGGTGCTTGGCCTAGTGCTCATTGGGCCAATGGTGATCTTCGGCTTCCTCCACATGGCCAAGGGGCGAAGGCATCCCAATCGACGGGCGGCCCGCGTTGGCTACGGCTTATTCATCACTGCAGTAGCGGTCTTGGTGACAGGTATCGTGCTGATGCGTATCGATGGCATCTTGGATCTTCGTAATCCCGTTGCGCGCAGCATGTTTTGGTGGGCGCACGTGTTGACGCCGCTCATCGCCGTGTGGCTGTTTCTGATCCATCGTTTGGTAGGCACGCCGATTCGATGGCGAGTTGGCGGCATGTGGGCGCTGGTTGCTGGTGCATTTGCGATGGTGATGATCGTGATGCAAAGCCAAGATCCACGCCAGTGGAATACCGCGGGCAATCCAGAGGGTGACCAGTACTTTTCCCCATCGTTGGCCAGAACTGTTACGGGCGACTTCATTCCAGCTGAAGTACTGCAAAACGACGAGTACTGCCTGCAGTGTCATGCCGACATCCATGATTCGTGGATGCACTCGGTGCACAAGTTCTCATCCTTTAACAACCCAGCCTATTTATTCTCCGTGAAGGAGACGCGTGAAGCCGCCATGGCCATGGATGGCACGGTAAATGCAAGTCGATTCTGCGCAGGCTGCCATGATCCCGTCCCATTCTTCAGTGGTGCATTCAATGATCCAAACTACGACATGGACAACGACCCAACCGCAGCAGCGGGTGTGACATGCACGGTGTGCCACGCAATTTCACACATAAACTCACCACGAGGCAATGCGGATTACACCATTGATGAGCCGGCCCACTATCCCTTTGCCTTCAGTGATGATCCGACACTTCAGTGGATCAATCGCCAACTGGTGCTGGCTAAGCCCGAGTTCCACAAGAAGACATTTCTCAAGCCGCTGCATCAAACGGAACTGTTCTGCGGGGCGTGCCACAAGGTGCATCTTCCAGAGGCACTGAATCAGTACAAATGGCTTCGTGGGCAGAATCATCAAGACGCTTTCCGGCTTTCGGGCGTATCAGGTCATGGCATCACCAGCTTTTATTACCCGCCAGTTGCGGAGACAAATTGCAACACGTGTCACATGCCGTTGATGGCATCAACGGACTTTGGTGCTCAGGTACGTGACGAATCAGGTGAGCGAACAGTTCATGACCACATGTTCCCATCGGCGAACACTGCCATCCCGACAATGGTCGTCATGCCACGATCCGAGGAAGCAATCGCCAAACACAAGGCCTTTCTTGAAGGTGTGATGCGTTTAGATTTGTTTGCAATCCACGATGGGGGCGAACTTGCCCACGACGTTATCGCGCCACTGGATTTGGCCATGCCGCAACTGGTGCCAGGTGGGACGTATCTGCTGGATACGGTTATTCGTACAGTGAAGATGGGGCATGTCTTTACGCAGGGCACTGCCGATTCAAACGAAGTATGGCTTGAGGTGACGGTGACTTGCGACGGTGAAACCATTGGTCGCAGTGGCCATCGAAACGATGCGGGCGAAGTTGATCCGTGGTCGCACTTTGTCAACTCGTTTGTCATTGACCGAGACGGGAACCGTATCAACCGACGAAATGCCCAGGACATCTTTACGTCGCTGTACAACCATCAAATTCCACCGGGGGCAGCCGATGTCGTGCACTATCGCTTTACAGTGCCTGAGGCATGCAGCGGCCCCGTCACCATCGATGCCCGGCTGAACTACCGAAAGTTTGACACGGAATACATGCGGCTCGTGCATGGCGACGCGTCATGGGTGAATAGCCTGCCTATCACGGAACTTGCTCGTGACACCATTACATTGCCGGTCATTGGGGGCACGCCTGTCGATCCTAGTCCAGACACAGCAGTGCCTCAGTGGGTTCGGTGGAACGACTATGGCATTGGGTTGTTGCGAAAGGGGGGGCAGGGCGAATTGCGTGGTGCAGAGGCAGCATTCTCGCGCGTCGAGGACCTAGGCCGACCAGATGGGGCTATCAACCTCGCGCGGGTGTACCTCAAAGATGGCCAGGTGGCACAAGCAGCGCCCGCAGCACTGGCTAGGGCGGCCGCGATGCACGATCCCGCTGCGCGGCAATGGCATCTCCTTTGGTTTGGCGGGCAGGTGGATCGTCAGAATGGTCGGCTCGATGAGGCGATTGATAAGTACCGACAGATTATCGAGGGCGGTTTTAAACAGGCTGCTGGGCGTGGCTTTGATTTCAGTGAGGATTGGCGCGTGCTCAACGAACTCGCATCCACGCTGTATCAGCGAGCAAGGCGTGAGCGAGGCCAAGGAAAGGCCACCGACCGTCAGGAGTTGCTTCATGAGGCTCGAGATGTGTATCTCGAGGCCTTGGCACTTGATCCTGAGAACGCTCAATCGCATTGGGGCTTGTCACTGGTGTACCGGGATATGGGAGCGTCAGAAGATGCAGCCAAACATCAGCAATTGCATGGCACCTACAAGGTGGATGACAACGCGCGTGATCGAGCGGTTGCTGAGGCGAGGCGTCGTTACCCCGCTGCGAACCGTGCGGCTGAGGCTGTGACCATCTACGACTTGTCTCCCGATACGAGGTCATCGCCGTGATGGAGTCGCCCAACGATTCGGGTCAACGCGAGGTCCCCGAAGGTGGTGATGATGAGGCCATTACCGTGGCGTTTCGTCGAAGTCTGATCGGGATACTGATCGTAAGCGTGCTTGTGGGGCTTGGTATCGGTGTTGTCATGTTCAATGGTCAGACACAAGACGTTGTCAAAGACAAACGCACTGATGCGCCCGAGCCACTTGTTGCTGACGCGGCCATTTTGCCATCCGTGCCATTTGCTGACATCACCATCGAGTCAGGCATTGACTTCGTGCACGTCAACGGCGCACAGGGTGACAAGTTGCTGCCTGAAACCATGGGGTCCGGCGCTGCATTCTTCGACGCTGATGGCGATGGCGATCAGGATGTCTTACTTGTCAACGCAGCATCGTGGCCTAGTGTCTCCCCCGCGAGCACTGCCAGAAGCATTCTGCTGCTGAACAATGGTGCCGGGGTATTCACGGAGAGTGGATGGGATCTTGGCCCGCCCATGTATGGGACCGGCCTTGCGTGCGGGGATATGGATGCAGACGGAGATGTTGATGTATTCATTGCCGGCCTGCACGGCAGCAGGTTGTTGGCCAACACTGGAGCGGGCTTTGAAGATGTAACGGCGGATGCCGGTGTTGCCGGTGAAGATGACTGGGCCACATCGCCAGCATTCGCAGATGTAGACGGCGATGGCGACCTCGATTTATTCGTGCCCACCTATGTGCAGTGGTCCCGCGAGGTGGACATCGCCCTTGCATTTACGCTCAATGGAACCGATCGGGCATACGGCCCGCCTAAGCAGTACGCCGGGACGCACAGCAAGCTGTATCGCAATGATGGTGAAGGGATATTCACCGATGTGTCAGCCACGGCGGGGGTGCTTGTCTCCAACCCCGCCACGGGGGTGCCTGTTGGCAAGGCGCTTGCAGTTGCACCGGCGGATATTGACCACGATGGCGATATCGACTTCATCGTTGCGAATGACACGACACGGAACTTCCTTTTTCGAAACCATGGCGATGGCACCTTTGATGAGGAGGGCGAGTTTGCTGGAATCGCCTACGACGCTCAAGGCATGTCTACCGGGGCAATGGGTATCGACATTGGGCACTACCGCAACGATGCTTCACTCGGGGTTGGCATCGGTAACTTTGCCAATGAGATGACAGGGCTTTATGTGGACGGCGGCAACGGTGAGTTTTTCAGCGACGAGGCCATGGTTGAAGGTATCGGTGCGCCCACTCGTCCTCAGCTGTCGTTTGGACTCTTCTTATTCGACTACGACCTCGATGGCCGTTTGGATCTCTTTCAAACCAACGGCCATTTGGAAGCTGAAATTAGTCAAGTGCAGCCGAGCCAGTCGTACAGGCAGCCTGCGCAGTTGTTCTGGAACGCGGGCACGAACCGCGCGACCGGATTTGAGATCGTTCCACCTGCCATGACCGGTGATCTCTCAACGCCGATGGTTGGGCGCGGCGCCACGTATGCCGACATTGATGGCGACGGGGATCTTGATGTGCTCATTACGCAGCCAGGGGCACGACCGCTTTTGTTGCGAAACGATCAGCAAACAGGGCATCATTGGCTTCGGGTTGCATTGCATGATTCCACTAGCGATAACGTTAATGGACTTGGTGCGTGGATTGAATTGACGGCCAAGGGCGTTACACAGCGTCGTCAGGTGCAGCCGACACGGTCGTACTTGTCGCAGGTTGAACTGCCCGTGACGTTTGGGCTTGGCGAGTCAGATGTAGTCGCCTCATTAACCGTTCAATGGCCCGATGGCACGCTACAGCACGTCGATGTCTCGGGCATCGATCGTCTGTTGACGATCGAGCGTCACTCAGAAATGCAGTAGTTCAGACCGTACGTTTCGATTTGCCAGCCATCGCCCTCGTCGATTAGCGATATGCCACCGCCCTCCTCGGTAGAGGACATCCAGAGAAACATGCACGGGTCCGATTCAGAACTGTTGGATTGCACACTGAGCCATCGGTGGTCGCCAGCGGTGGCGTTAATGGGTATGTCCCATCCAAGCATCGTGAAGTAGCCAAGTGGAGTTGGGTAGACCGTTGCTGGGTATGGGCCACTGGCTGCAATATCGTGCAAGTCGGTCAAGAGTGTGCCTGGCTGTCCGGTGCCGTCGTCCATCCACGTACGCACATCGAATGTAAATTCGGGGGTATCGCAGCTGGCCCAACCGCCATCAAATTGCATGGCGAGTCCATAGACGCGCACAGTTGAAATGGTTGTTGCTGTGATCTGCTGCGCCCGGGCCATATCTGCGGTGGTATCAGATACACCGGCAATCCAGTCGAGATCTGGATGCACTGGGTCATCTCCAACACCGGTGGTGCACGGTCCGCTGGCCCCGCCACAGAGGATGTCATCGCAGGCCCAGGGGCCCACCCAGTAGCCGCCCTTGGACACACAATGAACTTCGAGCAACTCGCCAATGCAGGACCCATCAACGCAGCATGCCCCGGCATCAAGATCGCCGCTTTCAGTGAGCGTTAGCGTGCCCGGGCCTCCAGCGTTCTCGTAGCCACCAATGCGTATCCAAAGGACGTCTCCGGCGTAGATAGGGAAGTCGCCGATGCGAGACCAGTAAAACTGACAGCCTGTTTCACCATTGCCATCACCATTGCATGCAACTTGTTCAAGATTGCTGCAATCTGTTCCTCGATAGAGGACCAGCGATGTATCAAAGCTCTCAGCATCACATGTGCTGATATCAAGCAGTGCATCGTGGGTTGCTGTGTAGCGGAACCATACATCGCGAGAGTCGTTCCAATTCAGGTACGTGTTGGGGCACATTGACTCATCAGGATTTGTAAATTCGCTGTCGGTGGCGCTTGTTGAATCAAAGGAATTGGCGCCAAGCACTGCGTTAAAGGCTTGGGTGCAGGTGTCATTGATGATGTTGGCACAAGGCTCTTGGGCACAAGTCATCCCTGCGATCATGTTGCCACCAAATGCATCGCAGGAAGCCTGATCGAGGTCGTCGATGCAAATCTCTTGATCGAGGCAGCACGCGATTGTCGCCTCTGGGCATTGCACTTCGTTGCAGCGCATGCCTTGTCCCTGGAATGTGGCGCCCGCGCCAATGCACTGCTTTTCTGAGATCTCGGTGCAGGTCTCGTCAGCCCAGCAGCACGCTCCGTAGACACAGGTAGCGCAGGTCGTGTTCTCCGTCCAGCTGCCACCTTGGGCATCACATTCAGATTCAATCAGATCCTCAATGCAGCCATCAAGGCCTAGGCAGCACGCGCCGCGGGGTCGACAATCAGTGCCGAAGTTAGAGACCACTTGGAGTAGATCTTGGACGTCTACGATGCAGTCACCAAAGGGCAGTGGTGCGCAGTCGCCTATGGGGCGCGATAGGCCATCGGTGGTGCTGCCCCAGTTCTGCAGCACATCCAAAATGTCCAGGATGATGACAAAGCCGTCTTGGTCCACGTCGCCGGGGCACAGTTCAGGCAATGGCAGCGCGCATGGTCCAGCGGTAATCGACATGGCGGCGTCAAGTGTGAAGTCTCGACGAGTCCACCCGCCAGTTCCACTTGGGTTCACTTGCACACACGCGGCGTCGCCAATGGTGCTAAGCCCCTGGGCCGTAATGCCATTGCTTTGAAATTCGTTGATCGGTGTGACGGCAATCCACAGATCGCCCGCGGGGCAGGCCCATGGCCCTCCCGAGACAGTGACGAGATCCATACTGCCTGCAAGGGGCCAGTGGGGATCGCTCGTGGGAACACCATCAACAATCTCGTCTAAGAGCATCAAATTCGGCGTGCCCAGCTCGGCATCTTCTGGGGTCTGGAACACCATGATGTGCATGCCAGAAATGCCATCGAGTCCGCCATAGCCGCCCATGCCGCCGACCACAGTTTGGATTCGTGCAAGGGGCAGGCCGTCAGGGTTGGCAAATGATTCAATCACCAACGTGTCGGTCAGAATTTGGCCGTCATTGAGGAAGTCTTGGTTCTGCGGAAGGACGCCTTGCATAATTGCACTGGCATTCGCGGGCCCGATTTGGTCCAGTAAGACGGTGCCTTGTCCGGCAGCGAGAGCTGCTGGTAGTAGGCATGAAAATGTGTAAATTGCGGCGCGCATGAGGTAGTGCTTTGGTGGCATCCGGGTCGTTGGACGAGTTGCAAGATGGCCCCCTGGGCACCTGTGGGCTCGCCAGCCTATGTATGTATACCAGTCCAATTGGCCTCCTGCATCTGCAAACTGTGTGATTGGGGGCAGGGGTATCGCAAAGTGCCATCTGGTGGGGCGCCCAATGAACCGCCCCCTGGCCAGATGGCCAGGGGGCGGGGAATGGACATTGAAGTGTCCGTGACACGGGCAAGTGCCCGAGTCAAGTCAAGGCAGCCTACTCACTCAACTGCGAGTGTGTAGGTTTCCATACCAGAACCGCAGAACACGCCTACGTTCCAATCAGAGGAACCACTGACCACAGCCCAGCTACCTGCTGGCAGATCAATGTCCGCAGCTTCCATGAAGCCAGGGAGGTTCTGCACAGCGTAGTCAACTACGCCAGTGGCTTCATTGAGCACCAAGCAAACCATTGCATGGTCGGAGCCAATGGAGAATTGGTACATACCACCACCGTTGAGGGCAGCGTTGTGCCACCAGTCAAGGTCACGGTACTGACCACCAGTGGGGCCATCGAGCCACACTGAAGAAGTGCCACAGATGGACGAACCAATCGTCAGGTCTGTGTAGGTGGGTACCACATTATTGGCACCACCATTGCAGTCAGTCTCAACATCATCGCCGTCGACGAAGCATACGCAGCCTTGAGCGGCTTCCGTTTCATCGCATGCGCCAGCGGTGTATGGCATGGGGCACTCGGTATCGGCACACGTGCCACCGTTGAACCACAGGCCACCAAGTGCATCGCACTCGCCAAAGGTGTTTTCGCCAACGCAGCTACCTGCAACACAGCAAGAACCTTGAGTGTCGCCACCGACAATGCTGAGGTCCATGTTGCCAGCACCTGTAGCACCCTGCCATCCACCGATGCGGATGTAGTAGGTGTTGCCATTTGTGATCGGGTGATCATAAATGCCGCTGTAGTACGCCTGACATCCGGTCTCGACCGTGGCGTCGCCGTTGCAGGCAACCTGAACGAGACTGCTGCAGTCAGCACCTTCGTACAGCACCAAGGAGGTGTCGTAGGAAGCTGCATCGCACAAGCTAACGGACATAAGGCCGTCGCTATCTGCGGTGGTCTTGAACCAGACGTCTGGGCTGGCGGTCCAGTCCAGATACGTGCCAGCACATTGGCTGTCATCAGGCTCACCAAAGCCACTGTCTGTGGCATCGGTCGTGTCAAAGGCATGCGTGCCTGTCATGACATCAGTGGCGCTGCCACAGTCGTCATTGTTGACGCCGCAAGGATCTTGGGCACAAGTCATGCCGTCGATCATGGTGCCGCCAAATGCATCGCAGGAAGCCTGATCGAGGTCGTCGATGCAGGTTGCTCCGTCAACGCAGCAAGCGCCAGACACAGGCTCGCAGCCAGCATCAGCACAGGAACCACCGACGAACGTGCCGGTGCAATCTGTGTCGTTGACTTCAGCACAGGTGCCATCGCCATAGCAGCAAGCACCGTTGATGCATGTGGAGCAATCGCTGTCGTCGCCGAGGTAGCTGCCACCCATTGAGTTGCAGGCTGCTTCGGTGTACGTGGAGCAATCGCCGTTGGACATGCAGCAGCCACCGGTAGGATCGACTGGCGTGCAGTCGGCACCGAAGCCACCAATGACGGCCAAGACGTCTTCGACGTTGACAGTACAGTCACCCGTAGGCAATGGAGCACAGTCGCCCAAGGGACGAGCTGAACCATCGCCCACTTCACCGAATGT
>JABAAC010000199.1 GCA_014238965.1 Phycisphaerales bacterium | reverse complement strand
GCGGGTTCATGGTGCGAAGAGGAGTACACGGGCACTGGTTTTCCACGTGTGTTTTACCTGCGGTATCACTTGTATCGCTTGTACTTCCCTGTGATGGCAATCGCCACATTCAAGCATTCTTCCTCCTGATGCAGCTGTCACTGGAGAGGGTCAGAATGGCGCTGGTGACGTAAACGTGACATCAGCGTTGGTTACTGGATGTCTGAAGGTGAGCGACGTCGCGTGTAAGCACAATCGGTCAGACATCGCCAATGCGTTGGGCGGTGCGTACAGGTCATCACCCAGAATGGGGTGTCCGATGTGCAACAGGTGCAGTCGAATTTGGTGGCTTCGGCCGGTCCGGGGCGTCAACTCCAACCGTGTTCGATCGTCACCTCGCTCTAAGACCCGCCAGTTGGTCTGCGACGGTCGACCATGCTCCGGGTCGATGCACTGTCGCGGCGGGCGATCCATGTCCTTGCGAATCGCCGCGTCGATGTAGCCTTCATCCTGCGGTGGAGTCCCCAGCACAATCGCCTCGTATCGCTTCATCACGAGCCGGTCCTGAAACTGAATACTCAGAGCCCGATGCGTCTCTGCGTCGTGTGCAAGCACAATCACACCACTGGTGTCGCGGTCGAGTCGATGGACGATGCGGCAGCCTGGGTACGCATCTTGCGCCCGAGCAACGAGGCAGTCTGCCTTCTGCGGGCCAATACCCGGAACGGAGAGCAGCCCGCTTGGCTTGTTGAACACCACAAGGTGCGTGTCCGCATGAATGACAGGAGGCGCCTGCATGAAGGAATAGTAGATGGACCTAGCCTGTGGAAGTGCTGCCACTACGATGACCTCGCAATGCTCTTGAACTTTGCCATCGGAACGCTGATTCTGACAACCGTCGGTCTGTCTGCCTGCGCTCAAAAGTCAGTTGAGTATCGCCGAGTGCCAGCATGGGCTCGGCACCTTGGCGCATCAGAGTCCACCCATGTTGAGGATGACGGCACTGAAGTGCGGTGGACGTTCGATCAAGCAGACACAGATTTCGTGGCTGTTGGGACGATTTCTGATGAGGGGCAGTATGAGCCCGGGGCCTCGCCGCCAGCTCCGCGAGAAGACACTGCCCAGGGCCCAAAGCTGCATTGCATCTTGCCCATGCATGTCGTATCGAATCTTCGAGAGTGCTTGGTCAACGAGGAATACGATCTTATCTGGGAGCAGTTGCTATCAAGTAGTCAGCAGTCGTTTTACGAAGCAGGTGGTGAGGCTGGTCGCGAGGCCTTCGAGCGATTTCTTCGCCAAGCGCGCAAGGACCTAGTTACCTGCCTTCGACGAATGGAAGCGGGGAATGTGTTTGGCGACGTGCAAAGAGAGATGACGGCAAGTGGGCAAGTGGCCTTGCGACTTCATCGCCGTGTCCGCGGCGAGTTTCCGATCTATGGCATCGTCATTGTGCAGTCCAGCGAGGGCACGCTGAAACTGCAGGACGTACTTTGGAAGCGATAGTCGAGGTTCGAGTGTGCGCCTACGCTGTCGCCTCTTCTTCTGGCTCGCGCTCGTCGCTATTGACGGATTTGTCTGGCCGGGTGCTAGCTTCGAAGTACAAATGTTCAGCCTCATCCTTATGTGAGACCTTGATCATCGTGCCTTCTTCATAGTCACCACTGAGCAATCCATCCGCCAAGGGGTCTTCAATATGCGAACTGATCGCACGTCGGAGCGGGCGTGCGCCAAAGTCGGGGTTATAGCCCTTCTCAATAAGGAAGTCTTTGGCCTGTGCATCGAGTTCCATGTCGACCCCTCGCATGCGTAGCCGTTCAACAACCTTGAACAACTCATTGTCGATGATGCCGTACAAGTCGTCCTTGGTCAGCGGTCGGAATACGATGGTGTCGTCGAGTCGATTGATGAATTCAGGACGGAAGAACTTTTCCACCTGGCCCATGAGGGCAGACTTCATCTTGTCGTAGTCTTGCACCTCATCGCGTTTGCCGAACCCAAAGCTGGAGCCGCCCTTAATGAGGTCGGCGCCGATGTTCGATGTCATGATCACAATGCAGTTCTTGAAGTCAACTCGTCGCCCGAACGAATCGGTCAAACGGCCTTCTTCCATGATCTGTAGCAGCATGTGGAATACATCTGGATGCGCCTTTTCAACTTCATCCAGCAGCACAACGGAGTAGGGGCGCCGTCGAATTTTCTCGGTCAGCTGACCGCCTTCTTCGTAGCCAACGTATCCGGGAGGCGCGCCTACAAGGCGCGATACCGTGTGCTTCTCCATGTACTCGGACATGTCGAGATACACGAGCGAGTCTGCATCGCCGAACATGAATTCCGTCAGTGCTTTTGCGAGCAGGGTCTTGCCCACGCCCGATGGGCCCACGAACAGGAAAGAGCCCATGGGCCGGTTTGGATCTTTGAGGCCTGAGCGAGCTTTGCGAATGGCTCGCGACACTTGGCTCACAGCGTCTTTCTGGCTGATGACGGTTTGATGTAACTCATCTTCCAATTGCAGCAATCGAGCAGATTCAGTTTCACCCAGTCGCGTCAGCGGCACACCGGTAATCTTCGAAACGACCTCTGCAATGACATCTTCGTCGACGGTGCCAGCGGTTTCCGCCATTCGGTCGCGCCACTCTTTTTGAATGCGGTCCTTTTCAGCGCGGAGCTTTTCCGCCTGGTCACGCAGACTGGCGGCCTTTTCGTAGTCGGCGCCCTTGACTGCGTCTTCCTTGTCGACATTCAGAAGCTCGATGTCTCGCTCAATCTCGGCAAGGTTTGGTGGCTTGGTCATCGATGACAAGCGAATCCGCGCACCGGCTTCATCAATCACATCAAGAGCCTTGTCTGGTTGTACGCGAGCGGGCATGTATCGCGTTGACATTTCAACGGCAACTTCAATCGCGGCATCGGTGATTTTCACCCGATGATGTTCCTCGTACTTGATGCGCAGGCCCTTGAGGATTTGGACGGTTTGTTCCTTGTTCGGTGGCTCAACCGCAATGCTTTGGAATCGGCGTTCCAAAGCCGAGTCCTTTTCGATGTACTTGCGGTACTCGTCGAAAGTGGTTGCGCCGATGCACTGGATCTCGCCACGTGAGAGTGCAGGCTTCAGCACATTTGAGGCATCGATTGCGCCCTCAGCACCACCGGCACCGACAAGCGTGTGGAGTTCATCGATAAAGAGAATGACGTTGCCTGCTCGGCGAACTTCATTCATGACAGCTTTGATTCGTTCTTCGAATTGGCCACGGTACTTTGTGCCGGCAACCATCATTGCGAGGTCCAGCACGACGACGCGGCGATCGTGCAGCAGGTCGGGCACTTCTTTGTCGATGATACGTTGGGCGAGTCCTTCAACGATCGCCGTCTTGCCCACGCCTGCTTCGCCGAGCAATACAGGGTTGTTCTTGGTGCGGCGACAGAGAATTTGAACGAGCCGTTCAATTTCACCTTGGCGACCGATCACTGGATCTAACTCACTGCTCTTGGCCAGTTCAGTGAGATCGCGACCGAAGGAGTCGAGGGCTGGCGTCTTGCTCTTGGTGCGGCGTGGGGACACCGATGGCGATGACTCTTGCTCGTCACCGTCGTCGATTTCTTCCATTTCCTCGCCTTCAACGCCTGCGCCAAGCAGATTCAATACTTCTTCACGTACCTCTTCAAGTTTGACACCCAGGTTCATGAGGACTTGCGCAGCAACACCGTCTTGCTCACGAAGCAGACCAAGCAGCAAGTGCTCTGTACCGACGTAATTGTGATTGAGGTTGCGTGCTTCCTCAATGGCGTACTCAAGTACTTTCTTGGCACGCGGGGTTTGGGGCAACTTCCCCATAGTGACCATCTCAGGGCCAGACTTGACGAGTTTCTCCACCTCAAGTCGAACTTTGCGTAGGTCGATGTCGAGGTTCTTCAACACGTTGGCACCGACGCCCGAGCCTTCTTTCACCAGGCCAAGCAGGATGTGCTCAGTGCCGATGTACTCGTGATTGAACCGCTGGGCCTCTTGATTGGCCAGTGCCATCACTTTGCGTGCGCGGTCCGTAAGACGTTCGAACATGTCCTGATCTCCTGAGATATCCGGCACAACTCATGTGTCAGGCCGCCGGCTGCCATGGTGTCCAACAACCCTTCCTATCGGAAGGCTGCAAGGGACGTTCCAGTGTATTCCCCCTAGAGGCCAAAGGTTGGCACTGCCAGAGTTCTTTCATGGGCTGTTGGGGCAATGAGGGCCCAAATTAGAAGGGTTCGGTGGTCAGGGCGGAGGCATCTTCGATCGAATCTAGGGGCCCCAGGCACCCGCTAACGAGTTGCAGTACTCGGTCAGCTCTGCGAGCGATGGCTCGATCATGCGTCACGGTCACCATAGTGAGGCCTTCAGCGTGCAATTGGCTCAACACGTCCAATATGCCTTCGCCGGTACGAGCATCCAGATTCCCCGTGGGCTCGTCAGCAAGCAGAATTCGAGGTTCGTTGACCAAGGCCCGGGCTAAGGCCGTGCGTTGCCGCTCGCCGCCAGACAATTCTCGAGGACGGTGGTGCAAACGATGGGACATGTCAAAGCGGCCAAGCAGGTCAATTGCCGTCTGTTGCCCCTTGGCCATGCCTACGCCACCGGGCATACGGGCGGGCAGCATGGCGTTCTCCAGCACGGTCAGTTCAGGTAACAAGTGGTAGAACTGAAATACAAAACCAACTTGATTTGCTCGAATGCGATCGAGCATTCGTTGGGACGCTGTACCAAGTTCCATCTCGCCAATGCGAACACACCCCGCATCGGGACGATCTAAAGCTCCAAGCAAGTGCAACAGCGTGCTCTTTCCTGAACCACTACTGCCGAGAATGGCGACCCACTCTGCCTCGCGGACATCCAGCGAGCAGTCCTTCAACACTGGAACGTCGATACGGTCAAGGTGGTAGGTGCGGGCGAGGCTATCGGCAGTCAGGACGGTTGCATCACTCATAGCGAAGGGCTCGCACGGGGTCGATATCAGCTGCGCGTGCAGCAGGAATTGATGCGGCGATCACCGATGCAACGACAGCACCGATGGCGGTAAATATGGCCTCTCTCCAATCGACTGTATTGGGGACCTCGTCGAAGTAGTACACAGATGGATCCCAAATGGTCAGGCCACCTTGTTCGCGAAGCAACAGCACGCCCACGGCCATCGCAAAGCAGGCAATCAATGCATAGATGCCCAGTAGAACGGGCAAGATGCGCTGTTTACGGCCAGCTGCAATACCTGCAATAAGCAATGCAATGCCAGCGCCAATGAGCACCCATGCGGGCCACATGGGCGGGTCGGCGAGACCATCATGAATACTGCCCACATTGGTCGTGATCAACCATCCAAGGCCCACCCCTAGTAGTGATCCAAGGACACTGACCACCAATCCGTACAGCAGGAAGATCATGACAATGCCTGATCGCGTCGCGCCAATGGATCGAAGAATGCCGATATCACGAGTCTTTTCGTAGACGATGGCCCAGAAGATCGCCACGATGAGCGCGCCGCACACCAGATAAATGATCGAGAACAGGGTCTGCATTAACTGCCGTTCCATTTCGACGGGTGCAATGAACGACGCGTTCTGTTCCTCCCACGTTCGGATGCTCAGTGACGGTGACAGGTCTAGGATGGGCGGCGCGATGGCTCGGTCAGCCGCCGATACTTCAAAGGCGCGATACACATCGCGAACCGTGTCGCGCAGATCGATAGGTGTGATACCTGGTGCACCGCGGACCAACACCATGGTTGCCCGCGATGGATGCTCGCCTAGAACAACGGTTGGGTCATCCGGATCCACTCGAAGTGCTGCATCGAGATGGGTGAGTTCCTGAACCACTGTCAGTGGCGCAAAAACGCGTGTTTGATCGATGAGATAGACGCCTGCGGCGTACTCATTCGCCACGGGCATTGCAATGCTCTCAGGTTCAAGCATGCCACCGCGAGCATCGATTGGCAGTGTGGACAGCGTGACCTCGAATCGGGGGAGCCACCAGTGTCCATCGCGTGCAATTTGTGTTTCGCCATCTTCCCCACGGCGGTTTGCTTTGGACACATGCAGCCCTGACACGATTGCTGGCCGGCCGTTTCGGGCAAGCGTCAGGCCATTGCGGCTCGTTTCGCCATCGCCTCTTAGGCGAGGGTCGATGTCAACGATGGCTTCCCATGTGGCGGCGTTAACCGTGTCTTGAAAGACAGCAACTCCATCCATGGCGGTAATGCGCAGTCGGACATCCCACGCTGGCGCATCGAGCCCAGTAGCGAGTTCTTCAATTGCATCGTTGGACATGCCCTCGACTGATTCCGGTGCAGTGTGTCGAAGCAGTCGTGCCTGAGATGCGGCGTCCAAGGTGGCCACAATGTGGGGGGCGTGTGTCTCTATAGCGTCGATCAGCAGATGCTGTGCGGCTTCGGGCGGGGGGTTGGTCCACTGCAGTGCATCGCCATAGCCGGTAACTGCTGCAAAACCTTCGGGTTCAATGCCCCAGACTTGCACATTGGCCGTGTCTTTGGCATCGCCCTCTGGGTAGGGCATACGAAGCTGGCCGAAAGTCTCAATAGCCGGGGTTGCGGCGATGATTTTGTTGTCAGCTTCAAGTTGGTCAACAAGTTCGTCGTACCACGGAATGCCACGAATGGGATACGAGATGATGACATCGCCCATGAGGGTTTCGCCGCTGGAGCGAACCATGTTCAGAAACCCGCTCATGACTGAGACAACCACAATGACCAATGCGACGCACAGCGACACAGCAGCGACGGCGAGTAGCGGCGTGAGGCGTGAAGCCAAGTAGCGTCCGGTGAGTTGAAACTGGTACATGAGGCGTTGAGGATTCTACCGCTCATGCACGATTGACTGATTTTGAGTGTGCCTGCTCATGGAGCGACGGCCTCAGGGTGACTGGCTCAGCGACTCAGCGAGGGATCTCGGCACGCCAATGTCGATGACGTGTACCTCGCCCGTAAAGGGCAATGCACAGGCCTTGAGCATCCCGATCTTGAGCCCGACAAAGGTAGCCGTTGCTGTGGCTCGCACCGCAACGTCACAGGGCAGTCCGGTATTGGCATTGAGGCCAGATGGCAGGTCAATCGATAGCACTGGTGCATTGTGTGCGTTGATGGTGTCGATCAACTCTAGGGACACACCCGTAACGGCGTGTTCAAGCCCCGTGCCAAGTACCGCGTCAATGAGTAAGTCGACCTCTGGATTCAGGGAACGTGTCTCATGCACCGGTACCCCGATCGCCCGGGCTGCACCCTCATTTATTGCTGCGTCTGAGCCTTCCTTTGGCGAACGTGGTGACACAATGTGGACCTCCCAGCCACCCTCATGGAGCATTCGCCCCATTGCCCAGCCATCGCCGCCATTATTGCCCGCCCCACAGACAATGGCGATCCGGCCCCCGTGGGGAATCAGCCCCGTGGCAACCTTCGTTGCGCCATGGGCCGCACGTTCCATCAAGTCAATTCCGTGCATCCCCCACTGGGCGATTGCGAGGCGGTCTAGCTCACGAATGCTCCTTCGATCGAACACAAGTGTCTCGGAAGGTGGGTTTGGCACACCGCAAGTGTAGAACGATGCGTCCACGTACACTTTGCCGCCAATGACCGTCTTGAGCATACTTGCTTGGATAGCCTTTGCCGCAGCGGCTTTCGCCATTGTCTGGTGGATTGCCGTGGCGGTTCGTTTGGTGCGTTTGATTCGTTCTGGCGTTTCAGTTCGGCGTGGGCTCAACGTCGACGTCGACGAATCCCAAACCGTGTCAATCATTATTCCAGCGCACAATGAAGAACGGGTGCTGGCAGCCTGTCTTGACAGCGCGCTTGCCCAAGATTGGCCATCGCTGGAAGTGCTCATCTGCCTCGATCGATGCACTGACAACTCTGAAGCGATCGCCACGGCAAGAGCAGAGGCAGACGATCGTCTGAAGATCATTCGGATTGATGCATGCCCACCAACCTGGGCAGGCAAGTGCAATGCCACATCAATGGGCGCCCAGCACGCCTCGGGAACATGGTTGTTGATGCTTGATGCGGATACCAAAGCCAACCCAAAGCTGGTTCGAGCAATAGTTGGGGAAGGCACACGTCGTGATACGGCGCTGCTCTCGTTGCTGACAGATTTGAATTGCACGGCTTGGTTCGAACGAGTGTCTCAGCCCGTAGCAACGATGGTATTGATGCAAGCCTTTCCACCAGACAAGGTGAACCGTGACGAGCGAAACCGCCCCTTTGCCAATGGGCAGTGCATGTTGTTTCGTCGGGAGTGGTACGACAGAATTGGCGGACACGCTGCAGTGCAGGACGACTTGCTTGAGGATTTGGCCTTTTCTCGACGTATAGATCTCGAGGGCGGTCGGGTTCGTGTCCTGGCAGCAGACGGACTTTTGGGTTGTTCGATGTACGGCACGTGGGAAGCCTTTCGATCTGGTTGGACGCGCATCTTCTTGGAGGCATGCGGGCGAAATATCTTCCGTCTACGTCGCTTTGCAAGGCGGCAAGAGATGCTTGGTGCAGGGCCGCCGCTGTTTATGGCATCGGCTATCACATTTGGCCTGCTCGCATCGAACCCAATGGTGTGGATCACTGGGCTAGTGCTTGTGATGGTTCAATTGCTGGTGCTGGCGGTGATCTATAGTCACGCTCGCCAACCATTGTGGTGTACGTTACTTTTTCCCATTGGTTGCTTCGAAGTGGCGAGAGCCCAACGACGCGCAAGGCGACTGCTGTTGACGGGCACACCGGTGTGCTGGGGTGGTCGAGAATATGTCATTGCAAGGCGAGAACCTCGTGCGAATATTGTTAACAAATGATGATGGCATTCGAGCGCCAGGCATAGCCGCCATGCACGCTGCGCTTGATGGCCTCGGAGAGGTCTTCACCGTCGCGCCAAAGACTGTGCAGAGCGCCACGGGGCATGGCATCACGTTTACTGAGCCGCTCATGGTGGAAACAGTCGAGTTTCGTCCGGGTGTGTCTGGAATCGCTGTGGACGGACGGCCGGCAGACTGCATGAAACTTGCCATTCAATCGTTGTGGCCAGAGGCTTTTGGCGAAGGCACCAAGCCCGATCTAACGATTAGCGGCATTAACAGTGGGGCCAATGTCGGCATCAATATTCTGTATTCGGGCACGGTCGCGGCAGCCGTGGAGTCTGCATTCCTCGGTGTGCCTTCTATCGCAACAAGCCTGCATATGGACTTCTCCAGCGGGGGGAAGAACTGCATGGGGCGTGCCGCTGAGATCGCACGCGTTGTGATCGATCGCATGCTTGCATCCCGAACACTAGATCGTCACGAAGTGGTGAACATAAACGTGCCACGAACGCCCGATGAAAGCACGCCCATGCCACCAGTTCGGGTTGTGGAGATGGACGGCGCGCCGCTTGAAGAGTCCTTCGAGAAGCGGGTTTCACCCAGCGGGCAAATGTACTACTGGATCGACGGTGACGGGCTTCCATTTCGTACAGCACGCGACGAAGGCGACATCGGCGCACTTCGAGATCGTTGTATCACAGTCACGCCGTTGTCCTATCTCATGACGGACATGGCAAGACTGCAGCCATGGCGAGAGGCAATGGAAACACCTACCTGACGGCGATTTGCAACTCAAGGTTGATGATCACTGGCGCATCGTCTTGTAATTCATCGATACGCTTACCTGTTGCGGCCCACGAAAACAGTGCACCATGAATTGACCGCTGTAGGGGCCCCAATTGCAGGCTGTTGTTGGTCCATTGAACGGTGTCTTTGTCTGGGCCTGAGGTGACTTCGTGTCCGATATAGGCCTCTGCTGGCAGCATTCGACCGCTACGTATGCGACCAGATTTCTTGAACACGAGCCTTGCCAAAATGCCGCGTTTGCCACCACTGCTGACAACTTGTAGTGAAGTGAAGTCGGGTTTGCGTGGGTAGAGTTTCAGCCCTTCGCGAGCAATAGGCCGTCCGAGGTTCAAGTTGCGACGCGTGACCTTCACAAGTGAGGTTGCATCCGAGTCGCGATCGCTGCCATCAAGGCGAAGCGGCGCATCGTCTACACCTTTGACGCCCTTTGGCGCTCTTGGATCTGGCTCAGACGTAGCATCCGTGGGTGTTGGCGAGGGCGCCACGTTGGGCGTCGCTGGTGGTTGTGTTGGCTGTGGAGGCGGGGTTTGTTGTACTGGTTCGGTCGGTTCCGCGGGCTCCTTCGCCGGTGTGTCCGCTGGCTCGGGAGCTGGTGTGGAGTCCGCAGGTGTGTCTGGTGTGTCGCCAGGCAGATCGGGTCCGGGTTCATCAGGTTGGCGCCCGGGCTGGGGTGCGCCAGGAATGTCAGCTGGAAGTCCCGGGTGGGATGATGCAGGGTCAATGGGTAAACCAACTGTCTCGGGCGGCATTTCCGCCGGTGGTGCCTGGGCAGTATGCTCGAGAGGTTCAGCCGGGGTTTCCGCCGGTGGTTCAGCGGGTTGTTCCTGCGGGGGTTGCTCTGGAGCAGGGGGTGTTGGCTCGGGTGTTGGGGGCGGGGTTACCTGCGTGGCCAATGGCTCGCCGGAGGCATCTTCACCCTTGGCTGCTTCTAGCTGGGCCTGTTCAAACTCCGCTTGCCGCGCCACATGCTCCATGTAGTCCTTGTAGCCCACCCATGTGAGCGTTGAGGCATCAGACTCATCAATGCCCAGCTCGGTTTCATCCACCGGCATTGATTCAACCTTCGCTTGCATGGTTGTGTCTACGTCAAGCGCCGACGATGGTGTTGCGGTAAACACAACGACCGCAACTGGCGCGAGTACCAAAGTATTGAGGGCAATCGACCCCACGAACGACAGCCCCAGTCGCAACTGGTCCCGATTCATGGCGCCGCCTGTTCCTCAACGGGTCTTCCAACAAGTCGAATTTCAATGCCCGCGCGGCGGACGCGATCCCAAAGCTCTGTCAGGATCGGGCCGCGGTCGATGTCCGATTCGCCTTCTTCCAGAACGAGATAGATCGTGGTATCGGGCGTCTCAGCGAGCACCGAACTCAAGGCGGCATCGATGTTCGTAAGTTCTACGGAGTTTTGGCCGACATAAATGGTGCCGTCTGTTCGCAAGACGACACCAATGGCAGGCGTCGGATCAGGCGCTTTCCCCGAGGCATATGCTTCCATGGGCACAGGCACCATGTCCACGCGAATCATGAGCACCATGGCATAGAGGAAAAAAGTCAGAATCAGAAAGATGACATCGAGCAGCGGCATCATTTCGATGCGCAGTTCGTCAACGTCCCGCCTGACTTTTATCATGCCATATCGCCCTTCAAGAGCGGAAATTGGTCGGCACTACAGGTTCAACTGCAATGTGGCCAACGCCGTCGTTGTGTCTTCAGTGAAGTCAAAGACACGGTCAAGCCCAGTTGCCATCATCGCTGACCAGACACCGTTATTCACACGGCAGACAAGCATGCGGTGTTTGGAGTTGATCAGCGTCTTGCGAAGACGGAGCATTGCGCCAAGATTCGAGGAGTTCACTGCGTCGACTTGCGACATGTCCACGATGACGTGTGGCACGAGTTCATCGTTGTCGCGCCGAAGCTCATCGATGCGGGCAACAAGCATGTCCATGTCTTCGGAGAACATGGGCTCGTCGGAGAGTTCCGCGATGGTGATGTTGTCAGACCAAGCGTTCAAGGGCATGAGCGATCAACCTTCCGTGGTAGCTACGTCGTTGGACTCCGTCGACGACTCGGTGATGGCGGCAGCGACAAGCCGATCGCCTTCACGGAGTTTGACAAGGCGTACACCCATGGTATTACGCCCGATGCGACTAACGGAGTCCATTGGAATTCGGACCAATTTGCCCTGTTCGCTGACCAAGACGAGGCCAAAGCCGTCATCGGCACGGCGAATGGCAACCACGCGACCGTTTCGTTCGCCAGTGCGAATGTCTCGGCGACCCTTGCCGCCACGCGATTGTGGTCGGGTGGAGCCATCTTCAGAGCGAACAAGGTACTCGCCCATATCGGTTCGCTTGCCATAGCCACGCTCGGTCACGGTGAGCAGGTCACGGCCATGCTCTGCACGCACAATGCCGATGACCTCGTCATCAGTCGCCAAAGCGATGCCTTTGACCCCAGCAGCGGTGCGGCCCATGACGCGGGCGTCGTTCTCATTGAATCGAATGGACATGCCTGTTGCAGTGGCCAAGATGACATCGTCACTGCTTGATGTCTTAATAACGCCAACGAGTCCATCACCATCATTCAAGTTGATGGCGTTGATGCCTGAGATGTTGACATTGCGGTAATCACGCAACGCGGTTCGTTTAACCTTGCCACGATTTGTTGCAAAGAGTAGGAAGTCTTCGCCTTTTTCGAAATCCGGAATGGCCAAGAATGCAACGGCTTGTTCTTGTTCGCGAAGCCGCAGCACATTGACAATAGATCGCCCCTTGCCAGTTCGCGATGACTCGGGAATCTGCCAGACTTTGATCCGGAACACACGGCCCAAATCGGTAAAGCACAGTAGGTCGTCATGTGATGAAGCGGACAGTACGTGTTCGGGAAAATCGTCATCGCTGCCCGCTGCGCCAATGACGCCCACTCCGCCACGGCCTTGTTCTTTGTACTCATCGAGCTTCACACGCTTCACGTATCCGTTGTGTGACATGGTGAAGACGACGGGATGTTCGGCAATCAGATCGCCAATGTCATCGCCGCCTTCTTCGTCGTCGATGACTTGAGTCTGCCTATCAGTGCCGTACTTGGCCTTCAATTCGCGGCAATCTTCGCGAATCATTTCAAGCACTCGTTGCGGGTCGCCGAGAATTGTCTCGTAGCCAAGGATCTTCTCGACGAGTGTGGTGTATTCCTCTACGAGGCGCTCAATTTCTAGCCCAACCAATTGAATGAGCCGAAGTGCACCAATGGCATCAGCCTGAACACGACTTAGCGATACACCGTCGCCTGCGGCAGCGTCGAGTAGTCGCTGGGGAATAGTGGTGGCGTGGTCGTGATCATCAGCGATGATGAAACGACGAGCCATGAGTTTTTCAATCGCTTCGTCACGTGTCTTGGACCCACGGATCAAAGCGATCACATCATCAATGTCACATACTGCGAGAATCAGCCCTTCAAGTCGGTGGGCTGACTTCTTCGCTTCACGAAGGAGGTGTTCAGTTCGGCGGCGAATGACATCAATGCGGTGATCGATGAATCGATCAATCAACTGCCGCAGTCCCATGGTCCGAGGACGGCCACGATCAAGTGCGATGTTGATAATCGAGTACGTGCCTTGTAGCGGAGTGAAGCGGTACAACTGCCGTTCAACGACGTCTGGGTCGGCCTTCTTCTTGAGTTGCACCACGATGCGGGTGCGGTGCAACTTGCCCGAGAAATTCTTGACGTCTGAAATGCCCTCAATACGGCCCGCCTTGACGGCATCCACAATCTTCTCAATCAGGTTGTTTTGCACCACCTGATAGGGGATTTCATCGATGACCAGGCATTCTCGGCCGTTGACTTTCTCCTGGTGCACCACGCCGCGAAGCATGATGCGGCCACGGCCGCTGGCGTACGCACGGGCAATCCCACTGCGACCTACGACAATGCCTCCGGTGGGGAAGTCGGGCCCTTGGACAACTTGCAGGAGACTTGGAAGGTCGAGATCCGGCTCGTCGATCACTCGCTCAATGGCATCGCAGATTTCCGACACGTTGTGCGGCGGCATGGAACATGCCATGCCCACGGCAATGCCGTTGGAACCATTGACCAGTAGGTTCGGAAATCGCGCGGGAAGCACATTGGGTTCGGCGCGTGTCTCGTCGTAGTTGGGTTTGAACTCGACAGTCTCGTACTTGATGTCAGCGAGCATCTCCGTCGCTGCTGACGTAAATCTCGCTTCGGTGTACCGCATCGCCGCTGGTGGATCGCCGTCGATTGAACCGAAGTTGCCCTGCTTATCAATCAGCGGAACCCGCATCTTCCAGTCTTGCGCAAGATTCACAAGTGTTGGATAAATGACCGACTCGCCATGCGGGTGGTAGTTGCCCGATGTGTCGCCTGCGATTTTGGCGCACTTTCGGTGCTTGCGTCCGGGCTGCAGATTTAAGTCGTGCATGGCGACAAGGATGCGGCGTTGCGATGGTTTCAGGCCATCACGGACATCGGGAAGGGCCCGGTCCGTAATGGTCGACATGGCATACGTCAGGTAACTGTCGTGCAATTCACGTTCAATTTCCTGATCGACCACCATGCCCAAGTTGGAGGGAATGGCATCGTCGCTTGCGTCATCGGGTTGGCCGGTAGTGGTGTCGGTCATGTCGTTCATGCAGTGGGTTCAAGGCGCACCGGAAGGGGCACCTAGCCCCTCCTTCGGGTCGCCTCATTGTACCCGTTCAGGCAGTGTCCCGACGCAAATGCAGCAGTGCTTCAAGGTTGCCTTTTCGCCCGCCGCGAGAGCTCTTTCCACCACGAATAGGGGACCAGGTTCGAGCCACCACATGCAGTCCAAAATCAGCCATTGCAAGGGCTGCCGAGGTGACGATGGCATCAGCCGTATCGTCTTCAATGGCGCCTTTTTTGAGGTGTCGTTGGCGACCTGCTTCGTCGAGTTCGTAGTGCGGTTTGACCAATGTCACAATGTCACCCTCGAGCGAAAGCCACTGGAGGGCCGCTGGAATGGCACGACGCTGTGGTGTCCAGCCAAGGTCCACAACAACGAGATTGACTCCGCCATCGGGCGGAGGGGCATGCAAGGCATTGGTTCGTTCTCGCACGTCCACGCGGTCATCTTGGCGAAGCGTCCAGGCCAGTGTTCCGTATCCAGTATCCACTGCGATGACTGACGCGGCCCCGCGCTGCAAGAGCACGTCGGTGAATCCGCCGATATTGCACCCCAAGTCGGCGCATCGTTTGTGTTCGACGTTGATACCGAATTCGGTTAGGGCGTGGTCTAGTTTGTCACCCGCACGGGAGACGAAGCGCTTGCCTGTGGTCATGTGTCCATGCCGTAAATCGCAATACCCGCCTGATCGCATGCTTGCACGACGGCTTCACGGTCCAACAGAATCACACGGCCCGCACCAAGTGCTATCGCCCCTGCGCCTGCTGTAGCCAACTGCTTGATCGTTTCGACACCGATAGTGGGTACGTCTGCACGCGTATCGTGATCGTGTGAGGCAGTCTTGAGCAGTGTCCAGCCACGACGCGGGCACAATGTGCCCGCTCGTTCAATCATTGCCGCAGTGCCTTCAACCGCCTCGACGGCGAGGACATCACCTTCTCGTACAGCCATTGCTTGGCCAACGCCCATGTTCGCAGACGACTGCAATAGCGGCCAGCCGAAGTCTATGTCGCTGCGCTGTGCGTTTGTAGGCGTGATGGCGCCCAACTGACCGGCTTGCGCCAAGTGCTCGGAGATGTGCGTTGTTGAATCGATGAGTGAAATGCCGCCACGTTGGAGTTCGTCGGCGATGGCTGCCAGAACAGCGCGGTCGCGTTTGTCATGTCGGAGGCGACGATACCACAGGCGAAGGGCACGCCAGTCAGGAACGTCTCGTACCAAACGCCAGGGGTCGTGCATGCGGGTCTTTGCGACTCGGCCCACCATGACGGCTTCAGTTGCGCCGGATCGTCGCAGGTGCTTGAGCCAACTGCCCATTCGATACAAGGAGACCTGAGTGAAGTGATCGCAACACGCTTCCAACTCGGGGTGGGCGTGTCCGCGGAAGGCCACGCATGTGACGCGGAACCCGCAATGGCGCATGCCGCGGGCCACGAGCAGTGGCAGCTGGCCTTCGCCAGCGATCAAACCCAGAACGGTGTCGGACATTGCTGCATTATGCCTCTGAGTGGTGGAGTTAGGTACTGTTTGTCTCTTATGCAGCGAATCACTGTCTATTGCGCGTCCTCAACACGGCTTCCTGATGCCTGGTACACGGCAGCGGCGGATATTGGCACTGCTATCGGTGAGGCTGGTTTGGAACTGGTGTACGGGGGTGGTTCCATTGGGCTCATGGGCGCAGTGGCCAAGGCGGCTAAAGCCGCCGGCGGCCGTGTGCATGGCATCATCACAACGAAACTACTTGGCATGGAGCAGGGGTGGGACGGCTGCGATGAACTCGAGGTGGTCGACACCATGCAAGAACGCCGCCGCCGCTTGTTGGATCTTGCTGATGGCTTACTCGTGTTGCCCGGCGGGCTGGGCACCATGGAAGAGTTCTTCGAAGCACTCGTGGCTCGGCAACTTGGAGATCACGGCACACCCATTGTCCTTGTAGACATTGGTGGTGGCTTGACACCGGTGACGCGGGCGCTCGATGCACTTATGGAGATGCAGTTAGTACGAGCATCCATTCGCGAGTTGTATGGGGTGACAGATGACGCGTCCAAGGCGATGTCGCTATTGCGATCGATGCCTACGGGCAAAGTCAATCCGGATCAATTCGTGCCCAGCGGCAGTTGATCAGCTCGCATCCAGTGGTGGTGCTGGTCCACCTGCGTCTTCAATGGCATCAAGTACTTGCCCTGTGGTATAGAAGTCGGCCTTAAAGACCTCTTCGCCATCTGGCGCAAAGACAACAATGAGTGGAATTTGGTGCCGGCCGACATCGTGCAGCATTTGGCGACCAAACTGGTTGTCCCCCGTAAGGTCGATTTTCATCGGTGTAACACCCGGGCCATTGAGCACTGCCGCGACTTCGTCAGTGGCCAAAACGGTCTCTTCAAGCGCCTTGCAGTTGAGGCACCACTCCGCGGTGAACTCAAGTACAACGACATCACCGTCTTGAAGGGCTGATTCAAAGCGATCGGGCAGGTAGTACATCCACTTGATTGGGCCTTTGTCAGTCAGTGCTAAGCCACCAATCACCGAACCGGCGACGATGAAGACTGACAAAGCAGTGCCGATGATGCGCCAAGGGCGATTGTGGCGAGGTAAGGGCACGTCTACGGGGGCATTCGCCTTACCCTCACGTGCTGGAACAGTTGCCGCGGTCAGTTGCCATGTTCGCCAGCCAAGCCAGCTACCTGTCAAGATGAGCACTCCAGCGACAGCCCAGAAGTACATTCGGCTGGGTGGTTCAGGTGGCGTGATGAACATGCCACTGAGACCAACTCCGATGAAGTACACGGCGGCTGCGAGCATCAGCCCACCGAGAAATTGTTTAATGAGTTCACTTGCTGGACCAGCCTTGGGTATCCGGTCGGTGAGTTTGGGGAACATCGCCAGCACCAGATAAGGCATGGCCATGCCAATACCAATGGCAGCAAAGGTAATCAGTACGACAAAGGATGACTCTTTCAGGGCCCACGCCATAGCACCGCCCATGAAGGGGGCTGTGCACGGGGTACTGAGCACGGCCGTCATGATGCCAAAGAGGAATGAGCCTGTGAGCGTGTCGTGTTTTGGTGTCACCATGTAGACCGCCGAGGGCAGTTGAATGGTGAACAGTCCGCACATGCCTACGGCGAGAATGCCGATGATTGCACCAACACCGATGGTGAACCACGGGTACTGGAACAACTGGTTACTGGCGCCGAACCCGCTGACAAGGGCAATGGCAAGCCCGATGCCAATCCAGAAGGCGATCACGCCGAGCATCATTGAGATACCCAGTGTCATGGTGCGAGCTCGAGTGTGCGATCCCGCAGCAAGCGCCATGATCTTCAACGGAATGACCGGCAAAACACACGGTGTCAGGTTCAACAGGAATCCACCAATTGCGGCCGTGATCAACATGATGAGCCACGGACTTGATGGTTGCACGAGGCGGCCGAAGACGGTTTCGTCGAATTCTTTGAACGTTGCGGGTTCATCTTCCGCGCCCGCCACTGACGCAAGTGTGTCAAGTGAGACGATGTCAAAGGTCACCGGATAGCCGCTCTTGATCCATTTCTCAGAGGGCTTCTTGCCAGGGGCTGGTGGCTGGGGTGTTGGTCGATCACAGACTGTTTCATCACAGGCCTGAAAGACAGTCCGCACATCGATAGTCAGCTCGCCAAGGGGCGCATCGGCGGCAATGTGGATCGGCACGAACGCGATTGCTTTTTTTTCCCACACGCCGTAAAGCACGGGTGTGCCGCCGTAGGCCACTTCAACATCATGCGTTTGGGGCCACTGAATATTGTCCATGAAGGCCACGATTGGACTATGTGCAGGCGTGTCAATGATGATCTGTGTGGCGATGTAACTGGCGGCGTCCCCTAGCTCTGGTGGGACGAGGGGCGCGTTGGTGTGAATGTGCCAGCCGGGGTTGTGGTCAAAGATGACGGCAATTGCGGTGTCCTGCCCGGGCGCGACCTGGGTGCGCTGTTGCACCACTCGAACCTCGACCTGATCGCGAGAGTCGTGATGCACTGGAGCCTTCGGGCGTGCGAAGCCCGGGCCGCCAAAGGGGTTGCCAAAGGGCGTCGCTGCGAGGGTGCTCAGAAGCAGAACTACAAGCGTGGTCAACGAAGGGGTTCTCCGGCCTGAAAATGGGGGCCAATGGCCCAGTGTACGAGCAACAATGGATCTTCGGTTGCGGCTGTCTTCCGGGCCGGATATCGTGCCCCGTTCGGGTTCAGCTCTCGGAGCGGCCCGCGTGGATACAGATTACATGTCGACCAATCGACAATTCGACCACCATGCGGAGTAAGCCACTCCATCCCGTGACTCGGGCGTTGTTCGTTCGAGTGGCACAGCGATTCTTGCCGGATCGTGACCGGAGTCGTCCAATGACTTGACGTCGATCGAACAGATCGAGCAGGTCTGGACAGCGTGTCCCTCGGGACAAGCTCCAGTCTTTACGGCACGGGTCGTGTGTTTCCCTTTAGCGGGGCACAGACCCGCCGTCTCGTTTTTGACGACACGGAACTGAACCAGGTAGACCCCATTTGGGTTTGACAATTCGGCCGCCACACAGAGTTCAACAGGCGGCGACAACTGAAGAGGCTCAGGAAAGACACCATGAGTGCTGATCTCATTCGATTTATCGACGCCATCGCCCGCGACAGAGGCGTAGACCGCGACCTCTTGCTTCAAGATTTGGAGCAGGCGCTGGTCAGTGCCGCGCGCAAGCATTTCAATTCCCTTGATACAGAAGCCTTCGGTTGCGTCATCGATCCAGCCAAGGGTGAAATTCAACTGTGGCGTGTGAATGAAGAAGACGGAACCAACGAGTTGATTCCAATGGAAGCGTTGGGGCGTATTCCAGCGCAAACGGCCAAGCAGGTCATGATTCAACGGTTCCGCGAGAACGAAAAAGTGAGCGTACTTGAGGAGTACGGCAAGCGAGTAGGGGATGTCGTCACCGGTGCAGCGCACCGGTACGAGGGCGGCGCACTCATTGTCCAAATCGATCGTCTCGAAGGTTTTATGCCACGAAGTGAGCAGATTCCCGGAGAGCAGTTCCATCAAGGGGATCGGGTTCGATGCTTGATCAAGGAAGTCCGCGAAGAGGGCAGCCGGGTCAAGATCATTTTGTCTCGTCGTCACGAGGACTTCATCCGTCGCCTGTTTGAGGCGGAAGTGCCGGAAGTATCCGAGCACATCATCGAACTCAAGGCCATGGCTCGTGAGGCGGGATTCAGAACAAAGGTCGCTGTGGCATCAATCGATTCGAAAGTCGATGCGGTTGGCGCATGCGTTGGTGTTCGTGGCAGTCGAATCCGGAACATCGTCGATGAACTCGGCGGCGAGAAGATCGACATCGTGCGGTGGAATGAGTCCAGTCAGGTGCTCATCGCTAACGCACTCAAGCCAGCAGAAGTTGAAGATGTCAGTCTGTGCTTTGAACTGGGCCGGGCAACAATCATTGTTCGAGAAGATCAATTGTCATTGGCCATCGGTCGTCGTGGTCAAAATGTTCGTCTTGCAGCGAGACTAACTGGCTGGGACATCGACATCTTGACACCCGAAGAGTTTGCCAAGGGACTCGAAGCAATCGAAGAAACGGTCAAGCCGCTTTCAGGTATCGAAGACAGCATGCTCGATCGCATGGGCGCACTGGGCATGATCAGCGTGTTCGATGTGGAAGAAGTCGGGGCAGATGTCCTCATGGCAGAGGTTGGTATGACCACCGACCTTGCTGCCCTTGTGGTGACCGCGTGTGGGCAGCGAGCCAAGGAATTGGCTGAGAAGCAGCAGAAGGATCGCGAAGAGGCTGAACGTCTCAAGGCCCAAGAGGGTGACGCCGCCGATGCAGTACTCGGTGGAGGTCAGGCACCCATTGAACCGACGGCCGAGGCGGCAGCGGACTCGATTCTTGGTGGGGCACCTGTGCAGACGCCCGAGCCAGTCGTTGATCAATC
>JABAAC010000197.1 GCA_014238965.1 Phycisphaerales bacterium | reverse complement strand
CAACACCACACTGCTGTGCATTGATTTTGCCAAGCCAACCCTCTGGACACGTGTCCAGATGCAGAACTCGCAATCGCGAGTCCTCCGTGGCAAGGCGATCAAGAATAGCGCCCGTGTTGTCACTTGAACGATCGTCCACTGCGATGAATTCCAATTGGGGAGATGCATCACGCAGCCTGGTCCGCATGGCCGCTTCGATCTCATCACCTTCATCGCGAGCGGGACAAATCACGCTGACCAGAGGCTCAATGGAGAGGCTCGAATCCGGGTGAAGATGGGGCACGCTACGAATGACACGCACGAATGACACGGCCTGCCATGCCCACCAGCATGCTGAACCACAAGCAATGATCCAAAGGGCAATCATGGTTTACACCGCGCTCGTCAAGCCACCATCAACTCGAATCGATTCACCCGTGACATATGACGCGCCCTCACCCGAGAGAAAGGTAACGACGTCTGCAATCTCGGCAACACGCGCGGGTCGATCAAATGGAATCATGGCAAGCACTTCATCGGACACGTCGTACGAGTCAACAAAACCCGGCAGCACTGCGTTGATGCGGACATCGGGCGCCCACTGCTTCGCTGCCAGCCGCACATAGGCACTTAGCCCCGCACGCAAGATTGTCGACAACGGATAAGCCGACATAACTTCCTTGGCCGCTGCGCCAGAAATGCAGGTGATTGATCCACCGCCAGAGGCTTGCATTGCCTCAACTGCAACTCGTGCCAAACGCTGCACACTCAACAGCACCATGTCAACACCGTGACGCCACTGGTCATCGGTGAGTGAAAGCAAATCTCCGGTAGGCAAATGGCCGCAGTTGGCAACGACAGCATCAAGTCTTCCCCATCGCTCACGCGTCGATGCAACAAGGTGCTCAAGGTCGTCTACTTGGGTAATAGAGCCTTGCACGCCCAGGCCACCGACCGACTCGGCGACTTGAAGCACTCGATCAGACCGGCTCATGAGGGCAACCTTCCAGCCATCATCGGCAAGACGGCGAACGCACGCTTCGCCGATGCCCTGAGACGCTGCCGTCACAATGGCTACGCGATTGTCAACTCGGTCATCACCCATGTCACCCATGTCACCCATGTGGCGTACTCCAGCCTGAAGGTGGCAGTGTACGGCCCCGCGGGAATGGTCAAACGATGTCGAAGCCCTTTGTGGGAATCGCCAAAATGCCAGGCGCAGACTCGTGCCGATCGTGCACGTACTGGTCCATGCGGGCCTCGATCGCTTCAATAAACCGGTCGAGTTCTGGTCCGGCCCCGCTCAACTCACAGCGAACCGTGCCATCAGACTCATTGCGAATAACGCCTTGAACCGTAAAGCGGCTTGCCACACTTCGAGCTGCCATACGGAACCCAACACCCTGCACGCGGCCGCTCCACACGACTGCCCGTCGCACCAAAGTATTGCTTGCATTGGAAACCATCGTTCCCAGTGTGGCAAATCAATCAAGTGATTCCAAGATCTCTTCTGAAATATTGGCGTTGGTATGCACTTTTTGCACGTCATCGTGCTCTTCGATTGCATCTAAGAGCTTGAGCACTTTCCCCGCCAGGGCTGCATCGCAGGCCACCATGGTGTCAGCAACCATGGTCAATTCGGCACTTGCAGTCTGAATTCCAGCTGCGTCAATGGCATCTTTTACCATCAAAAACGTCGCTGGTTCAGTCGTAATCTCGAATCCACCCTCTTGTTCGACAATATCTTCGGCGCCCGCTTCAAGCGTAATGTCCATCAGTTGCTCTTCTGTTGCAGCACTCGACTCGACCAAAATCACACCTTTGGAATGGAAGCCAAAGGACACTGCCCCATTTTTTGCCATATTGCCACCATGCTTGTCGAATGCATGCCGAATAATCGGCGCGGTGCGTTGCACATTTTCTGTGAGGCAGTCCACCAATACGGCCACGCCACCTGCGGCATACCCCTCGTAGCGAATCTCCTGAAACGTAACCCCATCTTGCCCCGCACCAGCAGCCTTGTCGATCGCCTTCTTGATGGTGTCTTTGGGCATGTTGACGCTCTTGGCGTCTTCAATTGCGTATCGAAGTTTCAAGTTCGTGTCTGGATCGGGATCACCACTTGACCGAACCGCAGCCATCAGCGCGCGTGAGCACTTGCTCCAAGCCTTGCCCTTGACTGCATCTTGCCGCGCCTTTCGGTGCTTGATATTCGCCCATTTACTGTGACCTGCCATCACTTCGCTCCTCGCGTGGAATCAATCATCTTCCTGCAGCGGCACACTTGCCAGCCGCATTCGGAGCGTCCCAAGTAACTCGCCGAACCGAAGATCATACAGCTCCTCGCCTGCGATGACCTCTAGGCCCCACTCCTTGCGTTGAATAACGGGCTGGTTTGCAAGTCGCCACCGACCAATTGGCCCTGTCAACTGCTCCATTGCCAACATCCAAATTACGGTGGCTCCATGTGCGTCGCCTGATGCAACAAGCGCATCGCCAAGATGCAGCAGGATCTCGGGGTCCTCCACCGAGCGGTTGTCTTGATCTCGCGTAGAAATGCGCTCAATCGCCAAGGCACGCGCTTGCTGCAGCAGCAACACAGCTTCAGATACACGACCCTGTCGAAATCGCAGTAGCCCCAAGCTATCAAGCGCCGCGGCATCATCTGGTGCACTTTCCACCGCAGCTTCTAGATGTGAAGCAGCGGCCTCCGTTGGTCCGTCTTGCACCAACAAGACCCAACCAAGACTGTTTCTAAACCGCGGGTCATTGCCCTCAAGATTGACTGCCTGCTGCATCAAACTGCGGGCCAATGATCCATTGCCCAATTGCAACGCAATGCCCCCTGTACGCCACAGCGCTTCGGCAACGGGCATGTCATACCGAATCAACGGCGCAAGACGGATGCCTTCCTCGCGTGCATGAGTATCCATGTATGCATGAACATCCGCTGGTGCAACATCCTCACGCGCCATCACTGCCAAGACCGCTGCGTGGAATCTCGCAGCTGAGGCACGCGCTCGAGATCGCGCGGCAGCTCTCAGGTTTCGCTCTATGGCATCGGCGTGGGCTGCTCTCGCCGATGCTGCGTGCCGTCCTGCCGTGAACTGTCCTTGTTCCACCATCAACTGGATTAAGAAGAGCCACCGAGCGTCGTTGGCGTCAGTAGGCGGATCAATGGTGGCCGCCTGCGCGACCCCGAGCTCAAGCGACTGCGCTACTTCAATTGATGCATCGGCAAACCCGCCATTAGCCAGCCCCTCCATAATCAATAACGCTCGACGCCATCGCGTTGTTGAGTCGGCCTCCTGAGCTTCTACGTCTTGGCCTCGACACGCCAATAGCAAAGGCAACGCCGCATCCCAGTTGCCAGATCGTGCCAATGACTCACCAATGACCCCCTGAGCGTGGGCATCACTTGGCATGAGATCCAGTCGACGCTTCCACGCTGATGCCGCTGCATCTCGTAGGCCCAATTGTGAACTGCTCTGGGCGATGCCGCGCCAAGCTGCTGCATTGCGAGGATCCGCAAGCACTGCGTCTCGCCAAGCCACCAACGCCTCACGGTGGTCGCCTCGACTACGAGCTGCTTGGCCTTGAATGTGCGCAGCCAAAGAAGCCTGTACATCGGGCGGGGCAAGTGGCAAGGGCTGTTCAGCGGGTGCCGGGGGGCCGATGTGCTCGATCGCTCGATCCAGCGCGGGACCGGCAACACTTTGCCCAACGATCAACCCCGCCGTCAGCCATATCGAACGGGCGATCATCGCTTTCGCGATGACTTCTTTTTCGTCCCTGCTCGCTTGGCCACCTTCTTCTTGGCAACTTTCTTCTTGGCGACTTTCTTCTTAGTCACCTTCTTCTTGGCAACCTTCTTCTTGGCAACTTTCTTCTTGGCGACCTTCTTGGCGACTTTCTTCTTGGTCACCTTCTTCTTCGTTGTCTTCTTCCTGGCCGCCTTCTTCGCTGCCAATTTCGCAGCCTTCTCAGCAACTTCCTTGGCTTCTGCGGCAGCAGTAGCTTTCGCTTCGGCCTCGGCCTTACGAATAGCACGGAGCCGGGCCTTTTCCTCAGCTGCCTTTCGGCTGGCTTCAAGTGCTTTGGCACGTTCGACCTGACGGGTCGCACGATCGCTCTGCGACTTGGCTCGTCGCTTCTTGGCAGCACGTCGCTGCGATTGTTCATTCTTTCGGCGATCTGCCTGCAATTTCTCGTGACAACTATCTACCCAGGCCTGCAACCGAGCATGCACATCCGCAGCCTCCTCAGGCTTCACCGCCTTGTTGATAAATGACGCAATGTCCTCTTCGGTGGCCTCCTCGTGTGCAGCGCCCTTTTTAATGAGCAACTCGCGAACCTGACTGTCGACGGGGACCTGCGGAATATCGAAGCACAACGTCAGCACGCGAGACGCTGCATACGCTGTCAGTCCATCGAGTGCTGAAATTGCTGACTTAATTTCACGCTTTCGCCCAGCAAATTCTGGCAACAGCGTCACCTCGTGATGCCGTAGATAGACATCTCGAAGCACCATTTTTAATCGTGTTGCACGCTCAAGTGCCTCTGGCGACTTATCGCCAGCAAGGGACACAATCTCTTCAGGCATGCAGACCCGTAAGTCATTCCAGTCAGCAGTTCCTTCGATCAGGCGCACGTACATCGCTCTGGCCTTGTCACTGGTGGATTCCCAGGCAAGCATCGCGATGGTGAGCACCTCAAGCGGATCAGTGTCCGAATCAGGCAACTCGACCTTCTTCTTTAAGCCTTTGATTACAGATGTCAGCTTCTTGGTATGGGCGGCGGCGTTCTTCACGGCGTCGTCTCCTGGTCGTCGGCCCCGTCTCGATCGCGGCGCCGTCCTTCGTCGATGGCCCGCAGCACACGAGCCTCTTTCTTCAATGAATCGTCAAGCATGAAATGCAGCCGTGGAAGCCGCCGCATGCGAACCTTTGAACCTAGCTCCTTGCGAATCTTGGGCGCTGCAGCTTGCAGACCGTGCAAGGTCAACTCGGCATGAATCTCCGGAAGCACTGAAATCCAAATGCTCGCATCCGCGCGATCTGGGCTCAGTGATGTACGCGTGACAGTCACCAAGCCACGCACACGGGGATCGGCAAGCCCCCGAGCCAGCCGTTCCTGCAGCGCTCGTCGCAACACTTCATCATTTCGTTCTTGGCTTCGGCTCACGCCGATTGTCCCACCCGATCAGGAACCGGGCCGGACCTCCTGTGAGCGATAACACTCGATCACGTCACCAACATGAATGTCGTCATACCCATCGATGAGCATGCCGCATTCGAGACCGGACTTCACTTCTTTGGCGTCGTCTTTGAATCTCTTGAGTTGCGAAAGGCGACGCTCGTTTTCAACAACAATGTCATCACGCGTGACACGAATTAAGGAATTGCGTTCGATGACACCATTGGTGACGTAACAACCCGCCACCATGCCAACTTTGCTGACCCGGAAGACTTCCCTGACTTCAGCATGCCCGAGTACCTCGATGCGGTGCTCTGGATCTAACAAGCCGAGAATTGCCTTCTCGATGTCTTCGGTAATTTCATAGATCACGTCGTAATCGCGAATGTCAACGCCGGCCCGATCAGCTTCCTTACGGACCTTGCCTGAGGCAGTTGCGTTGAACCCAATGATGATTGCACCAGAGGCCTCCGCAAGCGTCACATCAGAAGCGGTAATGCCACCAACTGCAGCGTGCTTGAGCACTACATTCACTTCATCTGTGCTCATCTTGGCGAGTGATGCACGAATGGTCTCAACAGATCCCTGCACATCGGCCTTGAGAATGACAGGCAGTTCCTTCTTGCCGGCCTCGGCCATGTGCTCGAGAATATTGTCCAGCGTGACCTTTTCCCGCGATAGGGACTTTTCTCGCTCAGCCTGAATGCGTTCCTTTGCGGCAGACTCAGCCTCTCGCAGATTCTTGACCGTAAAGAATCGGTCACCTGCATCAGGTACCTGATTAATGCCTGATATCGCCACTGGCTGGGAGGGGCCTGCATTGGAATCGCGGTTGCCCCGATCGTCGACAATGTCACGGACACGACCGTAGCCACGGCCCACAACGATGTAGTCGCCCTTGTGCAATTGACCTTGCTGCACAAGCACGCTGGCCACCGCGCCGCGACCTTCTTCCAACTTCGCCTCAAGCACTGTGCCTTCGGCAGGGCCACCGAAATCGCCCGTCAATTCCAATATTTGCGACTGCAGATCGATGATCTCCAGCAGTTCCTGAATGCCCTGATTCTCAATGGCGCTTGTTCGAACAAGCTCCGTGTCGCCACCCCACTCCACAGGATTCAGTTCCTGTTCAGCCAACTGGCCGAGAATGCGCTGAATATTGCCATCCGTGGCCTCGGGCTTGTCGATCTTGTTTAGGGCAATGACGATTGGCACGCCTGCGGCCTTGGCGTGGGCGATGGACTCGATGGTCTGTGGCATGACCCCGTCATCTGCCGCAACAACGAGTACAACAATGTCCGTCACCTTCGCGCCACGCGCCCGCATTTCAGTGAAGGCCTCGTGTCCCGGAGTATCAATGAACGTGATGACACGATCCGCATCACCAACTGTTAATGGCACACGAAATGCGCTTGTCGCCTGCGTGATACCACCGGCTTCGCCATCAGCAACGTTAGCGCTGCGAATGCGATCCAGTAGCGATGTCTTGCCGTGATCTACATGACCGAGAATCGTGACGACAGGTGAGCGAGTTTGCTGATCGTGCATGTCACGATCCGCGAAAGCCTTCTCAAGTTTCTCTTCGGCAGATTCGTGAGCAACAACAACGAGATCAATGCTGAAATACACCATGCAATCAACCGCGATGTCATTTGGAACATCACTGGACATGCCCATCATGTGACCGTTGTCACCCATCCAACGAAGAATGTCACGCCCCTTCACACCACTGGCGGAACTGAGCGACTTGATGGAAATTGGCTCAGCAAGTTCGATGGCACCGCCCTGATCGAAGGCCGTTTGCGCTCGCTGGCCGCTGCCGGAGGTTGCACGCTTGGTGCTGTCGCGCCGCACGGCGCGGAAGAACCCGCCGCTTCGATTCAGCCGCATTTCGCGTTCACGCAGATCCTGCTCTCGCCAGTTGCTCTGCTTTTGCTGGTCTTGCTGCTGACGACCTTCCTTGGCACCACCACGTTCAGGTGTTGCGCCGCGGCGGCGATTGTTTCGTCCGCCTCGACTTGGACGTGATGGATCACGCCCGGTTTCACCGGGGATCGAAGGTGGACCGCCGCCGGGTCCTGCACCAGGCCCTGATGGGCGGCCGGAGCCTGGAGGTCGGCTTGGACCGCCACCTGTGCGAGGCGAGCGAGACCGCGGTGGAGGCAATGACTCTGGCTGTTCCACCCGGATGATCTTGGGCCCAGACAGTGTTGTCTTCTTTGGGCCCTCAAGCTTTCGCCCAATTGGCGTGACTTGACTGGGCCGTTGTGGCTCGTTGGGAATGGACTTGGCTTGACTGTCAGGCGGTCCCGGTGCCGTGGGTGCAGCATCAACAGGCGGAGCAAGTGGCTCCGGCGGAAGTACTGGTCGGGCAACGGCTCCTTCTGGTGGCACAAACGGCTTAGGGGTATCAACCTTCACGGTCTCTACAACCGGTGCAGAGCCTGGCTTGGAAGCCTTCTTCTTGCGTGGCTTGGCCTTGGCTTTCTTCAAGTCAACTTTGGCGGTTGTCTCAACGGACGTCGAAACGTCCTCGCCGCTGAACCAATCACCGATGGTTGCTGCAAGGCCCGCGGACAATGCCGACATGTGGCCAGTGATGTCAGGAATACCCTCTTCCTGACATTTGGCAACAACGGCCTTGGAGGTAACGCCAAGATTCTTGGCAACCTGATGAACCCTGAGGGATGCGGTCTTTTTGGCCACGAACGACTCCAACTGACTTGTCCCGCTGAAAGCCGGACGACTACTCAAACTGCATCAGGACGCGTCGGCGCTCTCTGGTGCTGCCGACTCAGACGTCGGCTCGGTTTCTGCTGT
>JABAAC010000195.1 GCA_014238965.1 Phycisphaerales bacterium | reverse complement strand
GGGGCCCATGATCGTCAGGCCGATCAGGCCGAGATCCCGATAGGGTGCAGTTGGCCTTCGAGGAGTACCATGAGCCTTGCGACAGGGATGAATAGCGCGACGACCAAGCTGAAAGGAGAGATTGAATGAACTCTCGCCAGCCGTATGAAATCGTTGGAGATAGATCAGGGTATGGTCGCCCAGCATGTATGGGGCTGAAGGAATGGTCAAGGATCTCATTGAAATGAAACAAACAGAGTGTGGCGGAGTATCTGATTGGTCGCAAGTCGTTGAAGATGTCATGGCCTCGGTGCCGGTGGTGATTTCGCCTGGAGGAGTTTCAGGGAGCGGCTTTGTTATCCATGAGGATGGCCTCGTATTGACGAATCGACATGTTGTGGAGGACGGAAAGGCGGCGCGGCTTCGGTTCCGGTCTGGAGAAGTTCCGGCAGTCGTTGTGAAGATTTCCGAGGATGCCGACCTTGCCATGGTAAAAACCCATTCGCGGCCGCCAGAACTCCAGCGGGCGCTTCGTCTTTCAGAAGAAGCTCCGCGAGTTGGGAGCGGCGTCTTGGTGGTTGGGCATCCGTACGAGTTTCGGGAGACCGTAACTCGGGGAATCGTCTCGGCCGTTCAGGAGTGCAGGTTGCATGATTTGCCGCCTCAACTCTACCTTCAGGTAGATGCTGCTATCAATAGCGGCAACAGCGGCGGACCGGTAGTCAATTCCGCTGGGCATGTGATTGGTTTAGCGACGTGGGGTCGTAGAGATGCGGAGTCGCTTGGCTTTGCAATACCAGCTGATCGCGTACAGGCATTTGTAAATGAGACACTGAAGGCAATCGAGTCCGGTGAGATTGAGATCATGACTGCGAGCGAAGTGGAAGCACTTCCATTTCAGCGGATTCCGCTTCAGTCAATTCGGCAGGCGATCAATGACTACCCAGGGATTACGCGAAAGGTTGATCCCAAGGAAGACGATTCGCCCAACGTACATCGGTGGAGCCTCGTGACTGACAAGGGCGCCGACGTGCACATTGCGTTTGCTGAAGAAACCGATGATTCGCCGCTTGGGCTGTTGTGCGTGTTGTTCGATGCCGTGCCAGAGCCGAATCCAAGTCTTCTTGAGAGCAGTCAAGCCCTTCAGGCACTCTTGCGACATAACGATACGATGATTCGTGGGAAGTTCGTATTGACCGCGGCCGGAGCGATTGAACTGGGTGTCGTGAGAGAAGCCGCTGGACTTGATTTGGACGAGGCGATTTCCTGCATTCAGGAGGTTGTTCAAGCCGCCGATTCACTGTCCGCCGAAATTCAGGCACTTCGCGAGTGGGGGCCATCGCAGGCGATTCCTAAACTCTCTGACCTCGTGGTACCGACCCGCAGCGACACCGAGTAGCAGCGCTCGCCGCCGAAGATCGGAAGTGAGGCGATAGTTGTACTGGCGCTGGCGAACAACGAGGAGGCTCCGGATATTCTTCGCCGTGTCGCCGAGGATGTTGGAAGCCCCAGTACGTGGTCCTGTTTGTCTGAAGGAATTGACAAGGTTGCTGATGTGCTGCATGAGCCTCGCGGCAGGGAAGAGTGTCGCGACGCCCATGGCCAAGAAGGTTGTACTATTGCGATCCACAGGTTTCGGCAGAAGGGCCACAAAAAATGAGCAACATACAGCCATCAATTCCCGGTTTCTATGGGCGTGTGCAAGAACGCGCATGGCTTCGTGGACTGTTCGACGAAGTCGCTGATGTAGATCATGAAACCGGTCGCTCGCGTGGTGGTCCGAAACTGGCAGTCATTGTTGCAAATACCGGACTCGGAAAGAGCCGGTTGGTGCAGACGCTGTATCAAGAGTTGACAATCGATTCAAAGTGGGATCCTGAAGAAGCCAACTACTGGCCGGATGCGTTTCAGGATGCCGGCAAATCGTTGCGAGTAAATCCTGATTTCAAGGACCATGAGCCAAATGGACCGCCGCAGTTCATCTGGATGGGTGCCAGATGGGCGGATCCCAAGGATCGCAATCGTGATGATCGCGTGTGCAAATTGCCAGATTGCCTTCATGAGATGGAGGTGCATGTTGACTTGGCTCGCAAGATGGGGACTGCATGGTCGCAGGCGATCGCATCTGGCCGCGATGCAATTGGAGGCCTCGGTCTCAAAGCATATTTGGGCGCGACAGCAGAGTTAGTTGATCTGGTGCTGCCCGGGGCAGCCATCGCTGTTGCGGTGGCGGCCAAAGGCAAGAAGATGCTTGATGCCCACAGTGCTATGGAGGGGGGACATGAAGCGGAGGCCACTCGCCGCCACGCGGATGTCGGGCAGCGTTGGATTGAAGTGCTGTCGAAGTTGATGCGTGGCAAGCATCCTATGCCGGTGGTGCTGTGGTTCGACGATGCACAGTGGATCGATGAAGTCAGTTGCGGGTTCTTGACTGAGTTGATGTACGTGGCAAAAGCAAAAGCGTGGCCTCTGTTGGTGGTTGCGACCCACTGGGAAACGGAGTGGCGTGAGGATCTCAAAGAACAAACGCCCAAGTCCCAGTGCCTTGCAGCGTGGAAAGACGACGCGGTGACCGAGGTGTGGGAACTGAAGAATGCCGAGTCAGTGGCCATGGGCGACTTGTTGGCCGACGAATTGCCCGGCATATCGGGCGAGCAGCAATCGCTCTTGCTTGAGAAGGCGGGGGGCAATTACCTGTCGATGGTTGAGAATGTCGGGCAGCTCAAGAAGAAGGCACGGCACAACTTTGTGGATGGTGACACTGCGTTGGCCTTGAATCAGAAAGGGGAGACACGCGTAGGGACATGGTCGCCTGAGCGGGAGAGGCGTGTCGTGCAGATGTTCGAGGAGCTTGAGGGGGATGTGCAGGATATCTTGGGGTGGAGCAGCCATATTGGCCAACAATTCGTTGCGGAAGTCATCGAGGCATTCGCAGAGAGTCAGGGCAAACAGATTTCCGGCGAGCATCTGAAGGATTGCATTGACCCATTGGCAATTCTTGGTGAGCCGAATCCATATATCCGTGAATTTCGAGATCGTGCCTTTCATGTAGCGGCAAACACTTACTTTCGCGATGATTTGTTTGAAGATGAAGATGGCTTGGCGGAGGCGCTTCGAACGCATCTCGTCGAATGGATCAACGCCAGCTTTGATGATGAAGGCGACTTGAAGGCAGGCCCTGACGATGAGGTTGCGGGGGATGACGTGAACATTACGCCAGCTCGCTCGGTGAAAGCGCTTGAGCCAGCAGAGCGTATGGACATGCTGAGAATGGCTGTGCTGTGGCTGCCTATTCCAGAGTCGCCGGACTGGACGTGTCCTCGCGATCAAGCATCGCTTCGCGCGGTTGTATGGTTAACAGGCCGCGCAGCGAGTGAAGGGCTGTGGGATCTGTGCCGCGTTGAAGGACGGCGACTGAAGAAGATTGATTGGGCGCAGGTGCCACATTCGGTGATTTCGATCAGATACAGATGGTCCAAGGCGGTGCAGTTGGAGACCGCGGGAGTGAATTCGATCGCTCGCAATCTGTTGGAGAGTGTTCTTGCTGACGAGGAACTCGCCGCCTCGGAAGGAACGCCCGAATCTCGCCGCGACGTCTCGATCACGCTCGAGCGCCTGGCCGATCTGGATGTGGCCGCTGGAGATCACGCTGCGGCGAAAGAGAAGTTTGAGCAGTGCCTTGAGATCTCCGAGGCACTCGACGCCTCGCTCGGAACGCCCGAATCTCGCCGCGACCTCTCGCGCACGCTCAGTCGCCTGGCCGACCTGGACAAGGCCGCTGGATCCGCTGCTGATCTCGCTGCTGCGCGCAAGAAGTATGAGCGGTGTCTTGAGATCCATGAGGAACTCAACGCTGAATTAGGAACTTCAGGATCGCGGATCGGACTTACTTATTCAATGGTGCCGGTTGTCAGATTTCATGTCCAGTTGGGCGACTACAACTTGGCGCAGGATCTCTGCGATGAGGCGTGGAAACTGGTCGGCGACGGTCATGGTTACGATGAAAAAATTGACTATTTGGATCTGCGATCTATGTGTCTTCATTATCGGTGCAAGGCAAAAGTTGGCCTGCGCGAATTGGATGTGGCAAGAGAGTTGCGGCACCAGGAGTTGGGCGTTGACTCGGAGATACTGTCGACGTTGCGAAGCGAGGGAGTGGAATCGGCACGCTCAGAATTTCTCGGCAATGTGCTTGATGGGCTTCGCCAGTCGATTGAACATGCCAAGCAGTGCGACCACCACGATCTTGCCGAAGAATGGCAATCGCTTCTGGTGGAGTTTGAAGCGACGAACAGCTAAGAGAATTTCGCATCAGCGACCGATATGAACGACGTGCCCCAAGCGGGGCGTTATTTGCCTTGCATGATCGGCCCGCCATTGGCCACCTCGTTTCTGCAGGCAAGCAGGCAAGCACTGCTTCATGATGAGCAACTCCTCTCCCCTCCAGTGTGGGGTCCGTCTGATGTGGTCTGTCACGAAGTAGCCGTGGTGCCAGCAGGGCGTCGGAGATCTGTGTCGCCGGCCAGGCGGTGAGCCGGCCGCCGATGGCGTCTGGGTTGGCTAAGCATCTGATTCCGCTCGGCCGTCGTACCCGCCTCCATAGGGCCTTTGTGGGCGGTAGGGGACCGTAAGCGTCCGATAGCCCCTGTAACGGGGCCTTTCGTCGTGGTTGAGCCTGCCTCCGAAGTTCGCCGATCCGGGCATTCTGATACGGTGGGCGGTCCTTCCGGAATAAACCGGTCGAGGGAAGTGCGGGGCCATTTCGGAACCGCAGGCGTTCATTTGCACGCCAGTGAGGATTGCTGATGGGACAGCGAGGGATCATGCGTGTTTGGCTCGTCGCAGGCGTACTCGCCGCGCTGACGCTGCTGAGTGGGTGTGGCCAGACCGAGGTGGATGTACAGCTCCCGGCCGATTCCACAGGCGTTGTGGCCCCGATGGTTCTTTCTGGCTCTGTTTCGGTTGGGCAGGTTGCGTCGGTGTCGGATGTCGGCGGCGTTCGCACCGCCCATGTGGTCCTAGATAGTGACCTTGGCGCAACGCTTCTTCGGGAGGGCGTGGTTGCTTGGGCCGAGCCGAGCGATAACGGCGAGGTGCTGGTGCTGGATGTCACCAATGCAGGCGAGACCCAGTTGAGTGTGCCGGCCACCCTGATTGCCAAGCGACGTACGGCGATGGCGACTGCGGAAGCAGCCGCCACTCGATGGGCACGCAACGGCACGCTGTGGGCCGTTGGTGTGGGGGCCATCGCCTTCATTGTGCTCATCCTGGGCGCGAGGATCTTCCTGCGTTCATTTGCGGGGTTGATCCTGATCGGCGTATCGATTGCTGGGGCTGTCTTTATCGCCCTGCTGCTCAACGGTCTTGCTGCAGGTGCGGTTGTGACGTGGGTGTATCCATATATAGGTGACGGTGGCGCCGAGTTGGCCCGCGAGTACAAGCTGCCCGAAGGCATCGTCGCTGGCTTGGCCGATCCGAGGGTCGTGGCGATCTTTGTGGTCGGGCTTCCGGCCTTCGTCGTCATTGCGACGTTGCTTCGCAAGGCGACGAAATCTGCGAAAGGAAGCTCAGCTTGAAGTGGAGCATTGCATCGATTGTCTCCTTGATCGTGACAGTTTCGGCGCACGCCGTGGACTGCAGCGCCCTCCCCCCATGCGGTGGCAAGGCACCAAGAGAGGCATGGAAGTACGTGATGCTCGTCGACGGATCGGGCTCGATGGTCACAGAGAACCTTTGGGAGCCTCTGAAGGAAGCGATGTCAGAGGTCGTGGCGTCGCTGCCGGATCATGCATTGCTGGAGATTGCAATCTTTGACGCTCGCAAGAGTGGAGGTTGGGGATCGAGCCGGGAGCCGTTCTATGGCGATGGCGACGGCGGTCCGCCCCTTGCGTTTGATCTCTCAACCCCGGCCGACCGGGACCGAGCCATTCGATCGATTGAGCTGTTTGCGACGCCTGATACGAGCAACCGCACCCCCCTGTACTGGGCACTTGATCGATGCCTGCAGGAGCAGGAGGCGTGGTTGGACGGGGACCCTTCCAAGCAGTTTCACATCTACCTCTACTCGGACGGCGAGGACCAATTCAAGGGTGGGACGGTCACTGAGGCCGACTTGGGCCGTCGAATCCGTGCGTTGGACGAGTCCATCAAATTGATCAACGGTCTCTCTGACTGGTACCAGATCGTCATCGGAGATAAGTACGACGGTTTGGCGATGAACGGCCTTCCAGTCATCAAGTCGGAAGGGGCCATCAAGTTGCCGCTCCCGCCACCATCGGCCGACTTGGTCGCCCCAAACCTTCCCGCTGCCAGCGGTGGAGTGACGACCGCGGAGCTGCGGGTCAACGTGCCCTGCCCTGCGTACATGCCGGGCGATATCGATCTTACGGTGACAGGTACACAACCTGGCGTCACGATCTCGGTGTCCCCGAGCTCCATTCCTACCGGCGGTGGCCTGCGAGTTGTTCCGCTCAAGTTTCATGTGACCGGTGCAGAGGGCCAGGTTCAAATGGCTCAGCAGGCAGAGTTGATTGTTCATTTTCCCGACACCAATTGCGACCGGAGGTTTCTTCCTCAGGGGAGCCGGGAGGCAAGGCTCAACTTCAGCATTGCGAAGGACGACAGTTTCTCGTTTGATTCGTTAGCGGTGCGGGTGCGACCACGTGTGGCAATGGTCGATCGCGATGTCGCAATTCAATACCTCCAGCCGATTGCGGGCGTGACGCCTGCGTGGTCGCGTTCGGATGGCGGGCTGATCGACGCCAACGTTGATGACCCATGGTCTGCCCTGACATCGTTCACCAAGCCTGGTCACTATGAGATTGTGCTCTCTGGCGAGCGTGATGGGTCCGATGCAACCGCGTCGACCACCATGACCGTGGAGGTGCTGGACTTTGAGCTCTCGCTCCAGTCCCAGCCAATTGATGCCTTAGAGGGCAAGCCCATTCAAATAACGGCCGCATTTTCCGGCTCGGCCCAGGTTATTGAATTTCAGTGGCGGATGAACGGTGTGCCTCTTGCTGAGGTGACCACCGCTCCAACGACCACGGTGACGCCCAACCGAGACGGGCGGACCGAGGTGGCAGTGCGAGCTCGAATTCTGGTTGGCGATCAGGAGGAGTTGACGGGGTGGGTGACCGTCATATTTGAAGTCCGCGAGTCGCCTCGCATTCGCGTCCAGTCGCGGCATGCCGCGGATTGGTGCGTTCCGTTGCCTGTACAGGCGCTCACCCATGGCGGCGTGGGCCGGGTTACGTTTTCGCTGCTTGATGCGGAGGGAGTGACCGTATCAACGGCCAAGGCTGGCGTGCTTACCAAGGAACGTGACGACGGCAGGACGGTTCAGCTTGCTGAGGCGCAACTTGAGGTACCGGCCAAGGCCGGGCTGTACACGGTTCATGCGGTCGCTGACGAGCACGCCGGCGTTGCTGATCAAGTCACCGTGGAGGTAACGCCGCCGAAAGTCACACTTCGACCCCTCGGCGATGTGAGCCGCAAGTTGCAACTTGACGAAACCAACCATCTGATAGTCGAAATCAGTTCGGACACACCTGGTGCAGTGGAAACCGTGACGTGGCATGTCGATTCAGACAGCGGCGTAGTTCTTGAGCAGGTCTCTCCATCAAGCGGACACACCACGACGGTCGTGGCACCAGATGGGTCGACACAGGCCTCCATTGACCTTCGCTTCAGGAGCGAGAGCAACGTTCCACTCGATCAGCCGATTCGCATCATCGCCACCCCGCACATCTGCGGGCAAGAGGGTCCATCGGAATCCCATGCAGTTGCGTTTGAGCGTACGCCTGTTTTCGAGATGCCTGAGTGGAAGGTGGCTGTGAGCGGCACCCGGACGGATGTTCCGTGGCTGGCACGCGAGTCGTTCCACATTGAACCTCAATCCCACATCGCAGATGACGGTGCCGCTATCGACTGGGTGGTGCGTGCCAAGCCCGGCCATATGTTGGTCGAAGGCAAGGGCCTGTCTGTGTTTGAACACGAGTTTGATCATCAGGCGGGGGAGTACACGGTTTCTGCGCAGGTCACCCCTGCCCTTGGCGGTGTAGCGAAGCAGGCAGTGCCGATCACCATCATGGTGCGGCACGACCCGCCTGTAGTCTCTGCCGACTTGCCTGACGGGTCGGTGATGCGAGGAGGGCAGTCACTGCCTGTTTCGGTGACCATCAGTGGCGCCGTTGAGCGGGCTGAGTGGGTTGCGACAGACGAGAGTGATCAGGTAATCGACCGGGGCGACATTGCAGGAGTCGCACGGGGATCATCACAGCGACATGCTGAGTTTCATGTGCCCGCGCATCCGGATGGCGTTGGCAAGGTTCAAGTTTCGGTGGTGCTGCATACTCCGTTTGGCCCGCCGAGCACCCAATCAGTTGCTTCGCTGCAGACCATGCCGCCGAGAAAGATTTGGCAGTTCGTCGTGCTTTCCTTGGCTTGTCTCATAGTCTTTGTGTTCATATGTAAACGATTCCACGGCAACGGGCCACGCAAGTGGAAGCTTGGCGTTTCGATTGATCGGGGAATAATTGACGGTGCCAGGCCAGGCATTATGGTCGGGCTTGATGGGCGTCCGTCTTCGGTGGATCGGGGCTGGTGGGATGTAAATCGAAAGCGGGCATCTGTGCCACTTCGTGTGATCGCTGGGGGTCGGTGGCCTAAGTCAATGCCGAATCATCGCCCTGGCGATTGGCTTAAAATGCACCCGGGCGCGAAGTTTGGATTTGGGGCCGGTGGCGAAGTCGGACTTGAGGGGAATCGGAAGCACTACCAGTTCTCGGAAAGCGCGGTGAATCCCTTCACGAAGCCTGAGGAGGATTGGGTCTGGCGTCTGGGTGCCCTCCAGTATGAGGGTGATGGGGCGAATGAGATCTTTGTGAAAGTAATCAGACCGAAAAAAACTGCACGGTTCACAGTTGATCTACTGGTGATCTGTGTGGCTTTGTTGATCACAGTCGGAGTTGTAGCCATTAGTTGGCAGGCCTGGATGCAATAGAAGGAGGTGGCTCATGCCATCAGGAAACCAAAAGACAGAAATTCACTTGTTCGTCGGATTCGGCGGTTCGGGCGGCAAGACCTTGGCGCACTTTGCGAAACTGGCGAGTCAGGATCGCGAGTGGGCGAAGAATGCGGATGAGCGGTTGTTCTTCCTTCTGTGCGACACGGACCAGAAAGAATTGGCTCAGTCAGAGAGTGACATCAAAGCGGCCTTCGAGCCGCTTGGTTGCAATCCAATGGTCAGGCACATCTCGCTTGCCGATGGTGTGCAGAGCATGGACCAGCACATCTCTCATGTGTTTGAAAGCGCGTCTGACGAAGGTCGATCGCGGCTAGCCGACCACTGGTGGGTGGATGAGAATGAGAACCCGTTCGTGGCATCGTTCTTGGCAGCACCACCCACACAAGGGGCAGGGCAGTGCCCTCCAGTCGCATCATTCTTGGCTTGGAATCAGGCTGACGCTATGCGTAGGACTATTAAT
>JABAAC010000194.1 GCA_014238965.1 Phycisphaerales bacterium | reverse complement strand
GTCGACCGATCCGTTGAAGTCGAGGTCCGGTCCGCACTGACCGTCCCACGGTCCCCAGGCATCGAGCAAGGCCAGCAGGTCGTTGATGCCGACGTGGCCATCGCCATCGACATCGCCCGTAGGCAAAGCCTGCATCTGCACGGCGCCGCCTGTCGTACTCAGCGCGCAGGCGCCCGACGCATGCCAGGCGGTCAGTCCGATGGGACCGCCCGCGATGCTGCCGATCACACGCTCGCGAATGGGCACCGGCGTGCCCTCGCCGGCGGGCCAAATAATCATCGTCTGCTCATAGACCGGTTCGAACTGCAGCACACCCGCTACGACGGTGCCATCGCCTGCGATATTGACACTCGTCAAGGCCACTGTCTCGGATGCATCCAGTGTTAACACTTCGGCCTCCTGACCCGGCCGCCACCTCCAGATGGCGGGCTGGCCATCCTGCATCCCGTTCGCCGCCACGGCGCCAGACTCGGCATCGCCTGTGTCGATGTATCCCCCCACCGTCACGGCAGGTCCCTCGCTCACGTCGCCCGTGTCTGGCCTCCAAATCAGCGGCCACCACGAATAGGAAGCGTCACGCTGCTGCAGCAATACGTCGCCTTGCCCCGAGATGCCAAGCGGGCTCGCCATACCGGCGGGGATCTCGAGTTCATCGTTCACGATCCGGAATGCGCCGTCCTCGTCGAGCGAACGGAGAAATATGTTCCATGTAGTGCCGACCTTGTACTGACCGAGCAGGACCCTCGTCCCATCAGCTAGTCGACCGACATAAGCGCCGAACAGCGATGCTCCCCCGTTGTCGATCACCTCGACTGTGCCATCATCACGGCAGACCCATGTTGTCCAATCAGAAGAGCCCGACTGCGGAACACCGCGGTAGATGGGCTCGCCACCGATCGCGCCCACAAGTCCGGACAGCCCCGGAGAAATGCTGATGGGCCATGTGCCTGTGATGTCCCCGTCGCTATCAACCCGGAACACGATCACGTAGTTCCCCATATCCGCCCGGCCGAAACAGTGACCCGCCTCGTCGAAGCAACCCGACATCGCGTGCGTAAAGGATGACACTTCGAAAACGGGCTGACCGTCCTGCCACCGCACGAGCGACTCATGGCCGGTCGATTCGTCCGTCACGTGGCCGATCGCTGCACCGTCGGCGCGGACCGCAGCGACCCACGCGGTGTGGTCAACGGGCGACTGCACCGTCGACGCCGTCCACCGCATCGGTCCATTTGCAAGCACCAACAGCACTAGTTCAAGCATTGCGATCAGGTCCTCTCCACTCTCGCGATCCACTGTGCCGCCCAGCAGGGCTGCTGTCAATGCCTATCGCCTGGAAAGGGTGCCAAGCCAACCCCGAGCGGAACTCAATTGTATATCTTGCTGCTGGTGTTGAAGATCAAGGTATTGATCCCCCACCACAACCCACCACCCCACAACACCCCCGTGAATACGGGGGTGTTGTTCTTGAGATGGCGGCGCATTGCTCCTAAAGAGGTACGCAGTGAAATTGGTTGCAGTGGGTATTGACGGCCCCCTGCATTAGATCTCTAATCATCCCTTGTCAGCCTCAGGCTGACCAAAGGAGAGAGGACCCATGCGCTATATCTGCACTTCTATCGTGGCTACATTGGTACTGACTGGGACATGTTTCCCCGATGTGACCTACGACCTGCACGTTGGTGTGACGCAGGGACTTTGGGACGAATTCACAGACTACGAGTGGACACACAACAACGTCAGTTCATTCGATGAGAGTGAGACGAGCTACTACTCAGGGCTCACCATCGGCCAAATCCATATGCACGGCGATCAGGACTATCTAGGGATCTCCCTTCAGCACTTCTATATTCAGGCACACTCCTGGATCGAGGCGCAGAACGATTGGCACCTGAGCATCACATTCGATGAGCCCACCGAGGTCTTCTACTACCGGTACTCTCAAATGCTGGATACAACCTGGCTTGGACCATTAGAGCCAGGAACCCATTACTTCGCCCCTGGAGAGACGCTTGAACTAACCGGACTGGCGCACTGGACCGACGGTGGCCAAATCAGCAACACCGACGCTTGGTGTCGATATGAATTCACGGTCGTTCCCGAACAGGTCCCATGCGACACACAACTCGATCCTGCCCCTTGCAATGTCGACCTCGACGGCAACGGTGCCATTACAGTCGACGATCTACTGATCGTGCTGGGGAACTTTGGCATAGAAGGCGCCGACAACATCAGGCCCCTTGGCGATGCGGCACCATTTCCCTCGGGCGACTGCGTAGTCAACATTGACGATTTGCTTATGCTGCTAGCGCACTTCGGCGACAATGCAACCGGTTGCGGGTCATGCCCCGATGGAGAGATCACCGACTGCAATGGGAATTGCTGTCCGGAAACCTGGCTGGGGGATGGGTACTGCGACGACGGCCAATACACATGGAACGGCGTGCCGATCTACCTCAACTGCGACGCCTATAACTGCGATGACAGTGATTGCACCTGCGATCCTTAGTCATCGCCCACCACAACCCACCACCCCTCAGCACCTCCGTATGTACGGGGGTGTTGTTGTTGATGGGAAGGCTGCTCCAAGCGAATCTCTAGTGAACCTTGAACAACCTCAGATTGTTTCTGTTTGCATGCCCTTCGCCCCACGGATGCGGCAGACCACCGACTTGATCAAACTCAGGACTGCCCACCAGACAAGAGCGACAATTCCTGCCGGGAACCAGCCAACGAAGAGCATAAAGAACACCTCCAGGACAAGATCGCCAGAGGGTTCCGGCGGTGGCTTGAGGATCGACTCCCAAAGCCCGTCCCCGTATCCAAAGCGGGTTCCAAGTACGAGGCCCGACCAGATAATCAGAAACCCAATGAAAGCTCCGATGCACTGCCCCCGGAACCGGAATCGGAATGTAGCAATCACAATGAGGAGGAGGGCGATCACCAAAGCCGGACCAGCAATGAGTCCGAAGGGTATTTGGTAGGCAGTAGCTGCGAGCATGAATTCACACTACCACCAAATGGCGATGGCTTTGGGCCCCTGCCCATAACCCCCCACCACAACCCACCACCCCACAGCACCTCCGTATTCACGGGGGTGTTGTTCTTTAAGTGGCGGTGCATTGCTCCTGAAGAGGTATGCAGCGGGGTCTATAAGCACAGTTGTTGACCTCCCCTGCGGCCCCCTCTCTAATGGACCTTGAGAAAGAACGCGATGTACGAGATTGAATGTCTCTGGGAATGTAATGACGGCCTTGGAGAGTCCCCGCTCTGGTGCGAAGAGGAGTCCTCCCTGTACTGGTCGGATCACGCGGGGCCTTCCATGGAGCAGGCAAGCCCGCGATTACCGTCAATGAAGCGATTGAACATCGCGACCGGGAAGCGGGATACCTGGCCAATGGCCCAGCAGATCGGCTCCTTTGGATTCCGGAAATGCGGCGGCTTGATCGCGGGCACGAACTCGGGGTTCTGTACAGTCGATTTGAATACCGGCAACATCGAGCAGATCGTCGATCCTGAGGATGACCTGCCACACAGCCGCCTGAATGATGGAAAGATCGATCGACGGGGACGCTACTGGTGCGGCAGCATGGATGGCAGGCTGAAGGACAGTTCGTCATACATCTACCGCCTCGATCCTGATCTGACCTGCCACAAGTGCGCGGAGGACTTCTCCTTTATCTGCAGCAACGGGATCGCCTTTTCACCGGACGATACGCGGATGTACTTCGGTGACACGAAAGGTGCAGCAGTACATGTCTTCGATCTTGATATCGATGAAGGCCGGCTCGACAACCGCAGGCTTCTATATTCGCTTGAGCATCTAAAGACGGGGATCATCGACGGTGCTACGGTCGATGTAGAGGGGTATTACTGGTTTGCCTTGAACATGGGAGGCAAGATCCTGCGCATCGATCCCAAGGGCCGGCTCGATCGCGAAATCAACATGCCGATTCCCAGCCCGACGTGCGTGACCTTTGGCGGAGACAACCTTGAATCAATGTACGTCACGTCACAACAGTCCTTCGTGAGTCCGGAG
>JABAAC010000171.1 GCA_014238965.1 Phycisphaerales bacterium | reverse complement strand
TTCTTCTTGGCCATCATCAGTGTGAACCTAGCGGTACTGAACTTCTTGCCCCTTCCCATCGTCGATGGCGGGCAGTTCTTGTATCTGCTGTACGAAAAGTGCACCGGGCGAATGCCATCGCTGGCCTTCCAGACCGGGGGCATGATGATCGGGCTGCTGCTCATCGGCACGCTTTTCGTGGTGACGTTCTACAACGATGTCGTACGCCTCATTGGCTGAGGCCTGTACCGCCTGTGACGGCTGTTGATGGCTTCCGATGGATTTCCTGCCCCTTCAAGGGTGGATCACACCTCATTTATGGGTAAACCTGATCGATAGACCTGTGTACGGCGGAAAAAGGCTGCGGGGCCTTTTTCGTCAGCGATCAGACCCGTAGGAGGCCTGTACCACCGTGAGTCCACTAAACGAACTGCCCGATGGGGGCTTGCCGCGCGTGCTGATTGTCGAGAGCGACCCTGAGGTTGCTCGGTTGCTCGTGTGTGCCTTGGCCACTGCCCGAGCAGGGGTCCCGTGTCAGGGTGCGAATGAGGTTCCTGCAAATGCACTGGAGGTGGCGGGTTGCCACGTCGTGCAATCGCTTTCGTGCCTCCACCGAGTGGATCTCCGGTCGTACGGGGTCGCACTGGTGGCGTCGGTATTCAGTGAAGGGTGCGGCTTGGATGCTGTTGCCTATCTTCGGGGCCTGGCACCGCATCTTCCGGTCATCATGATCGGCGACGTGGCCGATGCAGCGATGGCACCCGAGGCGATTCACGCGGGCGCCAGTGAATTCGTTCTGCTCACTGGTCACGAGGCGGTCACTGTGCCGCTGGCTGTCAAGAAGGCCATCGTGCATCGACAGCTCAAGATTGACAACGATCAGTTGCAGCAATCGCTGACACGATCGATGGCTCAGCAAGCCGAAGTGAATCGTCGCCTCGAGCAGACGGTTTCCAAACTTGAAGATCTTGCTCGCACGGACGATCTCACTGGGCTGACGAATCGCCGCTGGCTGAATCTAATGCTGGAAGGCCGGTGGACTGAAGCGGAGCGTCATGGCATCGGCTTGGGATTCTTGCTGATCGACCTAGACGGCTTCAAGGGACTTAATGATTCCTTGGGCCATCATCGTGGAGACGATGTGCTCAAGCGGGTTGGCGCGCTGATGAAGGACATCTCCCGAGACATCGACATTGCTGCTCGCTATGGCGGTGATGAATTCTGCATTCTGCTTCCACATGCCGATCTTGAAGCGACGCTTCGCGTTGGTCGGAGATTGGTCGACTGCTTTGAGGCTGCTGTGGGCACATGGGATTTGGGTGACACGCGACTTGGTATTTCGGTGGGGGCTTCACATCGTTCCCTGTGCAGTGCGACGAACTCTGATGAGTTGGTGCAGTTTGCAGATGAAGCCATGTACGCAGCGAAGCGAAAGGGCGTTGGCCTGATGCTTCATGCCGGAACCACGACCACACCTCGCATGCAAGTAGCCTATGGCGCCGCTTCTCAGGCAAGCAGATGTTTATGCCTTGTCGGCTCGCATTTGGCGTTTGTCGTCCTTGGCTCGCAGTGACTGACGCTTGTCGAACTTGCGTTTGCCTTTACCAAGGCCGATGACCAGTTTGGCGTGTCCGTTTCGCCAGGTGATTTCAAGGGGCACGATGGCGGCGCCTTTGGCGCTGGAGAGTCGTGCGAGTTTTTTGATTTCACGTTTGTGGGCTAGCAGCATGCGGGGGCGGATCGGGTTGTGCTGGGCGGCTGCCGCTGCGTTGGGGTACTCGGCGATGTGCACGCTGTACAGCGTGAGCGTTGGGGGGTCGGATTCGGCTCGGATGTAGCCCTCTTGCAGGCTGATTTGGCCCATGCGAACCGACTTGATTTCGGTGCCGGTGAGCTTCAGGCCGCACTCGAGGGTATCGGTGATTTCAAAGTCGTACCGCGCACGTCGATTGCGAACCTGTGGTTGGTTGTCGTGTGCGGTCTTCTTGGACGACTTTGCCATGAGGTGGACCGTCGGGGCCCCGGTGATGGTTTCGGGGTCTTTGGTTCAATGCGCGAAAGAGGACTCGAACCTCCACGGGATTTTACTCCCACCAGCACCTCAAGCTGGCGCGTCTGCCAATTCCGCCA
>JABAAC010000191.1 GCA_014238965.1 Phycisphaerales bacterium | reverse complement strand
CGTCTTGAAGGCGTGCCCAATCGCGACTCGGAGGCTATCGCCGAGCACATTGCAAGTGTGTCCATAGCGGCGGTGTGCCATGCAGCAAAGGTGAGCACCTGATGCGGTTGCTATTGTGTGTACTTGTCTTTGCACTTACGGGCTGCTCGTTGTACGACGTGCAGACGCCCCTCACACCCGACGTGCATGTGCCGGATCAATGGGACGGGCCGTTAACTGGAACTGCCGAGGTCTATCGCTGGTGGACGGCGTTCGGCGACCGGCAATTGAATGACCTTGTTCGGCAGGCATTGGATCACAATCAATCGCTTCGACAGTCTTGGGCGCGCATGGCGCAAGCTGCGGCACAAGCAGGCGTCGTGGCAGCACCGTTACTCCCCCAAGTCAACTTGCGCACGACACAGGCTCGCCGAACCATGGTGCACTACAACCGCGATGGCACCTTGGCCGTTGCTGGTACGAATTACGACACAAACGTCGTTGTTGGATTGGGCTTGTCATGGGAAGTTGACATTTGGCGACGTATTCACAACACCGCTCAGGCTTCTGTATTGATCGCTGAGGCATCGCGAGCCGACGTGGACGCAACAGCGTTGGCATTGACTGGCCAGGTATCAGACACATGGTTCACGATTCGTGCTCAGTCGGAACTGCTTAGTGTGCTTAGGCAACAAGTTCGCGTTAGCGAGGTATTGCTTGAGAGCGTGGAGTATCGCTATGCCAACGGGCTTGGCACTGCACTGCAGGTGTTGCAGCAGCGACAACAGCTTGAAGCGGTGCGTGCGCGAGTGCCAGCGGTCGAATCGCGTTTTAGCACAGCGTGGAATGCCTTGGCCACATTGCTAGGGCGCACGCCACAGAACTTGCCCCCATCAGAGGTCGAAGCATCGCTGCCGGGCTTACCCGTCTTTCCAAATCTTGGGACACCGGCGGACTTGCTGCTCCGCCGTCCGGACTTGCGATCACGGCAGCAACTGCTTGCTTCAGCCGACCACTCCACAGCGGCGGCAATTGCTGCCATGTTGCCAGCCATCCGCTTTACGCTCGACGCTGACTTGCACTACGGACAGTGGGGCGGGCCAATTCTTGCCAACAGTGCGTCTATCGGTGGATCGTTGTTCCAGCCGTTGTTCGATGCAGACCGTCGCGGTTTGGAAGTGGTGCGACAAGAAGCCATCGTGGAAGAACGACTCGCCGCATTTGCTGACACGTTTCTGACAGCAACACGCGAAGTAGCAGATGCGGTGGAGCAGGAATTCTGGCAGCAGGAGTTACTTGGTGAGATTCGCCTGCAAACGGACATTGCTCGGAGTCAGTTGGCCGAAGCGCACTTGCAGTACACCGAGGGCGTGGCTGAGTACCTCGATGTGATCACCGCCATTCAGACGCTGCAAGCCTTGCAGCGCCAGGATGTTGAAGCTCGTCGTCAGTTGCTTGTGTATAGAGCAAGCCTGTATCTCGCACTTGGTGGGCGGTGGATGGATGCACTGGAGCCGCCGGTCATGGCTGGCGACCAGGAGACAAAGGAGGCATCGCTGTGAATCGTCTTACACGAGTTGCGCGGGCAATGATGTCCCTGATCCAAGTGTTGATCCCGATTGGGTTTCTTGTACTTGGACTTGTCGCCGGAGTGGCCTTGTTCAGTGCGAGGCCAACGCCGCCACGAGTTGAGCGTGAGGAAGTCGCAACGATGGTCCGAACCATCAATCCTGTGCAGACCGATGTTCGTCTAGATGTGGAGGCATGGGGTGAAGTAAAGCCTGAGCGAGTGCTTGCATTGCAGCCACAAGTCGCAGGACAGATCGTGGATATTTCCGCCTCGCTGTCGCCGGGTTCGGTATTGGCGCAAGGCACGGTGATCGCTCAAATTCAATCTCGCGACTTCGAATTGGCTTTGCAGCAGGCTCGATCAGCATTAGCAACTGCCGAGGTGAATCTTGAAGTCGAGCGCGGGCGGGGGCGAATTGCTCAACGCGATTGGGAGTTGCTGGGCGATATCGCAGGCGATCTCGATTTGGAGGCACAGTCATCCACGCTTGCGCTGCGGGCGCCGCACTTGCGAGAACGTCAGGCCATGGTTGAATCTGCGCGCAGCAAAGTAGAGCAAGCTGAACTTGCGTTAGAACGTACATCAATTATTGCTCCTTTCAAGGCCATGGTGCGATCTCGTACAGGTGTGAAGGGGTCTATGGTCTCTCCATCTTCAGTGATCGCCACGCTGGTGGGTATCGATGCATGGTGGGTTGAGGTGGGCGTGCCAATGGACGACTTAGCACGTGTGGAGTTGCCCGATGAACATGGCATCGGTGGAGGAAGTGCCATCGTGGAGATTCGGCTTGCCGGGGGTACCAAGGGGACCTATCAAGCCACCATTGCACGGCTGATGGGCTCGGTCGATGCTGCGGGAAGACAGGCTCGCGTGTTGCTCCGCATCGAGGATCCACTGGGTCAATCAGCGTCACAACCAGTGCCGTTGCTGTTGGGTGGCTTTGTACACGCCGCCCTCGAAGGCCCCACACGCAGAGATGTGTATGAATTGCCCCGGGGCGTGCTTCGCGAAGGCGATGAGTTGTGGATCCGCGGCGTAGACAGTCGCCTTGTCATTCGTCCCGCCACAGTCGTAGGTGAATCCATTGACACCGTCATTGTTGATCTCGAACTTGCGCCTGGTGAGGCCATCATCACCAGTTCTATTGTGACGCCTGTCAATGGCTTGTTGCTCATGGATTCGAGCTCTTCATGACCAACCCTCGCCTGCCTTCTCAACGAGACGGCCTGATCGGCTGGATGTGCCGCAATCCAATTGCGGCGAATTTGCTGATGCTGGTCTTTGTTGTCGGTGGCCTGCTCATGGCAGGCCGACTTAAGCAAGAGGTGTTTCCGGAGTTTTCCGTAGACATGGTTTTTGTCAGCGCGGTCTATCCCGGCGCAGGCCCCGAGGAAGTCGAACAAGGCGTGATGCTCGCCATTGAAGGCGCGGTTGAGAGCCTTGATGGAGTTCGACGTGTGTCATCTTCGGCAAGCGAAGGTGGTGGCACCGTCTCAATCGAACTTGTGCGGGGTGTGGATACAGGCAAGGCGTTGCAGGACGTCAAAACCGCAGTCGATCGCATTACGTCGTTTCCCGAAGATATGGAGCGGCCAAGAGTTCAGATTTTCGTTGCTCGAAATCGTGTGCTGTCGTTGCTGGTCTACGGAGACGCCAACGAGAGAACGTTACGAGACGTTGCCCAGTCGATCCGCGAAGAGGCGATGCAGGCAGGGGGCATTACGTATGCCACATTGAATTATGCAAGACCGCTGGAGATCTCAATTGAGGTTCCATCGGAGACGCTTCGATCGCTGCGCTTGACGTTGGGTGATATTGCTCAAGCCGTTCGCGCTGCATCCATCGATTTGCCTGCGGGTGAGATTCGCGCTGATGGCGGTCGAGTCCTTGTGCGAACAAACGATCGGCGCGACTTTGCTCCTGAATTCGACGACATTCCGATCATTACTCGAAGCGATGGCACGCGTGTCACGCTGGGCATGATTGCGTCGATTCGCGAAGAGTTTGCAGAACAAGATCTTGCGGCGTTCTACGACGGCTGGCCCGCAATGAGCATCGAGATCTTCCGCATTGGGCACGAAACGCCCATTGGGGTTTCTAATGCAGTTCGCGATTTCGTGGCGGCCAAACGCAGTGCACTGCCGCCGGGCATCGAGCTGGACGTTTGGAATGACGACTCAGTGATTTACAGGGAGCGCATTGATCTGCTCATGCGCAATGCTTTTGTGGGCTTAGCGTTGGTGCTGCTCATGTTGGGTTTGTTCCTCGAACCTCGGCTGGCCTTTTGGGTCATGCTTGGCATTCCCATTTCGATCCTTGGCTCATTCCTGTTTATTCCGCTCACGGGCGCAACGATCAACATGATCTCGTTGTTTGCGTTCATTGTGACGCTGGGCATCATTGTCGATGACGCAATCATGGTGGGTGAGAACATTCACGAACGTCGGCAGGCCGGTGTGCCGTTAATTGATGCGGCCATCGAGGGGGCAAAGGAAATAGCCATGCCCGTGTTTTTCGCTGTGGCGACAAACATTGTGGCCTTTGCGCCAATGTTCTTTGTGCCTGGTGGGGAGGGCAAGTTGTTCATGCAGATTCCAGCGATCACGATTAGCGTGTTTGTCGTTTCGCTGGTGGAGTCGCTCCTTGTTTTGCCTGCACATCTTGCCCATGAAGGTACGGACACGGTGTTCTGGCGAACAGTCTCCAAGCCGTCACAGATGTGCCAACGTGTACTTGCGTGGGTTATTGAACGCTCCTACGGTCCTGTCTCTCAACTTTGCTTTCGTCATCGTTACTCGACCATTGCCGCTGGCACGGCAATGCTGATGGTGTCCATAGGCTACGTCGCAGGTGGGTGGATCCCATTCACATTCATGCCATCAATTGACTCAGGGTCAATCATGGTTGCCGCACGCTTGCCGGTGGATGCGCCTCGGTCTGAGGCCGATCGGGTGCTGGAGACTTTGCAGTCTTCATTCCAGGAGGCGGTTGGCGAACTGGGCATTGAAGAAGCTGTTGTAGGTCAGTTTTCGGTCATTGGGGCGAACCTGAATCCATTTGGGCCAGTTCGACTGTCGCAAACTGACGAGTCACTCATTTCCATGTGGGCCTTATTCGACCCGGCCAAGCAGACCATCTCCAGTGGGGAGATCACCAACATGTGGCAAGACAGAGCTGGCCCTCTGCCAGGTGTCGAGACGCTGACGTTCAAAGATGACTTTGGCGGCACCGAAAAACCCCTCGAAGTCAGGTTGACGCATCGCAACCTAGAGATACTCGACTCAGCAGCCCTCGCTGTTGCAGACATGCTGCAGGATTACGATGGCGTGCGCGGTGTGGATTCGGGAGTTGCTACAGGCAAGCCTCAACTGGATTTCAGCCTGACAACTGAGGGCCGAGCGGCAGGACTGACCGCGCTCGATGCTGCACGCCAGGGCCGAGACGCCATTTACGGCGCAGAAGTACTTCGGCAACAGCGTGGTCGAGATGAGATACGAGTCATGGTGCGTTTGCCCCGTGATGAACGCTCATCGCTGGGCATCATGGATACGCTTGTGCTGCAAACGCCCAGCGGTGCTGAATTGCCATGGTCGGAGGCCATGCACATTACAAGTGGACGTGCTGAAACGAGCATTACTCGAATCAACGGTCGCCGAATCATCGCCGTTGAGGGGGACATTGATGACACTGTCACAAACGCCAACGATGTGATTGCGGACCTTGGCCCAAGGCTTGATTCGGAACTCGCTAGGCAATTCCCGGGCCTTGCATGGTCCTTTGAAGGGGAACGACGCGATCAAATGGACACGTTTGAAGATTTGGGAACGGGCTACACCTTTGCCATGCTGGTGATCTTTGCGTTACTGGCCATCCCATTCAAGTCGTATGTGCAGCCGCTCATTGTGATGTCGGCTATTCCCTTTGGCTTTATTGGCGCGTTGATCGGCCACATCTTGCTGGGCTACAACCTGAACATCATCACGATGTTCGGTGTGGTGGCGCTGTCGGGAGTTGTGGTTAATGACTCGCTGGTGCTGGTCGTCACTGCAAATCGGTGGCGGCTGAACAACCCAGATGGCACCGCGTTGGAAGCGATGTTATTGGCAGGAAAGCGTCGGTTCCGGCCAATCTTTTTGACCAGTATCACAACGTTCTGTGGGTTGTCGCCGATGATCTTTGAGACGAGTATTCAAGCGAAGTTCTTGGTGCCCATGGCCATATCTATTGGCTTTGGCATTCTCTTTGCCACGTTCGTGATCTTGTTGATTGTGCCCTCGCTCTACATCGCGGTCGATGACCTGCATCGATGGAGAAAGATGTTGCTTCAGCCTGAACCTGACGCCCCGTCGCGCACGATCAACTCCCAGTAACCAACATCCCACCATTGATCGAACTTTCGGCCAATTTCGTGAAACACTGCGGCTTTCGTAAAGCCAAACGACTCATGCAAAGCAATGCTCGAAGGGTTGGGTAACGCAATGGCGGCGACGATGCAATGGAGGCCAACTCGCTGTGTGGCGGGCAGAAGTTTGTCGTAGAGGGCTCGGGCGAGGCCTTGTCCTTGCCAGAGTGGGTCGATGTATACCGACACTTCGGCAGCGTGCTGATAGCCACAGCGGCTTCGCCAGGGTGTTGCCCGTGCGAAACCACACACGCTCGTGCCATGAGTGGATACGAACCACGGAAATCGTGGCGTATCGCTGCCAAAGGCCTCAAGCCATGCGTCGATCATCTCGGGTTCGATCGCGAAATTAGCGTGGCCATCTATGGCTGAGGCATTGCTGATGGCTAGGCACTGGGCAACGTCGTTGGCGGTGGCGGGTCGAATGTGGTGCGTCATATAGAGTTGCCCGGGGGTACTGGGGGGTCCGAGAATGCATTTAGCCCCGTTTAGGCCCTACAAAGCGTAGCCTCGGTGTGAAGTGTTGCAGAGTGTTCATTCTCTTGCCGATAAAGGGCTTGTCGCGAGGTAGGCTGCCATCATGTAGATGTTGCGTGACGTAGCAGCCCCCAATGGGATTGTTCAGGAGATGCAGATGCGGAATTTGACAGCAGCAGCCGCTTTACTCGTTGGTTGCATGACGACAATGGCACAGGCGCAGTACGCGCAAGTGTCTGTAGAGCAAGACGGTTCCGGACATTTTTCCACGATTACTGCTGCACTTGAGTTTCTCAATGGCGCTCCAGCAGAAATCCATGTCGGGCCTGGTGTGTATTACGAGTTTGCCGCACCAGGTGTGGCCGTTGAAATCATCCAATCCGGGGTGCACTTGGTTTCGACTGACGGTCCTGATGTAACCATCATTGATGGTGGTGGCGAACGATGTTGTGTTTCTGTATCAGAGGGAAGTTGGAGTGACTTGGAACTCAACGGATTCACGCTGCGGCATGGAGCCGGAGTTATTGGTGGGGCCTTAAGTCTAGGGTATGACAACATGACGGTGGTGAATTGCCACTTTGGGAACAACCATGCGATTCACGTTGGGGGCGCCATTGGTATCAATGGAGGTTCGCTTGCACTGACCGATTGCACGTTCACAGGCAATGATGCTGGCAGTTCAAGTGCTGGTGCGATATGGACATCGGGTGTTGCGGTTGAGTTGGTTGGTTGCCAAGCCTGTGACAACGGGCCCATTGCCATGAGCAGTAGTGTCACATGGGATTGGTCATCGACCATCTGGGAGTTGTGTAACGACTGCAACAATAACGGCATCGATGACGACATCGATGGTGAGACAGGTGCGCTGACTGATATTGATAGCAACGGACTGTGGGATTCGTGTGAGGGCGATTGCAATGGAAACGGTGTTGCAGATGCGCACGAGTGTGCTGTCGGATATTCCAGTGACGTTAACGGCAACTTTATTCCAGATGAGTGCGAACCAGACTGTGATGGCGATGGGCTTCCCGATGACTATGAACTCGAGATCGGGCTGGATCAGGATTGCAACGACAACGGCATTGCGGATGCTTGTGACATCGCTGATGGGCTTGTCGAAGATTGCAATCTTGACGGCATGCCTGATGAATGCCAGAGCGAATGGGAAGACTGTGATGGCAATGGCATCCACGATGGTTGTGATATTCAAGAAGGCGGCGACTGCAACGAAAACGAGATTCTCGATGCATGTGAAATTCTTGACGGCGACGAAGACGACCTTGACGGAAACGAGATTCTGGACGCTTGCGAATGCCTCGCGGACATCGATGACACCGGGTACGTGTACTTAGATGAGGTCGTGATCTGGATGCATTTCATGGGTAACGAGGGAGGGCCAGCTGACGTTGATCACAGCGGGCTCGTGGATATTCGGGACCTCATCTATATCCTGTCACACTGGGGCGCTTGCCCCAACAGTTGACCCGAGCAATGCAGCGGGTCTTCCATGGAGACTAGCCCGTTGAATCCTCACCTTCGCACCGCCGAACGCTATCAGCGGTATGCGTCGCTTGCCGAGGCGTCCTTTTGGGTGCCAGTCTTCTTTATCTACTTTGCAGCCTTGTTGCCCCTTGCAGACGTGCTTGTCTTGGAAGGGCTGTACTTCCTGTGTGTTGTGCTTGTCGAAGTGCCCAGCGGGTGGATTGGCGATCGCATCGGGCGGCGGCCAACGTTGCTTGTGGGCGCATCACTCATGGCGGTGAGCCACCTCCTTTTGTTTGCAGGGCCGACGATTGTTGGTATATCGATGGCCGGTGGTCCAGAGCCGGGTCGGACAGCACTCTTTGTTGTGTTCGCCATTGGCCAGGGTCTTCGTGCGGCGGGCATCGCATTTCGTAGCGGCACTGACACGGCCTTGCATCATGACAGTTTGGAAGCTGGCGGGGCTGTACAGGAGTTTGCAGACCGTGAGGCCCGTGTCGCAAAGCGGCGCTTCCTAGGAGCATCGCTTGCGGCCTTGATCGGTGGGGGCATTGCGATGATTGACCTTCGCTTGCCCTACTTGCTGTCCTTTATTGTCGCCATGCTCATGTTCATCGTTGTTTGGGGGATGCGAGAGCCCAACACCGCTGACTCACGGACTAAGGCACAACTGCCACGGCAGATTGCATCCTGTGTGGGGCAGTGGCGCCAAGGTATTTTGCTACTGCTGTTTGTGTACGTGGCGATGATGCTTGTGCTCAATCACATTCCGTATGAATACTTCCAGCCGTATATCAAAAGTGTGTTGCATGCAGATTGGTCTGAGCAGATGGCTACGCCTGCAATTATAGGGCTGCACGTTGCGGTGACCTTCTGGTTGGCATCGCTTGCCGGAGCACGAAGTATTCGCTTGCGCAATCGCATCGGCCTCTGGGGCGTGCTCCTTGCCGCCACAGCGTTGCAAGCTGTGACCATTGGTTTGATGGCTTGGGTGCTCAGCCCGATTATCGTTGGCGTGCTGTTGTTGCGGTCATGCCCAAGAGCGATTATGACACCGCCGCTCAACGCCGCCGTCACCGGTGCTGTGCCCGTCACGATTCGAGCAACCTATTTGTCGATGCAAAGTCTCGCAGGCCGACTGGCGTTCAGCCTGACGCTGTTTGTTTTGACTATGGCGGTGTCAGCAGGAGCCACCGACAACTGGGCGGGCATTCGCGAGCAACTGTTGTGGTCCACGTGGATTGGTGCGGCGGGGTTCGCAGCCGTGTTGGTTGTCTGTGTCCTGCGTGGTCGCCGCGATGATCACACTGGTAGTGCTGCCTCTACGGAGGCCAAATCAACGTCTTGAATGCGGACGGTCTTGAGCGCACTGCCATGTCCGCTGTCAATTGTCACGTGCCTTGGTGAGACACCAATCGCTTGAGCAAGCAATCGTTCGATAGCACGATTGGCCTTGCCGCCATCAGGTGGCGCTGCCACGGCAATCTTGATGCGATCGCCCAGCGGTGGGCACATTGCATCACGTGATGCGCCTGGTACGGCTTTCACCCGTATCAGCACATCGGCTCCATCATGTCGGCAAACAGGCATGGCACGGAGGCTACACGCCCAAGGTCGATGGAGGCTGCTACCGTGCTCGCATGCCGCCAGTCCATCCAATTGAGTTCGTTGCCATTTCAGCGCAGAACATGGTGGATGAGGTGCTTCGGCCAGGGGCCATTGCCGCACGTGAGATGATGGCAGCATCGTGTTGGCGTACGCCCGAGCGAGTCTCGCTTGCACAGGCCCAAAAGAGTGCGTTTCAGCCTGTTTCATCTGGATGGCGGTGGGGGCCAGTTTGGTCAACAGCATGGTTCAAACTGCGTGGGACCATGCCTTTGGGCGAGGGCACTCCTGCGCTTCGATTTTCCAGCGGTACTGAGGCCTTGCTCTATGTGCCTGACGGGCGTTCTTGGCATGGACTGGACATGTACCGCGATCTTGCACGCCTGCCTGCATCCTGCGAGGGCGACATTGAGTTGTTCGTTGAGGCAGCATGTAATCGCCCACTTGGTGCAACCCTATTTTGGTGGGATCCTCCCGAAGATCACGCACGCTGGTCCGAAGACACGCCGGGCCGCTTTGAACACGCCGAGTTAGTGCGCGTTCATGAACCAACATGGAAGCTCGCGGTCGCTGTTGACTTCGCAAGGCGCCTCCTGCTGGCACTTCCTCGTGGCAGCGCCGAGGCGCAGCGAGTGTCAGACGTGCTTGTCGCAGCGTTGGGCTCGATTGATGATGTCGATCCTCGGGCTACGTCATCGTCGGCGCTTTTGCAGTTGGAGCAGGGGCTGAACGCTGCGCCGCGGCCAACGCAAGTGATTGCAGTTGGGCATGCTCACATAGACACAGCTTGGCTGTGGCCCATCGCCGAAACGCGTCGCAAGATTCGGCGATCGTGGTCAACAGTGCTGCAGTTGATGAATCGCTACGACGACTTTGTTTTCACCGCCAGCCAAGCGCAGCAATATGCGTGGCTGGAGGCAGATGATCCGGCGCTTTTTGCTCGAATCGCGGATCGTGTTCGTGAAGGGCGATGGGAAGCCAGCGGCGCCATGTGGGTTGAGCCGGACTGCCAAGTGCCCTCTGGTGAGTCACTTGTTCGGCAGTTGGTCTTGGGTACAGCGTATTGGCGTGATCGATTCGGCGAGGCAGCGACACAGAGCGTGCTCTACCTATCCGACACATTTGGCTTCCCAGCAAGTTTGCCACAATTGATCGAGCAAGCTGGCCTGAAGCGATTCATTACAAACAAAATCTGTTGGAATGAAGTAACAACATTTCCGCACGTCGACTTTACATGGCGCGGCATTGATGGCACGGCAGTGCCAGCGCACTTTACGCCTGGTCACACCTATAACGCCGCTCTTGAGCCCGCTGATCTCATCGGCGCTGAGGCCAACGCCATGGCTGATGGGCCTCGGCGATCAACCACGTGGCTCCAGCCATTTGGCTATGGCGATGGGGGTGGCGGTCCCACTGACGACATGGCTGAGCGAATGCGACTGAGCGCATCGTGTATTGGGCTGCCGTCGGTTCGTGCGGGCCGTCTCGATGCGTTCGAACGTACCGCTGAAGCTGCGCCAGCTGCGTGGGACGGTGAGTTGTATCTGGAAATGCACCGCGGAACATTCACGAGTCAAGGTTGGCTTAAGCGTGCGAATCTTCAAGCAGAGGAATCGCTTCGCCTCGCCGAGATGCTGTCGTGGAGCAACCCATCTATGCGTATTGCAGCAAGGCGGACGCTCGAGCCAGCCTGGCAGCAGCTTTTGTTGCAGCAGTTTCATGACATCCTTCCGGGATCATCAATTGGTGTTGTGTATGACGATGCCCGTACCGATATGGCCCAAGTGCAAGGGGCAGCAGACGCATCGATCGACGCCTATCGAACTACAGATGGCGTGGTCTTTAATCCTGCATCGACACCACGGGCAGGCATTGTGCAGACCACCGCCGGACCACGTTGGCATGACGAAGCGCCACCGCTGGGTACTGCGTCGATGGCTGAGTCGCTTCCCAATGAGATTACGCCGGTCACTGTTGACGGTTGCACGCTCGACAACGGACTGCTTCGCTGTCGCATTGGTGAGGATGGCGCAGTGCACGACTTGCACGCTGCTGGCGCAACGGGCCCGATGGTGGGTGCACTGGGGCAGCTGTCCCTGCATCGCGATCGGCCGCGCCGCTGGGAAGCATGGGATATCGATCGTGAATACGAAGACGCCGCCATTGACTTGCCCGAGCCAATATCGGTGCAGGTGATCGAGTCAACACCCATGCAGGCTGTGATTGAAGTGCGGCGAAGCATTGGGGCTGCGTCCACTGCCGTGCAGCGATTTCTGATGCGTGCTGGTTCACCCGTCTTGGACGTTGTATTGACGATCGATTGGGCCGAGTCAAAACGATTGTTGCGATGCACGTTTGATACTGGCATTCATGCGGTTGATGCGCAATTTGGCATTCAGTTCGGGCACATCCGCCGATCATCGCATCGCAATATGCCCTTTGATGAGGCCAGGTTTGAAGTGCCAGGACATCGTTGGATGAACATTGCCGAGGTTGGGCGTGGTCTTGCGGTGCTCGATCAAGGTATTTACGGCAAATCGGCCCATGGAGGTTGTCTTGGGCTTTCGCTCCTTCGCAGCACAACGTTTCCTGACCCCGCGGCAGATCGTGGTGCACACGTGCTTCGATGGGGTCTCATGCCACATGGCGGCAATGCACTTCAGGCGGGGGTAGTGGCAGAGGCAGAAGTCTTCAGTGGACGCGGCGTGATACTGGGCATAGCTGAGCAACAGCCGCCCTTTGCATTGGCGGTCTCCACACCCGCAGCGGTAGAGATTGCCGCATGCAAAGGCGCTCAAGACGATTGTGGCCGAATCATTCGTCTTGTGGAGATGCACGGTGCGCACGGCACGGCCACGTTGCAGTGGCCCAACTCGGTGCGCGTGACGTCAACGGACTTGCATGAGCAGCGTATTGATAACGCGGCAGTTTCACATGATGGGGACCGAACCAGCATTGCTCTTCGCCCGTTCGGTGTCACCACGCTTCGTATAGAGGATGACGCGTGACGATCATTGACTGGGTCCTCGTCGCGGCGCTACCTTTGGCACTAGCGTTGGCGGCATTTGCGACTCGTCGGCACGCCCAAAGTGTGACAGGATTCCTCGCGGCTGATCGTTGTGCTGGTCGCTATTTGATAACAGTCGCGTACGGCATGGCGCAGGTAGGCGTTATATCGTTGGTGTGGTTTTGGCAGCAGTATTACGACGTTGGATTTACGTCAATCTTTCTTGGATTTATGGAGGGCCCTGCCCTCATCATCATGGCGCTTTCGGGCTGGGTGATTTATCGATACCGCCAAACGCGAGCCTTGACGCTTGCGCAGTTCTTAGAGATGCGGTATTCACGTCGGTTTCGGATTTTCGCCGGATTTGTGGCATTTGCTGCAGGCTTGATTAACTACGGCATCTTTCCTGCGGTTGCTGCACGGTTCTTCATTGTGCTATGGGACTTACCCCCGGAGATGGTCCTCTTTGGTGTCGAGGTGGGCACGTTTTCTCTGCTGATGGCGGCACTTCTTGGGACAGCACTGTTCTTCGTTTTTACTGGTGGACAAATCGCAGTGCTTGTGACTGACTGGATTCAGGGCACTGTGTCCAACTGGGTCTTTTTGGCAGTGATGTTGTTCCTGTTGTGGCTGGTGCCATGGTCGTCGATTGAATCGGCCATGCTGGCGAGGCCTGAAGGCAAATCACTGGTCAACCCGTTCGATCTCGGCGGCGAAACCCGATTCAACATGTGGTATTGGGTGATCTCAGTCATCGTGCTTTTCTACGGCATGCTCGCATGGCAGGGAACCAGCGGCTATCACGCGTCGGCCATTAACGCGCACGAGGCCAAGATGGCGAACATTCTGGCAGGCTGGCGATTTCGTGTGCTCATGCTGATCACGCTTGTCTTGCCCTTATGCATACACGCCGTACAGCATGATGGGGCGTTCGCTGAAACGGCGCAGGCCATTTCGCAGATTGCTGATGCGCAGCCAACTGACGCAATGGCTGCAGAGGTCCGCGCTCCAGCAGCGGCTCGGTTCATGCTGCCACCATTCCTGCTTGGCTTATTCTCGATGGCGCTCGTTGGCGCTTTCTTGTCAACCAACGATACCTACCTGCATTCTTGGGGGACGATATTGGTGCAGGACGTCATTTTGCCCATGCGAGGGGATCGGCCATTGTCTCCGCGTGCGCATGTGTGGGCTTTGAGAGGGGGCATTGGATTTGTGGCGGTGTTCGCGTTCGTATTCAGTTCCCTCTACACGCCGAATCAATATGTGTCGATGTTTCTCGCGCTGACCGGTGCGATTTTTGTTGGCGGCGCAGGCGCAGTGATTATCGGGGGGTTGTATTGGAAACGCGGTTCAACTCTTGCGGCGTGGACCGCTCTGATCGCGGGCATTGTCCTCTCGGGCGGTGGTGTGCTCGTTAAGCAGCTGGGTCAGCAGCACTTCATCAGCGGAGCGGCTGTCGAGGCGAGGACGCAAGATGCTCGTTCTGGTCACTGGCACACGACCTATGTCCCGCTGGATGATTCACCCAAGTCAGTGCACGTACCGGGCGTATCGCACGCCATGTTGGTGAGCCCACCTGAGGCGCCAGCGGCGGATGCGGCGATAGCCCTGATCGACGCTCAAGGATCACATGTGCACACGTTGTTGTTGCCAATGGGTCTTGAACAGGTCATTGGCTCCCACGGGCTGCACCTACAGTTGGTCGATCATGGGTACAGGTGGTCTTGGCTCAAGCAGACTTTGCGGTGGGTGCAGGTTGATGTCACGGGGCAGGTACTGGGTTTTTGGTCGATAGTCGTATCGATGGGGCTTTACCTGATGGTGTCGCTGGTGGGCCCTCGCCACGAGCATGATCTTGATGCTTTGCTGCACAGGGGTGCACATGCTGACAACCCCAACAAGATGGTCACTGCTGATCAGGCGCCCACTTGGCTGATGAAGTTGGGCTTTGATGCGGAGATGACACGTTGGGATCGAATTGTCACTGCACTGACATTGGCGTGGCCAGTGTTCTTTACCGGCGTGCTTGCAGCGGGGCTGGTCGCGTGGGCCCTGGATGCATTGCCTTCCAACGCGACCTGGGCCGCCTTGTGGCATGTCTATCTTTGGTTCGCCTTGTCAGTGTCGGTGATCATCACCCTGTGGTTTACGATCGGCGGCATTCGTGACTTGCGTCGATTGTTTCAACGCCTTCGACAAATCAAGACGGACGCCCATGATGACGGTAGTGTCTCGTCGTAATCAAGTACGATCGCGCATGGTCTTGGGCGATTGGAATGCAAGGCATGGCTCGACTTCTATCGTGACGCGGTGTGAGTCGCGATAGTTGTCGCCGGACTGCTCTATTTCTGTAGATGCAACAGCGATTATTCGACGATACGGCACGAATGCGCGAATCTTTCGAGCGGGCAGATTGATCTCGAAGTGATCTTCGCAGCACAGCAGCAATTCGGCTTCATCAAATCGAAGCGGTGACAGCAGGTTGATTTGTACCGTCGTATGCAGGAAGTTATGCAATAGATCTCGCAGCGTCTTGAACCGCGGATGCGATTCGAGTTTCGGTTGCTCTTCATCACTTTCTTGCACGGGCTTGGGGAACACGAGTCCCTTGACCTCTGCCACTGGCGTCCAGCTGTCATGGCCAATGGGCTGAATGAAGCCTTCGAGCGTCAGCGTTCCCTCCATTGCTGCCCGCTGCAGGGCCTCGGCGGTCATCCAGGGCGACACCTTCTCTCCGATTCGGAATCGGTATCGAGCACTTGATTCGACGACGGTAGTCATGGGCCAATCCTCTACGTCTGTACAGACCGGTAGAACTGAGTGCCTATGGTGTCGCTGTTTTTTGGTTGTTTTGCAAGTGGTATCACTCAAATAAAGGCACCTTGGGCGCAATTCCTAAGTGATTCAAACGCCAATGTGGGGTCATTTTACCCGTCGAATGAGGACATTCGTGAATTCGATTGCACTGTGGTGACTTTGCAAAGCGATGGGGCCACTTGGTTTGACACCCGGAAGGTGCGCGTTTTCGATCACCGTGATCCCATTCAAGACCACGGTCAATTGCTCGCCTCGCATCCGGATGAAAAATCGATTCCACTGGCCAATCTCTGCATCAGCAGCATGTCGGGGCGTCACGCCAGCGCGAATCTCAGGGGAGAGCGACGCATTGGTTCGGTAGCCATACACCTCGCCGCTGCCAATGGGCCAGCACCAAATATTCACTTGGCTCGTGCTGCTGCCCCGCAGGTAGATACCGCTGTCGCGTTCCTCGATACGCACTGTTTGGGGCGTGCCGTCTTCATGCATCGCGTTAGATCCATCTGGATTGATAACTGGTCGATCTCTTGGCCCTTGCGAGTCGCCCACCCAGCGCCAGTCACATACCAAGTCGAAGTTCCCAAACGAATCTTCGGTCCACAAGTCTCCGCCGGCACCGTTATGCGCCATGTTCCCTGATGTCACAGTCCAGTTGTCAGTCTTGCCTTGTGGAAGTGTCCAGCCATCAAGATTCAGGCCGTTAAATAGAGGTTCAAAGCCCGTAGCGGCATTCGCGGTGACAGCCCATGGCGATGCATCCACGGGTAGCGTTTGAATGCGCAGATTACGAAAGTCGATGGGGGAGCCTTCCGCTTCGAGGCAAATGTAGCCTCGGCGTGGGTTGCAGTCGTAGCCGCCACTGACAACGGCGCCATTGACGGCCAGCGTGATACGGCCATCGATGCACTCAATTCGATAGTGGTTCCACTTGCCAGCGCCGCGTGTGCGATGTTCGCTTGGAAGACACCGTTCCCATCCGCTTGGGTGTGGGCGATCAGGCGTCATGGTCGCGCCCCAGATCGAGAAAATGTCACCTTCACTTGTGTAGTTTGGTGTCTCGATGCCGAGCATCACCTGCACTTCGATGGCTTGACTCCATGGCACGCCCACGGCAGGCAGGGCAGCTGACCAAACGAATACGCCCGCATTCCCCTTGGGGGACTCATGTCGCCACTCGAATTCCAGCACGAAATTCTCGTACATGCGCTCAGTTCGAAGCAGGCCCGTGGGTTTCCCGGTGCATCGAATCATGCCATCTTCCGCACGCCAGGTGTCTGAAGTGCAGTTGACGTTGACCCAGCCTTTGAGATCTGTGCCGTTAAAGAGATCGGCGAATTGAGGCTCAGCGACAGCAGTAGCCCCGGCGAGTGAAATGATGGCAGAGAAGAGGATTTGCATGGGCGCAGATGCTAGCAGGCCGCGAAACATTGTCGGGGCCTGCTACGGTTCCTGATCATGGGACAGCGACTTGGCATCTTGATGGGTGGGGGGCCCGCCCCTGGGGTCAACAGCGTGATTGCCGCGGCAACCATTCGCGCTTGCCTTGAAGGTGTCCAAGTCATTGGTATTCATGATGGCTTCGAGGGGCTTATTGCAGGCACGCCTCGAACGGAGCAGTTGGATATTACGCGTGTCAGTCGTATTCACTTTCGTGGTGGCTGTGTCTTGGGAACCTCGCGAGCGAACCCAACTGGGACTGCTGAGGATCTTCAGCAAACCGTTGACTCGTTGGCTGAACTTGGTGTCGACATGCTGCTGACGATTGGCGGTGATGACACGGCGACATCGGTGTGCGCCGTTGGTGAAGTAGCCCGCGATGCTCTGCGAATAGCCCATGTGCCCAAAACGATCGACAATGATCTTGACCTGCCTCCGGATGTCGACACCTTCGGCTATGAAACGGCCCGCAGTGTTGGCGTGCAAATTGTTCAGAATCTCATGGTGGATGCTCGTACCACCGGTCGCTGGTATCTCGTTGTGACCATGGGCCGAAAGGCCGGTCATCTTGCATTGGGCATCGGAAAGGCTGCGGGCTCGACGCTGACCATTATTCCAGAGGAGTTCGGCGACGGCCCACTTACGCTCGATGCGGTCGCCGACACAATCGTCGGTTCAATTATTAAGCGACGAGCGGAGGGCCGCACTGATGGTGTGGCGATCATTGCTGAAGGTGTGTGCTTGGCAATTGATCCTGCATCGATGGAGCACCTTGGTCGTGTTGAGTACGACGCGCATGGTCACGTACGCATATCTGAATTGGACCTTGGGGGTGTGCTTCGAGACGAAGTTCGCCGTCGGCTGGACGAGCTAGATTGCGAGACAACGGTTGTTGCCAAAGATCTCGGGTACGAACTGCGGAGTGCTGATCCTGTTCCCGCGGACATGGAATACACACGCGATCTGGGCTTCTGTGGCGCGAAATACCTGTTGCAAGGTGGCAGTGGAGCCGTGATCACCATGCAGCACGGTCACTTTACGCCGGTGTTACTTTCGTCGTTGATGAATGCTGCGGGCGATCATGTTCGTGTTCGTCTCGTAGATATCTCGTCAAGTCGATACGCCATTGCGCGTCGCTACATGATCAGAGTTCGCCGCGATGACCTTGAGGATCCATCAACACTTCGTTCGTTCTCCGCGTGTACCAACTTGGAGCCGGCTGCCTTTGCCAAGCGGTTTGCACCATGGGTGGAGTACGAGCCTCCGCCTATTCGCTGTGTTGATGTGACATTTCCTAGTGAAGGCTGAGCCAAGTAGGTTTGTGCATGCTGCGACGGTGGCAAATGTAGTGCGAGCGCCTGAGCGGTTTGCTCAGCCGATACTTGGATGGCCTTGGTCCTAACCTAGGTACACTCAGTCGCCACATGTACTCAATCACCCAGTGTGGACGCTGCGTTACTGCGACATGCCCATGCAGGTGAGCCAATCGTTGTGCCATCGAATACGTTACGTGTGGTGATAGTCAATCACCATAGAGCACTGGTCAAGACGCCCGAGTTTTTGTGCGTACGGAGTAAGCACGCGGTCGCTAGGGTTGCGTTTGGGGCGGAACACTTTGGTCACGTGCAGCGCGCCGGTGCGTCGTTTTCGTACCTTGTAGGCCTCACCTTCCCAGCCCGAGCCGAGCAGATTTTCCACAACCTAGGTCCCGTCAATGACTCGGCCGGGTTGCAAGTCAAAACCAGGTGTGCGGTCAATGGTGACGAGCATGGCGAGGGAGCATTGTGCTTTGGCTTGGGCGACGCGCACACGATTCGGTCTGTTTGCGAACGTTATTGACAGTCGCCCCAAGAAGCGATGACAAGCAGCAAGTCATTGACCGAGACCACGCCGTCTTCGGTGACGTCTCCGGGGCAAGTTGGACAGGTGCCCCATTGGCTGATCACGTTCAGGATGTCGTCGACGTCCACGGTTGAAGTCGCGTTGGTGTCGCCGGGGCAATCAGGTGTCCAGGGCGTCATCAGTACGCGACCGGGGCGTGGTTGATCTTCGAATCTCGGGCAGCCAATGGCAACTACGGCATCGTCTACCGCCACGGCGAAGCCCATTTGTGAGCCATCTTGTGGTGGGGGTGGGTACGAGGCGCCGATCCAAGCCCACTGCGATCCCGTCCACATCATGCGATAGGCTGCACCGGCCACCGGGCCAGCGAGCCCGTTGAAGATGGCTCCAATGGCAAGTTGATCACCGTGCATTGCAATCGAGAAGCCGAATTCGCCACCGATATCGTCTGGGGGTGAAATGGTGGACTCGAATTCGACGCCAGTAGCGTTTAGCGACCACGTGACTACTTCGCCGATGTCCTCTTGACCATCCGGTCCATCGGCCAAAATGGCGCCGGCGATGAGCCGGTTGCCATCCATTGCGACGTCGTATCCCAAATAGTCGCCTGGGCCCGGATCCGGGTGGGTCAATCGCTCTTCCAGTGACCACCCATCAGCGTCCGTATGCCGATACAGGTAGACCGACCCTGCTGCGAGCACTTCGCCTACGGGCTCAAGGTTGGCTCCAAAGGCCAGGCGGTCGTCATGAACTGCGACACTTCGGCCAGCCCACGCAAAATCCACCGCGTTGGTTGGCACCAGATGTGCTTCGTGGTTCCACATGGCGCCGTCGTAGCGATACACATGCACCGCGCCTGCATCGATGGCGATTGTGTCATCGAGCTGAGCGCCGATGACAAGAAGGTCCCCGTGCATAGCTACGCTCGTGCCAAATCGCGTGCCCTCATAGCCCGGCGGGGGATCGATCGAGCCAGTAATGAAACAGGCCCCATGAACCGAGCCCACCAGATAGACGCGATCTTTGCCCGGACATGCAATCGCGCCACGCTCACCATCGAGGACGATGTCGGTGCCAAACTCGTCCCACGCTTCCAGGGTGCCAGGCAACACGTCGCCGATGGGCTGCCATTGATCCGTGAACTTGAAGTACGCCTGAACATCTCCGGAGCGATAGCCCCACACACTTCGGCCAGGTGAGCCAACCAACAGCAGGTTGCCCGATACGGCCAGGGCGCGTCCAAAGCCATCGTCGTTGGCGCCGCCGCTGGGCGGATCGATCCAGATGGGCCCTGAGCCTAGGGCCTGCAGCAACAGCATGGTGGTCAACACAGGATCAGGATCGCCGCCAATGGGCCTTGAGGCAAGTGGAATCGATCGGATGACGCCCATACCTTGGGTAGATGCAGCGATCATGGGCGGTAAGGGCGATACAGTGCCTGTCTCATGGATACCAAACTCTTTAGTCAACTTTGTGAGACGCCAGGCGTTGCGGGTCGCGAAGAACGCGTACGGGCCCTGATTAAGACCTCTATCAAGGGGTTATTCGATGCGACCCGCGTCGATGCAATGGGCTCGCTCATCTGTACCCGCAAGCCTCGTGGCACATCGCCCAAGAAGCCTACGCGCGTGTTGATTTGCGCACACATGGATGAAATCGGCTTCTACGTTCGCCACGTCGATGAGCAGGGGTTTATCTGGGTCAATCCAGCGGGTGGGTTCGATCCTCGAAACTTGTTCTCGCGCCGAGTGCTCGTGTGCACATCCAAGGGCGACTTTGTTGGCGTGATGAATCCAGGGGGCAAGCCATTGCACATTTCCTCACCAGAGGAGCGCAAGAAGGTTCCCGAGCCGCTGGAGTTCTGCATTGACTTGGGTATGAAGGCATCGGTTGTGAAGCGAAAAGTGCGTATTGGCGACTTTGTCGTCATGCACGAGCCGTTTCTTGAGACCCCCGAGACGTTCGTGTCTAAGGCCATCGATAATCGCCTCGCGTGCTTTGCGGCAATTGAAGCGGTTCGTTCCATCGAGAAGGCTCGTGGTAAGGCCCGATACCATGCCTGCGAAATTGTCGTGGCGTTTACCACGCAGGAGGAAGTTGGGTTGCGTGGGGCAATGGCCGCAGCTCAGTCGGTCAATGCGGACCTGGGAGTCGGACTCGATACAACGCTGTGTTGCGATACCCCGGGCATACCCACGGTGGATCGTGTGACAGCCTTTGGCGAAGGCGCTGGTGTCATGGTCATGGATTCATCGATGATCGCCGATCAAAAGTTGTCCGATGAGTTGTGCGCGGTTGCCAAAAAACGTGGGATCAAGCATCAGCGGTGCATCTTGCCTCGTGGTGGACAAGACGGCGCGGCAATTCAGCGCTCCGGCCATGGCGTTCGCACGACGGCACTCGTCTGTGGCACGCGATACATCCACACGGTGACGGAAATGTGCTCAAGGAATGATCTGCAAGCAACCATCGACTTGCTTTCTGCCTGGCTCAAGCAGGTTAAGTAGAGTCCCAGGAAGGACCAATCATGCGACGAATCATTGGGAGTGTGCTATTGCTTGCTGTGCTGGCTTGCTCCGCGTTGGCTGTGGGTACCGCACGCCAGGGGGATGCTGAGGTCTGGAAACTCGACCCCGTGCACTGCGCGGCGATGTTCCGCGTGCAGCATGCCGGCGCAGGTCAATTCTGGGGCCGATTCAACGACGTCACGGGTGCTGTCACGTGGCCTCGTGACGATTCAACCGCGCCAGAGTTTGATGTCACTGTGAAGACCAAGAGCATCGATACTGGAACGGCGAAACTGGACCGCAGCCTGCAAGGTCCAGACTTCTTCAATGCAATTGAATTTGACACCATCTCATTCAAGAGCACGAGCGCATCGCGTGTTGGTGAGCACAAGTGGATTGTCAAGGGCAACCTGACGATGCTCGGCAAGACAGAACCTATCGAAGCCGCAGTGGAAGTCACCGGTGTCATCGGCAACCCTGTTGTTGCCAAGGCTGGATGGGAAGCGATCTTTACGATGTACCGAAGCGACTTTGGCATGCAGTGGGGTGTTGAAAATGGCGCGCTCGGCGACGAAGTGAAGTTGATCATCGCGTTGGAAGGTGACACGGGGCCAGGAGCCTGACCATGGTTGACACCGTCCTGTATGCAGTGGGTTTGCCAACAGCCCTGATGGGCACCGTGCTCGTACTTGCAATCTTGTTGACGCCGCTGCGCCGCCGCGGGGTTCTGGCTGACTGCTGTTTGGCGCTGTGTTTGCCCGGGGCTGCATTGTTGTCGTTCGTCCTAGAAAGAGGCATGATCCTTCCCGGGAGCGAAGGGTGGCAGAAGTGGTTCATTACAGCGTGGGTGTTGCTTTGTGCGGCAGGTTTGGGACTTGCAGCAGCTGGAATGGGGCGAGGGCGTCAGTACGGTCCCACGGCAGTACTCGCTGCGGGCGTGGCTGGAGCGGCCGTTGCGTTGTGGTTGGTCCTGCCCGGGCTAGATGAGGCTGGTGCGCGGGTCACAATGGGATTGAAATTCGCCCTGCCCGTTCTTGCCTTCGCCGCCGCGGCGGCGCTGCGGCGAGACATTGTGTTCCACATCGGCGTGTGGGCCACAGCCGCTGCGTTGTCGATGACGATGCTCGTTTCGGCCAATATCACACTGGCGTTGACCGCCGGGGCGCTGTCAGCAGTCGCTGCAGTTGCTGCAGTCGTACTGTCGGTCTTTCCTTCTTCCGCGCCATCCAAACGAGTCGGTCTCGGCGCGGCTGTAGGTGTGAGCATCGCACTTGTGATGTTAATCGTCGTCGGCCAGATCTACGATATTGAGGGTGTTGCTGCATGGCGCTGGTGGCTCCCGCTGGCGGGTGTGCCGGCGTTGTTGCTGTTGCCCAAGGTGCCCAAGACAAGTTCGGCGACGGGGGCAAGCACAATGCTGGCCCTGTGCGTTGTGATCGCGCCTGCTATTGCATCGATTGTGCTCGCTGCACTCGAATTGGCCGCCGCAAGCCCTGCAGGCTTTTGACGTATGCCTGATTCCAGTGGCATGGCGACTGGTGTGGCAGGTGGTTCTCCACAGGGCGGCACGCTTGGCGTCGTTCTCGTCTCGTTCGCTGAGCTGTGGGAACGAGTCAGTTTTTACAGCTTGTCCACAATCATGGCGCTCTATGCGGTTGCGACGATTAACGATGGCGGCCTTGGTTGGTCCACCGTAGAGGCGGACAAACTGACCGGTGACTATGCGCTATTGGCCTTTGGCTTGCCAGTCCTTCTTGGCATTGTGGGCGATCGGCTCACTGGGCACTACCGCGCTGTTGTTCTTGGCGGCGTGGTGATTGTGGCGGGACACGGGACGTTGTTTATGGCCCAGAGTGAAGCTTGGTTTTGGGCAGGGCTCATTCTTGTTGCATGCGGTACAGGCTTATTAAAGCCAGCCATGCCGTGTTTGGTGAGTTCGTTCTATCCCGAACAGCAGTTGCAACGCGACCGAGTCTTTAAGTGGTACTACTGCATGATCAACATTGGCGGGGCAGTGGGACCGTTGGTGGCGGGGTGGATCATGATCACACTAGGCTTTAGGTGGGCGTTTCTTTGGGCAGGGCTTGGCATGGTGGTGGCGTTGGGCCTGTTGATTGGTGCACGCACGCTCGTACCGGAGATCGAGCGAGGCAAACCCCAGCGAGGTGGACCAGAGCAGGATGAGGAAGGGGACCCCATGACCGGCACCCGACTTCGACGAAATATCACCGTGCTTTTGGTGCTCTTTGGGATTTTCCTTCTTTGGTCAATGTCGTATGGCGTCTTCGCGGGAACCGCAGACACGGAGTTGATCGCCAAAGACTTTGTTGATCGACGTATTGGTGAGTGGTTTGGCAAGGAGCGGATTGTCCCAACGGCTTGGTTTAGCTCGATTGAACCAGCGTTGATTGTGTTGGCAACACCGTTCATCACGCTTGGCATTTCGATGCTGGCCAAGCGTGGCCGATTTCCTGGCATGCCATCGCAGATAGTCTTTGGGGCGATGCTTTCGACGGCCTCGCTCATTGGTTTAGCCTATGCAGTGAAAGCGATTCCCGAGGGTGCATCATCTGCTCCAGTCATTGGCCTTGGTGTATTCGCATCGCTTTACGCGGTCATGAGCATCGGTGAGATCTTCATCTCGCCTGTCTACATGTCTCTGATCACGCGTCTGGCCCCGCGGCGATTGCAAGGCACATTCCAAGGCCTTTGTTTGCTCGCGATGGGGCTGCTGGGGTTTGCAGGCAGTCGCATTGGTGCTGCGGCAGAAATGCACCATGGAGCGAATCGATTCAGCGACTACCTTGTGACAGGGTTTGTGGTCATGGGGTGCATTGTGCTGTTCATCCCGTTTGTGCCATGGATGCAGCGGACGATTCGACGGTGGAATCCGGGCCATTATCCCGGTGGTGAAGCGTGACCCAAGCCGATCATGCAGCAATCGTTTCGGCGCTGTGGTCCACCTGGACAGGGGCATCGGCAGTCTCACTGCAGCGTGTTGCTATTGCTCCTGATCGCGGCGTCACAGGGCATGTAGAGCGTTGCACGGATGGATCACTTGAGGCCATCGTTAAAATTCCGGGCGATCAAGCCGACCCGGCGTGGGCAGCGAGAGAAGCCTTTGCCCTGCAGCACGTGTTGAGCCCACTGGACATGTGTGTACCGACATTGCTAGCCGAATTGCCTACGGAGCGTGGCCCGGCATTGCTGCTGTCCATATGTCCCGGCGTTGATGGTGATATTGCCGCTGAGCCTGACATAGCGTTGTCTCAGCGAGTCTTGGCTGCGATTGAGCCGCTGCACGCAATGCAGCCCAAGCCCCAATGGACGTCGCACCTTCCTCATTGGGGAGCGGGCACGGCGGGCGCGTTGCGGCCTCATGCACGGCGTGTGCGCCGATTCGAACGTCGATACAACGCCTGCCTACAGGCATGGGGCGATCCCAAGGATCTTCCATGGCTATGTAAGCTAGCTGAGCGAATGCAATCTACTTTGGAAGGTGATTTTGCAACGCTAGCCACCCTTGATACGCGTGTCCTGCACGGCGACCTGCATGCTGACAACCTTCGACTCGATGGCGATCGTGTACACCTGCTCGACTGGCAATCAATATCGTGTGGCGCTCCATTGATTGATACGGCGTATTGGCTCAATGTGCAGATGAGTCATGAGACTGCTTTGGCGTGCAATGCCTTGGGGCGATCGCATCTTGAGGCCGTCGGTGCATGGCCTGGTGAAGCATGCTGGCAGGCCGCCCAGCGGGTGGACTTGAGCGGAATCATCAGCGCTTACGCGACACGATTGCCGTCGATGGTGTGCCAACGGGAGGCCATATTCGTGAGGCGACAACTTTCCAATGAAGGGCTGTCCGGCGTCCTCTGGGATTTGATGTCTTCCTAAGTGTGCATTGGGGGCCTGTTAAACTCCATGCCCGGGCGTAGTGCAACGCTTTGATTTGAAACTGTAGACGGCTTGACTCGATGTTCTAAAGTCAAACGGTGAACGCAGATCGTTTGGAGACTCAATATGCTCATCATGCTCACTGTGCTATTGGGAGGCACCTTCACGCAAGGGTCTCATTCGCCGCCATCAGATCCCCCAAAGCCAGTTGTCGTGACCGTCGATTTGAGCAACGGGGATCGATTAAGCGGGCCGATTGTGTCGCAGGATGATCATTCAGTGACCATCGATCACCCTGTGCTTGGCCACGTGACGTTGCCAAAGGTGGAGAGGGCTCCATCTGCAATCTCGACACCACCACCAGCGGGCGCAGGCGTGGAAGATGGTCTGCCTTCCGCGCCAGTGCTTGTCAAAAGCGTCAATATTCCAAAGTCGCCTCCCGATTGGAACGGCAAGGCAGGGCTGTCACTGAACTACACCAATAACACTCAGACTTCGATTAATGCGCGACTATCGGGTGAACTTCACAAGAAGACCAAGGCCCAGCAATTTGATTTGCAGGCGTGGTACTTGCTCGTCACGACTGATGGGGAAGTGACACAATCCAAGGCGTATGTCGATGCCTCACAGAATTGGTTGCTCAAGGACTCCAAATGGCTGTACTTCCTTGACGCCCAGTATCTCTACAACTCTAATCAGGCGTGGGAACACATGTTGTCGCCCAATGGTGGCATGGGCTATCGATTCCTTGACACAGACGACTACGCGCTGACAGGGAAGTTCGGCGGTGGCTTCCGTTGGGAGTACGCGCTACACAAGGTGGACCCGCAGTTGTTCTTTCGAGTTGATGGCCGTGTGAATGTGACAAAGAGGCAGTCATTCAATGGATTCCTCCAACTGACTCCAGCGATTGATAATTTTGGCAATACACAGGGCATTGTGCAGTTGAACTACTCCATGCAGATGGACTTCTCGCCGCCGATTTCGCTGACCTTCTTTGTACAGGACAACTTTGATACGAAGCCTCAGGCTAATTCCACGTCCAATGACATCACAGCGGGCGTCGGCATTGAGTACGCTTTCTGACGAAGTCAATCGATCACTCGAACTCTGGAGACTCGCACCATGTTGATCACAATGCTCGTTAGCACACTGCTGCTCGCGCCACAGTCCACCAAGGCAGTGCCGACGATGGTGACTGTGTATCCAGATCGAGCGTGGGTCGAGCGCGAAGCGGATGTTGAACTCGCCGCAGGTGCTCAGGAGATCGTCATTGGCGGTTTGCCCGAGTCCATTCACCCCGACAGTATTCAGGCCTCAGCGAGTGGTCCCGCGGCGGTCACAGACGTTGCCTATCGGGTGCGGCGAGAGGACACTCCTGCTTCCAATCGAGATGCGTTAGCCGCAGCTTTACAGGTTGCCCAAGACGATTTGCTTAAAGTGATGAATCGTGGAGCCGTACTTGATGCAGATGAAGCATTTCTTGAAGGGCTGCGTGCCAAGGCGGTGGCAAACGCATCGGACGCCGTGGGCACGGCCAATCTCGACACTGTTGCAGCCGCGCGACAAATGGAGTTTATTGGACATCGGCTTGGTGAAGTGCTCGATGCACGCATCGAGGTCCGACGAGACCAAGAAGCTGCGCAACAGGCCGTCGATGCGGCACGATCGAAATTGCAGGCCTCTGGTGGTGGAAGTGTGCATCACCGGGAGTTGGTTGTTCGCTTGCAAGTAGCCAGAGCGACTGCGTCGACGATCACGGTATCTGCGTTGGAGTCTCGTGCTGCGTGGGGTCCTGTGTATGACGCACGAATCGACGCTGCATCGGGTGATGTGACGCTTGAGTACCGCGGCCAGGTGGTGCAGACCACGGGTGAGGCATGGGACGACGTGACGATGACCTTGTCGACCGCCCAACCGAGCAATTCACTTGAGCCCCCAAGTCTTGGGACGTGGGTCGTGGATAAGGCCATGCCACCACCACCAGCCGCTCCATCTGCCGCTCGGGGGGTTCGAAGAGCTCGAAGCGGAGGTCATGAGTCGATGGTCATGGCCGATTCGGCGGTTGCCGAAGCGTTCTCGGCCGGGCACAAGCAAGTCGCCTTGATTGGCGGAAGTCCGGTCAACGTGACCTACACACTGCCCGGTCGCGTTGACGTGCCAAGTGATGCAAACGCCGATCGTCGATTGCAAATCGGCGACACTTCGCTTGAGGGGACGTTGGTACATCTTGCTGTGCCATCGAAGACGGATGAAGTCTTTCTGATGGCAGAGGCCGTGAATCCAGGGCCATACTTGTTGCTGCCGGGTCCCACATCACTCTTTGTTGATGGGGGCTTCGTGGGACGCACGGGCATGCCCAGTACTGCGCCAGGCGAACCGGTGCGCTTGCCCTTTGGTCCATTGCCGAGCATTACGACAACCCGGAGTGTCAAAACCAAGAAGGCCACCAAGGGGTTATTCGGCGATACATCCCAGTTTCTCCAAGATGTGACGATCGTTCTGGAGAACAGCAGTGATCAGCCCGTGACGGTGCGCGTCATGGATCATAAGCCCGTGAGCGAGAACGAGAAGATCAAGGTGTCGATCGATAATCTCAGTCAACCATTGTCGGTCGATCCGGAATACGTGCGTGACGAAAAGCCAAAGGGCATTTTGCGGTGGGAGGTTGTGGTGCCCGCCAATGCCGTTGGCGATAAGGCCACCTCACTGACCTGGACCCTTGATGTGCGGTGGCCCAAGAATATGGTGATCTCTGGCGTGTAGTGCAGTGTCTATGGCGCTACTCGGTCGAGGGTCGGTGCGATGTGTTGCCTTGCAGGCCTAGGCGCTAGCACGAATTGAAGAAACCAATGACCTGCAATAGGTCATCAATGTCAACGAAGCCGCTGTCATCGACATCTGCATCGGCATCAGTCGTCTCGAACATGCTGATCACCGTCAAAATGTCGTCGATGTCGCTGAATCCATCACCATTGGCATCACCGGGGCAGACTCCTTGGCATTCATCGGGTACCCCATTGTCGTCTAAATCCATGCTGGAGCCATAGGCGATGTCGCATGTGTCGCTGATGCCATTGACATTGCAATCTTCAACAGCGACAAAGGCTGCTTCGATGCGTGCAGGGTCATCAAACACGACATTGTCGCTGTTGCGGCCTTGGACCCAACTTTCAAAGTAGACGGTGTCAGATTGATCGAGCATTGTCAATCGTGCAACGCGTACAGCATGCACCATTGAGCAGTCATCAGCCATGATCCACTGCGTTTGTCCTTGTTCATCGGTCGGAAGCACAAACCAAGCACCGTCGTTGACCACCAGCGAGCCGCCGGACTCAAATGATGTCCAGTCGATGCCGACGCTCTGAAGGGCGTTGTCTCCAAAGGGCGTGCCGGTGACGTCGAGCGCGCCAATAGTGATGCGGCTGTCCCACTCTAGGTCAGGCTCCTCGCTATAGAAGGCAGGGTTGATGTGCGCGGAGGTTGGGCCGCCATAGGGATCTTGATAGAAGTCACCGCTAGAGGACAGTACTTTGGCTTGGACTCCGGTGCCGGCTATGACATCAATGCGAGCCCCTTGGCCTACAACGACGTAGAGGTCAGTTGTCCAAGTGCCTAGCGTGCTTGTGACGAGATCGCGGCCGACGGCCACAGTCACCATTGGCAAGTCGATTCCGTCATCGCAATAGACCTCGTCGCAGGTGCTGCTTTCATCTTGGAACACGCCTTGGGCCTCGGCACAGGCATTGACTGACAGGACGACACACGAATCGCCCACGCAGCAGGCTCCTTCGACCTCACCGCCGCACGCGACAGTATTGCACGGCGTATTCGGGTGGAAGATGCCGCCAAGTGAAGCGCACTGTGATTCGTTCATGGCATCAAGGCATGATTCTTCAACACAACATGCACCCCAAATGGGGTCTACGCACTCCGTTGCGATCACACGGATAGCGTCAATGGCTGCTTCGACGGTTGATTGAGTCTTCTCGCCGATATCCGAGACGGTAAAGCGAATGCGAATCGTTTGAGCAGCGGGGGCTACGAGATCAAGATCCCATGCAACCTCTACCCAGCCGCCATCGCAATGCGGTCCAGTGGGGCCGACCGTTTCCAGAACGGTCCATGCACCGTTGTCAGCGGAAATCTGCACGGTCAGTGTATCTGTGCCTGGTGCGCTTCCCGTGCTGTTACTAAACCACCGAGCGTACGACAAGAACGGTTGCTGCAGTGCACCAACATCCAATGGGGCGGACATGAGTCGTGTCCAGCCATTGTCTACGTCGCTGTCACAGGAGTCTTGGTCATTGTCAGTCAACCAGCAGCCACCAGATCCATCAAAGTCAAAGGGGGGGTCACCTTGACCGCAATTGACGGGGATGCCTCGGCTCCAGTGGCCATCGGCAGCCTCGGTGTCCACCGTCCAGCCGCCGTCACTCTCTCCGTCATCGCTCCAACTGTTCATTCGGGTGCCGATGAACCATGTCATGGGCGCTTGTATGCCCTCTGTGGGGTACGTCACGATGCCCGATGACTCACCTTCACATGACAGGACCAGTCCGGCGTCAACACTGCATTGGAGCCCTGGAATGGTTGCTGTCCAGACGCCATCGCCGAGATGCTTCATGTCAATCGTGGCCCACGTTTCAAGGCCTGCAATGCGGTGACGCAGTTGGACGGACCCTGCGACGACAACATCATCACGTGGGTCCAGCAGCGCTGTCACGACCAACGGGGTGTCTGGATTGATTGCAATTGGGAGGTCACTTTGCAATGAGAACTGTGGAGCAAGGAACATAGCATCCAGTGCGGCGTCTACATTCAAAATGCCACCTGTGGCCGTTTGGCCACTCCACGCACTGGCAGGTCGGGCGGTGGAAAGAATGATGTCGATGATTTGCTCAGCCGTGGCATTGCTCATGAGCGAATACACCATGGCAACGCCGCCTGAAACATGCGGTGTCGCCATAGAGGTACCACTGAAGTAGTCGTAGCCATCGCCCGGAACTGAACTGAGCACATCGACGCCAGGAGCAGCAAGGTCGACTTCGACCGGGTGGTACTGCGTGAAGGACGCCATGTTTTCATTGCTGTCGGAGGCGGCAACACTAATGATGTTGAAGCAGTCGTAGGACGCGGGGTATGACGCTCCGTAGGAGCCGCCATTGCCTGCTGCTGCGACGAACACATGGCCAAACTGGGTGCCAGCATTTTGAATGCCGTCGTAGAGCGATTGTGAGAATCCGCCACCGCCCCAGGAGTTGCTCGACACCTTGAATTGGTTTGCTGCGCAATACTGCACGGCGCCAATGGCGCCTTCTATGGTGCCTGTGCCACCGCCGCTGAGGAATTTGGCTCCAGCGATACGGCAATTCCAGTTCACGCCGACGACGCCAATATTGTTATTGCCTTGGCCGCCAATAGTGCCACTGCAGTGTGTGCCGTGGCTGTTGTCGTCGTAGGGGTCGCTGTCGTTGTTGTAGAAGTCGTACCCGTGGATATCGTCTACATAGCCATTGCCGTCATCGTCTTGACTGTTGCCGGCGATTTCGCCCGGATTCGTCCAGACGTTGCTTACAAGATCTTGGTGGTTGTAGTCGACTCCGGTGTCGATCACACAGATGACGAAGTCTTGGTCGCCAGTGTGGTCGTCCCATGCAAGATTGGCGCGAATCTGCGGCATGCCGTAGAGATCGCCATAACTTGGGTCGTTGGGCGTCGTATCAAATGTGTGCACAATGTAAATCGGCTCTACATACAGCAGCGCGTCATCGCGTTGAGTGAGCACCGATAGTGCATCGGCGACGGGGAGTTTTGTATCAATGCTCACGAGCCCAGGCACAAGCCAGAAGGATTGGCGAATGGTGCCGCCAACTTGGCCAAGCAGGTCCTCGCGGGCGAGTTCAGGAAGGTCTACCTTGAACCGCAGGAATAGTGCATTGGGTACGTGCTCGTGAGACAGCGCGTTGTCATCGGGGACGATTGAGCCACCAGGGTCGGCAGTTGTCAAGGTTGATGTGGTTGCAATGAGCCCCCCGGCAAGCAGACACAGCAGGCCATTCATGGTCAATCTCCTTCAGTGGGGGGCATTCACTTCAAAAAGAATGAGCACCCCGCCGAAGTGGCGGGGTGCCCAGTAATGCTTTACGCGGTGTTCAGCAACTCGTGTCGTACCAAGCCAAGACCACGAGTAGATCTTCAATTTCATAGGTCGTACCGAAGCCATCAATGGCCAAAAGCACATCGGTGATATCGACAACCATGTCGCCATTGAGGTCGCCGGGGCACAAGGGTGTGTCATCACACTCCCGTGCCGTAATGAGAATGGCATCCACGCCTGCCTCTACAACCGACTGCGTGCTGGCGCCGATATCCGAGGCGGTAAATCGCAACTGAATCGTTTGGGCGCCAGGGGCAATGTCACTGAGGTTCCATGCCACGTTGACCCAACCGCCATCGACATCACTGCCGTTTGGCCCCACTGTTTCCAGCAGTGACCAATTGCCACCGTTCACACTGATCTGGACATCGAGTGAATCGGTGTGTGGGGAATCTCCGTAACTGTTACTGAACCACCGTGCATACGACAGGGTTCCCGATGGCACATCACTAACCGAGATTACGCCGGAGGTGAGGGCGGTTGAGCCCTCGTCGACATCACTGTCGCCATCGACATTGTCGGTGAGCCAACAGGCGCCTGAGCCGTCGTAATCGGTTGGAGGATCACCTCGATCGCCACCACCGGCGGGAATACCACGGTCCCAGCCGCCATCGATGGCATCGGTCTGCACAGTCCAGTTGCCGTTGGATTGTCCGTTGTCGTCGTAGGCAACGATGTCGTGGCCGACGGTGTAATCCCATGCCGAGTTTTGGCCGCCTGAGGGCAGGGTCACCATCCCAGCAGTTTGTCCTTGGCAAGACAGGTAGAAGCCTGAAGTGTCATCGCAGTTGTACCCAGGCACGATGCCGCTCCATCCACCAACGCCGTCAGGGCTCATGTCCACCGCACTCCAGCCACCGTCGTTGTTGCGATAGTTCAGATGCACTGAATTAGGCACGATGACGTCTTCGCGTGGATCAAGGGTGGCCATCACGTTGAGGGGTGTATTGGGATCTATTTCGCTGGGCACACTGGTGATCAGTTCGAGTTTCGGTCCAAGGAATGTGGCATCCAGTGCGGCGTCCACATTCAAAATGCCGCCTGTGGCCGTTTGGCCGCTCCACGCACCGACTGGTCGAGTTGTCGAAAGGATGATGTCAACGATTTCTTCAGCGGAGGCTTCGCCCATGAGCGAATACACCATGGCAACGCCACCTGCGACATGGGGGGTCGCCATAGACGTACCACTGAAGTAGTCATAGCCATTGCCCGGAACAGAGCTGAGCACGTCAACGCCAGGTGCAGCGAGGTCAACTTCTACCGGGTGGTACTGGGTAAAAGACGCCATATTCTCATTGCTGTCTGATGCAGCAACACTGATGATATTGGAGCAGTCGTAGGCAGCGGGGTATGACGCTCCGTACGAGCCGCCGTTGCCCGCGGCGGCCACAAACACGTGTCCGAATTGGTCACCAGCACTTTGAATGCCGTCGTAGAGCGCTTGCGAAAAGCCGCCGCCGCCCCAAGAGTTGTTCGACACCTTGAATTGGTTTGCGGCGCAATACTGCACGGCGCCAATTGCACCTTCTGTGCTGCCTGATCCACCGCCGCTAAGGAATTTCGCTCCAGCGATACTGCAATTCCAATTCACGCCGGCCACACCAATGTTGTTGTTCCCTTGGCCACCAATGGTGCCACTGCAGTGTGTGCCATGGCTGTTGTCGTCGTAGGGGTCGCTGTCGTTGTTGTAGAAGTCCCACCCATAGACATCGTCGATATACCCATTGCCATCATCATCTTGACCGTTGCCTGCGATTTCACCAGGGTTCGTCCATGCGTTGCTTGCAAGGTCTTGATGGTTGTAGTCCACACCGGTGTCAATTACACAGATCACGAAGTCTTGGTCGCCAGTGTGGTCGTCCCATGCAAGGTTGGCGCGAATCTGCGGCATGCCGTAGAGCTGGCCATAACTTGGGTCGTTGGGGGTCGTCTCAAATGCATGGACGATGTAGATGGGTTCGACATACTGCAGCATGTCATCGCGCTGAGCAAGGACTGCCAGTGCATCGGCAACTGGGAGTCTGGTATCGATGCTTACGAGCCCTGGTACAAGCCAGAAGGATTGGCGAATCGTGCCGCCAACTTGGCCAAGCAGGTCCTCGCGGGCGAGTTCAGGAAGGTCCGCCTTGAACCGCAGGAACAATGCATTGGGCACGTGTTCATGGGACAGGGCGTTGTCATCAGGGATGATCGAGCCACTTGGCTGGGCAGTTACGAAGGTTGATGTGGATGCGATGAGTCCCCCCGCAAGCAGGCATAGAAGGCCATTCATGGTCAATCTCCTTCAGCAATGCTCAAAATGAAGCATTGCGCGACAGCTCAAAGCCGCCTGTAATGTCCCGCCCACGAGACAGTTTCAGTCTACATGCTTGGGATGCCTGAGCCAAGGTTGGTTCCAGTAATAGACTGACTGTTGCGAAGGTCTTAGATTTGTGCTTGCATAGCTCCGAGTTTCTGGTGTAGTACTCAGTAGTGGGGAATTCATATGTGTGGGGGGCAGGCTGTGGCGGTCGCTGCAGGCCATCGTCCTAGGCCCAAATGGCCGTTTTTGCCCTTTGAGGGCCATTGGAGAAGTTTCGATGCTCAATCGCCTAGTGACGGTTTCACTTGCCGCCCTTGCTGTCATCATCATGCCAGGGGCTACCTCGGTAGCGAGCGACTTTGGTGGGCCGAGCATTTCAGACGCCTGCGCTGCATTGGATCTGAAAGATTGCACCGTGCAACAACTTCACCTTGAGGATTTGGGCCACGGCGGAACAGGCCTTACGGTCGTCCTTGATGGGCGACCTTCTTCATGGGCATTTCGCCAACACAGTAATCGCGGTGCTGACTACCGAGTCTTGGTACAGGTTGCAGGGGGTGGCTTTGAGGACTATGCCCCAGGCCTCGTGGCGACCTATCGTGGAAGCGATGTCGTTGATCCAAGCACTACTGCCGCGTTGTCCATTGATGATGACGGTTTTCGTGTGCAACTTCGCGATAGCGAGGGCACCGTCTGGTTTGCCGAACCACTGATGGGTCTAGCTCGGGCAGCTGGTCCATCGCACTACGCCGTCTATCTGAGTGAAGACATTATTTCGCCCGAGGGTCTGTGTGGAACCAATGAGGATTGGCGTGTGTTTGAGCCAGCGCACGGTGGGCACTTTGATGCCCCTGGCATGCGTGGGGGCTCATTGTTGATCGCTGACATGGCTGTCGACGCTGACTACAAGTTTTATGACTTGTACAACACTGTTTCGGCCGTTGAGAACCGGGTGAATGCAGTCATCAATGCTGTCAATAATCAGTATGAAAGCCAAACTGGCGTAACGCACCGAATTCAAGCCATTGTGATTCGTACATCGCAAGGTGACGACCCCTATGCCGGTACCAATGACATCGAGCAACTGCTCTATCGGCTTCGAGATGATTGGAACGGGGGTAACCATCCGGGCATTCCACGCGACATGGTGCACCTCTTTACCGACGCCAACACCGGGGGCACAATTGGTTTGGCATATCTCGGTGGGCTGTGTTCCAGTTTCGAGTACGGCGTGGTGCAGTCCAGTTGCTGCGGTGCGTTCGGTTGTGCAACCGATCTTTCTGCTCACGAAATGGGTCATAATTGGAGTTCCGAGCACTGCTCGTGCCCATCGAACACCATGAATCCATCGTTGACCTGTGCGAATCAGTTCTCTCAACAGTCCATCAACTACATCACCAGTTATCGCGATGCCAATACAAGTTGCCTTGAACTCGACAGCGATTATGGCGCTTGTTGCTATGCGTCATCATGCCTTAACCGCTATCAAGAAGAGTGCCTGTCCACTGGCGGGGCATTTCAGGGTGATGGAACCGATTGTCTTGATATTGAGTGTGAATTGGGATCAGGCGCCTGTTGCACTGCATCGGGCACTTGCAACATCCTGACAAGCGCACAGTGCACCGTCATTGGCGGCCTTTATAACGGTGATGGAATCCCGTGTGAGGTTGTTGAGTGCACAGTGGGTGCATGTTGCACGACTTCGAATTGCGAAATTACCACCGATGCCATGTGTGATGGCGCGTGGTTGGGACCGGACACGACGTGCGATGACAATGCGTGTACAGCCAACGGATTCGTCGGGCTCACGCACCGTGTTGTTGGCGTGAACTTGGTTGATTCGCCACAAGACACGTGGACCATTGACATCTTCGCCCACATGGGCGCTGGTGAACGTATCGACGCAGTTGCAGGGACTCAGGCGCAGCTTAAGACCATCTATTCCGACCAAGGATTCTGGCAGAGCACCTACGGCGGCGCAACGTCGACGAATATCAATCCTGCGTTCTATGACATCGTCCCGGACCTTCGCTATGACAGCCGTGTCACCATTGGCTCGCTGGATGACTCAGGTGATCCATTCCCTGAAAACGCCCTTGGTAATGTTGGGATTGACTTTGGGAGCTTTGAAGCCGGTGGCACCTTGGCCGCTAACGACGGGACCTGGTACGTATTGCCCACTGATGCCCAAGGCTCCTCTCTTGGCGTCGAAACGGGTTCCTGTGACAATGCCTATGGCGTACTTATTGCACGGTTGACGATGTACGGACTGGACAGTGAAGTCACCATGGGTGCCTTGTTCCAAGGGCGTAATTCGCTTGGCTTCACCTTCCAGGCTACAGGCGAAGCAACATTCTCATTAGGTGACTTTGTTGACTGCAATACCAACGGCAACAATGACGCTTGCGACATCGCTAATGGCAGCAGCAACGATGCCAATGGCAATGGGGTTCCTGACGAGTGCGAGAGTTCGTGCGTGTGGGACCTTGACGCCGATGGCGATACTGACGTCGATGACCTGCTTGGCCTGATCAGCAACTGGGACGTGCTCTACGACGTCGATGATCTACTTGGCTTGCTTGCTGAATTCGGTTGTAGTTGAGGCTGGATTGACAGCAATGAGCGTGCTTAGGACTTGAGGCGCATGCGCCTGAAGTGCGTGCAGGAGAAGTCTGCGCGGAGCAGTTTCTCAAGGCCGGCTTTGAATCGCTGCCGGTGGTCTCGCATTGAGAGCGTGTACTTCGGGTCGGGCTCAAAATCCCAGTTCGCACTGCCATCGAGCCATGGTTGCATGGCTGCTGGATGCGTGCCTTTAAATGGCGCGAGCATTCGAGCGTCAACCTGATGATAGGGGTCTACGGGAGCGCCTTCTGGGTGTCGATGGTGCTTCGCTGCTCGAATCTTTCGGTCATGCGATTCTGCGCTGCGGACCCAGCCGTAGTGATAGAACCAAGCATTGGATTTCACTGCTCGGGGCCAGGTGAGTTTATGGCGTCCAGTGATATTGGCTAGAAATTGCGCACCTGTTGGAATGATGACACGGCGGCCTTCTGTACGCATCAGTCTCGCTTCAGCGCGGTACCACCGCGGGCCCGTGGCGAGTAGGTCTGGTCTACCATAGAAGTGGTGGTAGTTCATTACGATTGCATCAGCGCGACCATCGGCGTGGGCTCGCTTAATCAACAATCGCAATTCAGGACAGTCATCTTCATGAATAGCTTCGTCGCCCTGAATGCTCAGGACCCAAGATCCAGTGCAGTTATACAAGGCAACCATCGTTTGTTGACCGTGGACAAATGAACCTGGTGCGCCCGGGTCCCATGTCGTATCAATGATTCGAATTCGTGGATCATCAATGGCTTCAATGGCCTCGCGTGTGCCGTCGGGCTCGGGGCCAACAGCAATCACGAATTCATCGACCAACTCAAGGGCTGAACGAATACTCTCGATGAACGGATAGCCCAGCGTGGTGCCCTTGTTGATGAAGCTACATGCACTGATTTTCATGGTTCAGTGCACTCGCGTGAGCAGCATGCTGTTGCCTGAGGTGGGGTCCGTAAAGGTCACAGTATCGCCCATGATGTGAATGGTGTACGTGCGTTGGTCTTCTACGAGATCGAGCGTGTACCCATCCAAATGCCAATGTCCAGACTGGACACGAACAACTTGGCCGTATCTCGCTTCGGCGGTAAAGGTGCCATCGTCGGCAAAAGAGACAGCACCGAAGGTGAATGGTTGTTCCGCCATGGTGCCATCGCCATGCCAAGAGCCAACCAGTCCCGAAGAGGAGGTGCAAGCGGTCATTACAAAGGGAATCAGCAGGATTGAGGAGCGAATCAGTCTCATGTGCGTGAGTGTACATCGTGCGGGTGGAGCGAAGTCCAGCCTTCCAGTCATGGCGGTGTATCATGGCCCACTATGTCAATATTGCTCAATACATTTTTGGCGACCGCAGGTAGCACGGCAGCGGACGACATTGTCGAGAAAATCACGATGTCAAAGCCGGAATTGCTCACAGTTGCCATTGCCATTGGATTGATTCTCGCTGCAGCCTTCATCGTCCATCTGGTCCTAGGGCTGCTACTGCGGCACATTTCCAAGTTGCAAAAGGGGCATTTGCGATGGGGTGGTATTGCTGCTTCTGCATTGCAGCGACCTCTGGCCACAGGGGTGTGGGCAATCGCAGCATTGATGCTGATCGATGAAGGCCTGAGCGTTGGCTTGTACTTCAGCAAGGACAACGCCGACTTTGTCTCTATCGCCAATACCATTCACAATGACGTACTCCCCGTGGCTAGATCGCTCATCATTGTGCTGGTGGGGACGCTGTTCGTGGTCTGCTTCCTGAAAGGCTGCATGCGGGAACTTGAGGACCGGCTCGCCAAACAGGGCGGTGACATCACGGCGGTTCAAGGGCTTGGTGGTATCGCTGTTGCCATCGTGTGGGTGCTGGGCATATTGACCGCACTGGATTCCGTTGGGGTCAATACAACAGCTATTGTCGCGGTTTTGGGTTTGTCTAGTGCGGGGCTTGCGTTCGCTGCCAAGGACTTGTTGGGGAACTTCTTCGGGGGCATTATGTTGCTTTTCAATCGGCCATTTGAAGTGGGCGATTGGGTTCAAATCGACAAGGTGAGCGGGTCCATCGAGCGTATTGGGCTGTATGCCACGCTGGTTCGCGGGGGCGATAAGCGATTGATCTGGATTCCGAACATGAAATTCACAGCTTCGGTGGTGGAGAACCCATCTCGTCGAACGCATCGGCGATTTGATGAAACCGTAGGCCTGCGGTACGACGATCTTGCCAAGGCGCCAGCGATCATGGACGAACTGCAATTGCTGTTAGACGGATGCGAGCACTTTGACCAAGACCAGGCACATCGCGTGCGATTTGGAGGCTACGGTGACTCCACTGTGGACATCAATCTTCTGGCCTTCTCATCTGAGACAGGCACCAATGAGTTTTCAGCACTCCGACAGAAGTTGATGCTGCAAGTTGCGAGCATCATCCAGAACCATGGCGCAGACTTCGCCTTTCCGACCATTACGGTGGACGGGGGATGCGAAGGTCCATAGTCAATCTACTTTGGCGTGCGAGCGTGCAGGCGCCGTGGCCGCTGCTAGTCGCGGTCGTCTTTCTTATCTTCTTCAGAGCCAATCAGGGCTCCAGTCACAGCACCACCTGCGCCGCCAACAACAGCGCCAACGGGCCCTGCAATCAAAGCGCCACTCGTTGCGCCAGCACCGCCGCCGATAAGCGCGCCAGTTTGGGTCTTGGTTTCACAGCCAGTAAGGGCGACAATGCTGAGCATCGCAGCTCCAAGAGCAGCATGTGAGAGGCGTGGCTTGAACGTGGTCATAGTCTTGGTCATGAAAGTCTCCAGTGTGGCGCAGGGCGCGTGTCTATGCAGTGTCTCGTGATTCATCCATTGGGGCAAGTCATGGAGCTAATCAATTTGCAAAGATCAGTCGTCCGCGATTTAAGAGTCCTTGGCGAAGCATGCTCAGGCGATCGGGTCGGTCAATGGCCCGTGAGACCCGGAGCCATTTCGCCTGAGCATCGTCACGTTGTCCTGCGTCGGCGAGCAAAAAGGCATGGACCATGCTTACAGCAGCGCGATCCGCGCCAGCCTCTGCTGCTTGTTGCAATATGTTCGTTGCTTGTTGCCCGCTGTCTTCGGCCTGCAAAGCTGCCGCCAGGAGCACCAGACCCTCCGCATCAGTGGCATCTGCACCAATCCAACGTCGGGCGAGTTGGGTGCCTCGGGGTACATTGGTCTGCAGGTCAGCAAACGGAAGTACGGAAGTAAGAGCTGCCATTTTGAGCAGTTTTGGGTCATTGGGCGAGCGGCCAAGTGCATGGTTCCATGTTGAGGCAGCATCCGTGTACCGTTCCAATTTCCACTGGGCCAAGCCTAGGTTGTAGGCGTTCTTTGGGTTGCCTGGAAGAAGGGCCTCTGATCGTGCAAAGGCTAACTGTGCCTGGTCAAGCATGCCTCCTGCCGCGAGATATGTTCCCAGGCGATTCCAGTGTTGGGCTCCAAGGGGTCGCAGTCGGGCTGCTTCAGCGGCAGCAGCGAGGGCCTCTTCGCGGCGGTCTTGGGCCCAGTACAACGGTCCCAACTGGATCCAAGCGTCAGCCGCCAGTGGCGTCTCTCGAACAACTTGCTCCATGCGTGTGATGGCAGCGTCGATGCCACCAACTTGAGCCTCGAGAAATGCGAGATTCACTTGGCCAGGCACAATCCATGGTGAGTCTTGCAGCAGCGAACGAAGGCGATCAGCGGCCAATGCATGATGCCCCGATTCAAGCAATGCCTCCGCAGCAATGAGCTGTTGCCTACGGGGCGCATCAGCGGGCACAGATGCGGCGAAGTTCTGCGCCTGGGTATTGTCGCCACTGATGATTCGGGCCATATGCTCCATCAACTGGGCAGAGGAAGAATCGCCACGGTGCAGCATTGGCGTGAATTGAGCCGGTGGCGGACTCTCAGCCCGCGGCGCAAGCAATTGCGAAGGATTGTTCGGTGGAATCTGAATGCGGTGGTCCGTAACCGTTGTATGAATGGCGTCAGAGGGGCGACGCACAGGCATGTGGCATGATGTGCAGTCGGGGTTAGGGCCAAGTGGTGCACCTGTACTGGCTTCTACATGACAGTCTTCACTTGCGTGGCAGTTCAAGCAGGCCGCACGGTAGCGCATCACACGATCTGCTTGTGCTGGTTTGTGGTGCGGGTCGTGGCAAGAGAGACAAGTCAGTGTCCCTTCGCCTTGCCAGCAAGCGCTCTGCCGAAGGCGATATGCATGATGATTGACTTCAAATGAGTCGTCTTGCCCAGGCACCGCGTAGTCCACGTGATTGATGTAGTCAGCGAGGGGTTCGCCTGGGCGGTACGAATAGTCGCCACGGTCAAAGGGCCGCACGAGTGAACTCAATCTGCTGGTGGTCTGCAAGTGGCATTGAAGGCAAATTTCATCTTGAGCGATCGGATTGAGATCTGCCGGGTTCAAGATGGCTGCTGCGATAGTTTCATTGCTGGCATGGGCGGTGTATGCCAGATCGACGTGCCGCCGACCTGGGCCGTGGCAGCGCTGGCAGCCAATTCCAGAGGGCAGTGTTTCCGGGAACACTTCGGGACGTCCAAGGCGGTCTTCACCAAGGGGTGTGTCTGGATACGCGTTATGACAGAACAGGCATTCTCGGCCCACTGGACGAGAGAAACGATCGTGCTGGGCTCGGTCGTATCCAGGCGACATGTTCCATCCGCCATGGGCGTACCACGACACAGGCAACTCCCACAACTCCCCGCTTGGCGATCGGTGTAGGTACGTTCGAGCGTGGTTGGCGCTGCCTACGGCGAAGTGCGCTTGCACACTCACGCCGTTGATTTCGCGACCGGCATGGTCAAGTTCAAACTGTCTCATCCACATGCGATTCTGGTCGTCAAACCACATTCGATAGTGTTGGCCCGACGCGGCATGTTTGAACGCCCCGCCAGTTGCGGAGAAGTCAGCTACAGCTTCATCAAGTTTTGGAACGGTGAACGATCTGCCCATGCCCAACGATTGAAAGCCATGGCTGATCTCCGCATGGCAGCGAGCGCATTGCGCATCATCGACGTATTCGTCGGTGACCAGCGGGCCCGTAGCACACAGCATTGCCCCAAGTAATAGCATCGGACTCAACATTGCAGGTCAGTGTACGTGTCTGAAGCCTTGACGCAGGGACACATTGGCATCATCCTCGGGGCCATGTTCATTCTTACTTTGCTGTGCATGCTGTCCCAAAGCGTGGATCCTCCTCCGGCTCGTCCGAGCATCGTGCTCATTCTTGCTGACGATCTGGGGGTGGGTGATCTGGGCGCATGCAATGCTGGTTCACGCATTCCAACGCCACACATTGACCACATCGCCAGCGAAGGGCTTCAGTGCACCGATGTCCACAGCGCGTCTGCCGTGTGCTCGCCATCTCGGTATGCGATGCTCACAGGCCAATACGCATGGCGTACACCTATGAAGAAATGGGTTCTTGGTGCAGAATCAAAGGCCCTCATTCCAATGGGGACACCCACGCTGGCATCTGTGCTGCAGGAACTGGGCTACACGACGCTTGGTGTGGGCAAGTGGCATCTTGGGCTGGGCGATCATGACCCCGTTGACTGGTCAAAGCCTATCACGCATGGCCCATGTGACCTTGGATTCACACACTGGCAAGGTATTCCCGCATCGCTCGACATGGCGCCGGTCACTTGGATTGTTGACCGCGAAGTTGAATCGCAGCCAACAAAGGCGATCAAGGGCTCTGCGCATCGTCGCAACGGTGGAGGCGGATATTGGCGTGGTGGCAAAATCGCACCAGACCTTGGGCACGCTGACATCCTTCCGCGAACGATCGACACGGCATGTGCGTGGATCAATGAGTATGCCTCAGCTGACGCGCCGTTCTTCTTGTACGTTCCGTTGTCCGCGCCGCACACGCCTTGGCTGCCCTCAGAGGATTCGCAGGGGGTATCGAAGGCTGGTTGGTATGGCGATTTTGTGGTGGATGTCGATCGCGGCATCGGTCGAATTGACCGTGCGCTTCAAGATGCGGGTGTTGCCCAGGAAACAATGATCATCATTACCTCGGATAACGGGGCACATTGGCCTGAGGCTGATGTGACTCGTTTTGGACATGTGGCCAACGGCCGATGGCGTGGGCAAAAGGCGGACATTCACGAGGGGGGGCATCGCGTCCCCTTTATTGTGCGGTGGCCTGGGCACCTGCCGTGTGGTGGTCTGAGCGATGTGCCATTGAGTTTGGTGGATCTCATGCCCACGCTTAGCCAGGCATTGGCATTTGATTTGCCGCCAGGGGCGTCGCCAGATGGTCAGCCTGTCAACTTGTTGGCAACATCGTGGGACGATCGGCCAATCGTGCATCACAGTGGCGATGGCATGTTCGCACTTCGGCTTGGCCGGTGGAAACTCATCGAGGGACTTGGATCTGGCGGCTTCACGAAACCCAAGCGTGTCGAGCCCCCGGAGGGGGCCCTTGCGGTGCAACTGTACGACTTGGAACTGGATCCATCGGAGACGCGAAACGTCGCAGCAGGGCATCCAGATGTTGTTGCGCGATTACAGCGAGAACTCGATCGTATTCGCGGAGACGACTAAGGGCTAGGTCTACTTGTTGTCAGTCCATGGATCTGCGACATGGCAGACGCGGCCTGTCTTGTCGATGTAGTCCTGGTGGTATTCCTCGGCGATGAAGAACTCTTCCGCGGGCTTCACTTCGGTGGCGATGGGCCTGTCCAATTGATCTGATGCATTGAGCGTTGCGATGAATGCCTTGGCAGCGGCCGTTTGTTCGTCAGTGACGGTGTAAATGCCGGACCGATATTGTGTGCCTCGGTCAGGTCCTTGGCGATTGATTTGCGTTGGATCGTGCATATCGAAAAATGCTTGCAGCAGTCGTTCGTAGGACACAATCGAGGGGTTGTATATCACGCGGACGGCTTCGGCGTGGCCCGTATTTCCGGTGCACACCGCGCGATAGTCGGGGTTGTCCAAGGAGCCGTTCATGTAACCACTTTGGGCATCAATGACACCAGGCCCTTGTTGGAAGTAATGCTCAATGCCCCAGAAGCAGCCCCCGGCAAAGTAGGCCGTTGCTCGTTCGCTCGGGTCAGTATCAACAAAGGTCAGTGCTTCAGAGTTCAAACAGTGTCGCTCGCCAGTTGGCGGGGGACCGTCTGGAAAGACATGGCCTAGGTGTGCATCGCAACGTGCGCACGATATTTCTGTTCGAAGGGCACCGAGGCTGTTGTCCGCTGTACGGGTAATGTGCTGAGGATCGAAGGATTGATAGAAACTGGGCCAGCCGGTACCCGAGTCAAACTTATTCATGCTTGCGAATAGCGGAAGATCACAGACGATGCAGTGGTACGCACCATCACGCTTGTTATCGAGCAAAGTGCCGCAGAACGGTCGTTCTGTGCCGGCTTTTTGTGTCACGTGAACCTGTGCTGGCGTGAGTTTTGCGACCAAGGGTGCCTTTTGGCCCTGAGTCAGTGGTGTGATGTCGTGGCCTGTGCCGGAGATCAATGGATTCGGCGCTGAGTCGGGATTCATCGATTTCGTGTCCTGAGATGCAGTGGCGGGAGCGGCTTGCTCGGGCTGCCGATGTGTTGATGGAGGTTGAGCGGCCCCATGATCGCAGCTGGCAATCAGCAAGGCTAGTGGAATCAGTTTGAGAGCAGTTCGTCGCATGCCAAGATGATAGATCAGTCACTGTATGGGGGGTTCGCTCAAATGTCACAACTCCCGTACGGTAGTGTCCAGAAATGGCATTACACACCGTATTGGCATTCCTGCTCTCTTTGATGTCCTTGGCGGTG